>NZ_CP031843.2:1937500-2105000 GCF_003606325.2 Bartonella kosoyi
ACAACGAAGTGAAACAGAAAGCCAAACAAAGAGTTTAGAACTTTCTCGTGAAAAAGCACAACGTGATCTTGATTCAACCATTATACGTGCACCATTTGATGGAATTATAGGAAATTTAACAGCAAAAACGGGAGATTTTGTTGTAAATGGCCAACGCCTTGCAGCATTAGTCCCTATCCATGCACTTTATATCGAAGCAAACTATAAAGAAACACAGTTGCAAAATATTCATGCGGGACAAAAGGCTTATATTTCTGTTGATGCCTTCGAAAAGGAGGTCTTTACAGGAACAGTGCTTTCTATTTCACCCGCAACGGGTGCTGTTTTTTCTCTTCTTCCTCCACAAAACGCGACGGGTAACTTTACAAAGATTGTCCAACGTATTCCGGTACGTATTTCTATTCCAGAGGAAATCTTAAAGACCGGACATATCCGGGCAGGAATGAGTGTTTCAGTAGAAGTTGATACACGGACAAAACCACAAGATAAAAGCCTCTTATAATAACAAGTAAATGACCTCATTATTATGACATCTTCGATACCAAAGCCCATACAGTCTCAAGAGCGCATAGAAATCCGTAACATTGTGATTTTCATCGTTATGGCCTTTGGCATGTTCATGGCGATTTTGGATATACAAATCGTTGCTTCCTCTTTAGCTGAAGTTCAAGCTGGTCTTGCTGCAAGCTCTGAAGAGATTTCATGGGTTCAAACTTCCTATCTCATTGCTGAAGTCATCATGTTACCCCTTTCTGGGTTCTTAGGAAGATTGCTTTCAACACGCGTTTTCTTCACCATATCAGCAGTCGGGTTTACGATTACTTCTGTTCTTTGTGCAACAGCAACATCTATTGGAGAGATGATTATCTATCGTGCATTGCAAGGTTTTATCGGTGGTGGAATTATCCCAAGCGTTTTTGTCGCCTCTTATGTTCTTTTTCCTCCTTCCAAACGCCCAGTTGTTACCCCTGTTGTTGGACTCGTGGCAACACTCGCCCCCACGATTGGTCCAACGGTCGGTGGTTATCTCTGTCATCTCTTATCATGGCACTGGCTTTTTCTCATCAATGTGCCTTTTGGGATTATTATTTCGATTCTCGCTTGGAAATTGATTGATTTTGATAAAGCAAATCCATCTCTCATGGCTAAATTTGACTGGTTGGGGCTCATTTCTATGGCTGTTTTTCTGGGAACTTTAGAGTATGTCCTAGAAGAAGGCGCACGTCATGATTGGCTAAATGATCGGCTGATTCGGGACTTATTCATTATCATGATCTTGTCTGCCGCCCTCTTCTTCTGGCGCGCATTTACGGCAAAAGAGCCTATTGTTGATCTTACGACTTTTTCTAATTTTAATTTTTCTGCTGCATCCATTTTTTCCTTTTCTTTAGGGATAGGTCTTTATGGACTCACATATCTTTATCCCGTTTATTTGAGCCAAATCCGCCATTATGATGCCCTCATGATTGGAGAAACATTGTTTCTTTCAGGGTTTGTCATGTTATTAACGGCACCTCTTGCCGGATATCTTTCCGCACGAATGGATGCACGTTTGATGATGGCGATAGGACTTTTTGGCTTTGCAATAGGAACTTGGATGGCGAGTTCTATCACGGACAACTGGGATTTTTGGCAACTCTTTTGGCCGCAAGTTTTCCGTGGTGCTTCTGTAATGTTATGTATGGTTCCTGTTAATAACATTGCCTTAGGAACACTGCCGCCAGAACGCATGCAAAATGCTTCTGGACTTTTTAATCTCACACGGAATCTGGGTGGAGCTGTAGGGCTTGCCATTATCAGTACTCTCATGACAAAACGCACAGACTTCCATTACGAACGAATAGCCGAAACGCTGAACTACGCAAACAGACAAGCAACTGAAATGCTTTCAAAGTTTACTTTATTTTTCAAGACAGAGACCTTTGATTCATATACGCTTGCTCTTTCTCAATTGTCTGGTATGGCACGCATACAAGCAATGATTATGGCTTTTAGTGATATTTTCTTTATCATAACCATTACTTTTGGACTTTTGGCATTTATGACCATTTTTCTCAAAAAAAATACCGCCCCTCACTGATTCTCCACCAAGTCACTGAGTTGAATTTAAAGTGAGAAATACCTTATTACTATTCTCGATAACTTTATCGTCCCTTAAGGAAGAAGATAAGTCAGCATATGATCCTAAACAACTTTTTCTGATAAAAATTCTTTTCAATGCATAACTCTTTAGACATAAAAAAATAACATCTCACATGAAAACTTATTTTAGATGAGAGGATAGTAAAATAAAGACTTGATCATAAGGGCTCTACACCATAGAAAATAAAGCAGCTCTTTCTGTAATATTTTTGATTTCTCACCATAGGGCAAAAAAACTATTAAAAAAAATATTTTCCCTCTCATGAGATTTCTCATCTTTCGGACAATCTATTTTACGCTACTGTCCTCATAAAAACGATCCTGTAAGATTCTGTGCGCTTCACTCTTTTTAAGCTTACGAGAATGGATCACCTTTTTCTTTTCCTATTCTCCATGGTGTCCTCTTTCTTTGAAGTATTTCATAAAAGATTGATGATTCTTTTGAGTTTTATTTACGTCCCCATTTCCTTACGATCAGAAGCTGCTACTCTATATAGAGCAATGATTTTTTGATTCTGCATATAAAATTTGAAATGAGAATCCTGTATTCGACACGCTCATACCACTTGAAAAACATTGTCTTTAGAAGCTATTCTCTTTAGAGTAAAAAGGTAAGAATATGTTTTTTTAAGAAGTTTTCAAACATGTAATTTTATTTTTTATGCTCTGTACAAACTCTTTGTTGCCTGCCAATAGGCTCTCTTTTTTACTGCCCGCAGTATCGAAAAACAAAATAAATACAATCTTCAAGCCACTTTATGATGCTGAAAACGCCTAGAAACGGCTCGTTCTCCGCTCGCAACCAAAGTGCCATAACAACCAGAAAGATAGTGTGGTATCAGTTCTAAGCCTTGAAAACGATGCTTTTCGTAAGGACCAGGCATAGCTAAATTTTCTGTTAAGCGATTTGAAAAACCAAAACGTTGATAAAATTCAAAATCTCCTACCAATAAAATAGCGCCATATCCTAATTTTTTGGCTGTTTCAATTGCATGGCGGACTAAAATTGATCCTATTCCCATACCAGAACATTCAGTAGCAACAGCCAAAGGTCCCAAAAGTAAAGCATGTTGTGTTTCATTTTTTTCTTTTAAAAAAGACACATGCCAAAGACGTACACTGCCCACAAGCTCACCAAATACATTTTTAACCACAAAAGAAAGCCCTTGAGCCGCTAACCGACCACGACGTAAAGCCTCTGATGACTTACGTTTACGTCCACGCCCCATCGTTGCATCAAGCAAAATTTCTCGATAAGGCTTGTCTGCTTCTTGCTCCAATAAAAGTGTAAAACATGCCCCATTTTTTGTTTGAAAATTAATCATGTTCATCTCGATGACCCACCCTCTTATAGTGCAATGACGAGCACAGCAAAAAATCTAAAAACACCTATCGTTACAAGGAAATTTCAGATCACATACGATCGTAAAGGTTCAAAACCATTAAAGGCAACAGATGCGTAAGTTGCTGTGTAAGCACCCGTTCCATGAATCAATATCTTATCTCCGATCGTTAGGGATAAAGGAAGCGGATAAGGTGTTTTTTCATAGAGAACATCTGCCGAATCGCATGTTGGTCCAGCTAAAATACAAGGCTCCATAACCTTATCATCATGAGGGGTCTCAATAGGATAACGAATGGCTTCATCCATCGTTTCAGCAAGACCATTAAATTTTCCAATATCAAGATAAACCCATCGGACATTATCATTATCAGCTTTTTTAGAGATCAGAACAACTTCTGTGCGAATAACACCCGCATTGCCAACCATAGCACGCCCTGGCTCAATAATTGTCTCAGGAATACGATTGCCAAAATGCTTTTTTAATGAATCAAAAACTGCCGTACCATAAACTTGTTCTGTAGGAACATCTTTTAAATAACGCGTTGGAAAACCACCCCCCATATTCACCAACTTCAGTGAAATACCTTCTTGTTCTAAATTTTTAAAAACCGCAGCGACATCCGATAAAGCACGATCCCACGCACTTAGATCAACTTGCTGAGATCCAACATGAAAAGAAACACCATGGGCTTGCAAACCTAATTGGTGTGCGCGTTTTAGCACATCAACCGCCATAGAAGGGACACAACCAAACTTTCGTGACAATGGCCACTCTGCACCTTTTCCATCGGTAAGAACGCGGCAAAAAACCCGCGCTCCTGGAGCAGCACGTGCAATTTTTTCGACTTCTTCAATACAATCAACCGCATAAAGTGAAACGCCCAATGCATAGGCTTGTGCGATATCACGTTCTTTTTTAATCGTATTCCCAAAAGAAATACGCTCTGGCGTTGCCCCTGCTTTTAAAGCCATTTCAATTTCTGCAACAGAAGCCGCATCAAAAGAAGATCCTAAAGAACTTAGCAAACGCAAGATTTCAGGAGCTGGATTGGCCTTTATTGCGTAAAAAATACGAGACTGCGGCAGAGCTTTTTCAAAATTTAAATAGTTGTCACGAACAACATCAAGATCAACAATTAAGCATGGACCTTCAGAACGATGCGTTGCAAGAAAATCGCGAATACGTTGCGTTGCCATCTGCAATTCTCCTTGAGGGAATGCTCCCCCACTCTATGCTTGGACAGCCAAAACTGCCAAAAGCCAAAGGACAAAAAACACACAACAACCATCCCCATTCTGATCACCAAAAACCAGAAATTAGCATTGCATGCAGCGAAAGAACAGCGCGAAAGCCGCGTTATTCTACTTTATCTGCCTTTTTGATTGGAGTTGAGAAAACCACTTCCGCACTGAAGGCAATGAGGTGTGCCTCTATAGTAATCCCAGCATTTAAAAGCTGGAAGACACCAGAAAGGCCCGCACCGTCGTTGCTTCAAGATGTCCTCATTTTTGCAATTGGCTGCAAGAATGACTGGAGCGGTTAGTTCCAGGTACCGTACCGGTTGACCTCACCATTTGAGAACCAGCGGACACCCACAGGCACGTGCGACTTTGGGCAAGGAGTCCTATAAAACGAATCCTCTCTCATTTCAATCATTTTTTTATTTTTAAACATTTTTTAATCTTTCAAGAGAACATGATGCTAAAAAGCAACACTCTCCGCCACCAGATAAAGCCATCCGCCCACTTTTATGAGATCACTCCCCTACACAATCCGTACAACAGAAATCACAATCTTGCTTTAAAAGCGCCTCTTGTTTAGCTTTCCCATTCTATTTTTCCAACATTCTTTATAAAAAAAACGCAACATATCACACTCAACACATTCATTTATAATTGATACTTTCATTATTCTAATCTTAGATCAAGAATCCAATCTTAAAATACTTTCATTTTCCCCTCTCTTACAAATGCATCAATCACAATCATGTCTTTTCACATCACAAGTGTAAACCAGCGTGTGGCTACAAAAAAGTTGAAAAAAAGAGTAAAATATCTCTTATAAATCCTTTTAACGTGAGGAATTCCAACATTGAAATCTGGGGATATCTGGACTGAAGCAGCAGCATCTTTAAAGATAACGATATCCTTCCCCCCATCACCCCTTATCTTGCTCACTAATATCCTAAAAAAACATCCGTACTTTCAACATCCATTTCACCCTATCCTTAAAGCAAGAGATCATGTAAAATCACTGTATAATAGAGCCGATATGGTATAACTCAACTGCGTTTCACCATCTTGAAGCTTCATAAAAGAGCGAGCCGATCATCATCACGCACTAAACCAATGTGCAACAGCTCTTGACATTTAAGAGGATTCATAAGAGGCATATCTTTCTTGTATCATTTTACTCTACAGGACTTTCC
Source organism: Bartonella kosoyi (assembly GCF_003606325.2). Classification (NCBI taxonomy): domain Bacteria; kingdom Pseudomonadati; phylum Pseudomonadota; class Alphaproteobacteria; order Hyphomicrobiales; family Bartonellaceae; genus Bartonella; species Bartonella kosoyi. The sequence goes on from NZ_CP031843.2 coordinate 1,943,417, forward strand.
TCGCTTGTAATGTGCAAAAGACATGGATTTTAATTGATTCAATATAGAAACAGACTTGGAATGAAAAAAACCTCACAATATTCAGATCTCTTATTCAAGATGGAAACAGTAAATTATTATAAATCAATGTTCTAGACTGTTCGTCAACGGCTTTTCTATTTTAAAATGAAAAGTATTTAAAAGATACAATCTCCTATCAAATAAAGCAGAGTGGAAAATCTATAATGATTATTTATCAATCAATAAATTAATGTAAAGAAAAAGACCGAAAAACATCCGGTCTTATGAAATATTTTTCTACCAAGATAAAGGCGATTCTCTCTTGAATTTAAAAGAAAAATGCTAAACCTTAAATCCCTACACAAGGATATTCTTACGTTCCTTGATGCGCATCAATTGCACGCAACTTCAATAATTGGAATTGTCTATGGCGCTCACGAAAACGCTCTCTATCCGCTTCACTACGCGTGTTATAACAAGCCTCACAAGAAACACCTTCCTCATAATGAGGCGATAATTTGCTTTCAGCATTCAGAGGAGAACGACACGCGCGACAGAGTTCGCGTCCACATTCCTCAAGACCATGCTGCACAGAAACCCGCTCATCAAAAACAAAGCATTCTCCCCACCATAAACTTCTCTCTTTTGGAATTGTTTCCAAATATTTCAGAATTCCTCCTTTTAAATGGTACACTTGGTCATACCCAAGTTCACGAACATACGCTGTTGATTTTTCACACCGAATACCACCTGTACAAAACATAGCAATTTTCTTTTTTTTCTTCAAATCAGCTTCATGTTGACGCACCCATTCAGGAAATTCGCGAAATGTTTTAATCTGTGGATCAATCGCTCCTTGAAAACTCCCAATTGCATATTCATAATCATTCCGGGTATCGATCAAAATTGTCTCTTCATCTTGAATAAGAGCATTCCAATCTTCAGGCTCCACATAAGTCCCAACAACTTTTAGCGGATCAACCCCTTCAACGCCCATTGTTACAATTTCCTTTTTTAACCGCACTTTCATGCGATGAAAAGGCATTTTTGATGCCCATGAATATTTAATTTCCGGCGTTTGAAACGCTGGCACAGCCGTAATAAAATCGATCAACGCCTCAATCGCTTCACAAGAACCAGCAACAGTTCCATTAATTCCCTCTTGTGCTAAAAGGAGGGTTCCTTTGATATCCTTTGCCCGACATAAATCCTGCAAAGGCTTTTGTAATTGACGATAATGCTTCAAATCTGCAAAGCAATAAAGTGCAGCAACTTTAAAATTCTTTTCCATGTCTTTTGCCATAACGCGCGTTTCATCTAATTTCAAGATCTATTCATTTACTCTTTAACATATTGTGCTTAATCAAACGATATAAATAATATCCTCTCGAAGAAAGAACATTATGTGCCAAAAAAGAGAAACCCTTTTATCATACCTCCAAGGACAAACTGTTATACCTATTTTGACCATCAACAATTTACAAGATGCTGTACCTTTAGCACGAGCTCTTGTCAAAGGCGGATTAAAAACAATTGAGATCACCTTGCGAACACCACATGCTCTCAAAGCCATTCAGATAATGACACAAGAAGTCCCTGAAGCTATTGTTGGGGCTGGAACAATTCTCAACACAACACACTACGAACAAGCCGAACAAGCTGGAGCAAAATTCATCGTAAGCCCTGGATTATCAAATGAATTAATCAATTGTGCAAAAAATAGTGAAATTCCGCTTCTTCCTGGTGCAATGACCCCAAGTGAACTCATGCAAGCTTTAGACAAAGGCTATTCATATCTTAAATTTTTCCCTGCCAAAACCGCTGGAGGTCTTGCCTTCATCCAAGCGTTAGCCTCTCCTTTCTCTGAAATTTTCTTTTGCCCTACAGGCGGTCTAACACAAAAAAGTGCAACACAATGGCTCCAACTTCCTAACGTCTTCTGCGTTGGCGGTTCTTGGATAGCACCCCAACAGCTGATTGCTATAAAGGATTGGGATTCGATGAGTGCCTTAGCGCATACTGCGTCACAACTCTTCTCTCACTTTACAAAAACGCACTCTACAACATGAAGGTGCGGACGCATTATTTGTTCCTTCAACGAGACCAAAGCTTTCACACATCCTTGCACAATCTTTTAACATTGCCATGGAACCACAAATCATCACCCGATCTTCATCAGGATGAATTTTGGGCAAGCCTGTTGTTTCAAAAAAAACACCGCTCTCCATAACAGCCGTAATACGTCCCATATGCACAGAAGATTCACGCGTGGTCATAGGGTAAAATTTCAACTGTTGTGCATATTCCCCAATCAATGGATCTTGTTGCAAAGAGCAAACAAGGTTTTTTGCATAAGCCAACGCATTCTTTTCATGCGATGTTTGAAAAGAACAACTTCTGAAAATTTTTTACAAAGTTCAGGATCACGAATAAGGTTTGCAAAAGGAGCACCAGCCCCTACCATCACTCTACAAAAGCGCGCTCTACAACATAAGTCGCAGGAACATTATTCGCCCCTTCAACAAGACCAAAGCTTTCACACATCCTTGCACAATCTTTTAACATTGCCATGGAACCACAAATCATCACCCGATCTTCATCAGGATGAATTTTGGGCAGACCGGTTGTTTCAAAAAAAGCACCGCTCTCCATAACAGTCGTAATGCGCCCCATATGCTCAGAAGATTCACGCGTAGTCATAGGATAAAATTTCAACTGTTGTGCATATTCCCCAATCAGTGGATCTTGTTGCAAAGAGCAAACAAGGTCTTTTGCATAAGTTAACTCATTCTTTTCACGCGTTGTTTGAATAAGAATAACTTCTGAAAATTTTTCATAAGTATCCGGATCACGAATAAGGCTTGCAAAAGGAGCAACCCCCGTTCCTGTTGAAAGGAGATAAAGGCGTTTTCCAGGAATAAGAGCATCCAGAACCAAAGTTCCTGTAGATTTTTTACGCATAAGGACTGTATCACCGATTTTAATTTTTTGCAGATGCTCAGTTAATGGCCCTCCTGGAACTTTTATCGAAAAAAACTCAAGCTGTTCATCCCAAAAGGGACTTGCAATCGAATAAGCACGATAAATCGGCTTTTTTGCATTTGGCAAACCGATCATAACAAATTCACCCGAACGAAAACGAAAACTTTCCGGACGATTCAGGCGAAATTTAAACAAACGATCTGTATAATGATAAACTTCTTGAACCGTAAGAGCGTATACATTCTCAGGAATCGGAAAATTTGAAGCAACGCTGCTGCTGTTTGACGGAACATTGGTAGCAGACGTATTCATACACTTCCCCATATCTTTATTGAACGTTAAATTTCGAATCCCTGACGTGATATAGTACGTGCATCACCATCTGCCAACAATTTTCTTAAAACAAAAGTCTTAAGATTAACACTTTTATGTCCAAATCAATCGCATGAAGAAAATGCCAATACAAATTATATTCAAAGAAAAATAAAAATCTTGAGCCTTAAACAATCACTACACTTTCTTCGCTTTTAACACACAACGCATATTTTCCATTGTTAAGAGAGCCATGCAGGTTCATCAAAACAACCTCATCCGCAACCAACAGCCTAACATTGCACTCTTCAAAATGATACAATACAATAAATTATGCTTTATTTTTTTTAATATGCCTCAACAAGAGAAAATAAGTAAAAATCAAAAGTCTATGTTCCACAAGTTATCAGAAAACACCGTGTTGCTAACAACACAAATAAAACTAAAATATCTCTTATATCCAGAGTATCATTTTAGATAAAAAATGGCTTTCATGGTACATAATTCAGTATGGGAGATTTATGATTTTGACCGTCGCAAATAGTATCTTTTCCTTGTATCCTAAGGAACCTCTGTAACATAACTAAAGAAAAAGCCGTACGCACAAACACAGATAAGATTTTAAAATGAACAAATCCGCTAATGATGAAATAAACACATCACTCTATACCGCTGTCGCAACCATTAATGTCAGTGCCATTGTTGCCAATTATATCACTTTAGCCAAACGTGTAGCGCCAACACAATGTTCAGCCGTTGTCAAAGCAAATGCCTATGGGCTAGGCGCTCACAAAATTGCTCCTGCCCTTTATCAAGCGGGTTGTCGTACTTTTTTTGTTGCTCAAATTAGAGAAGCATTGCACTTAAAAAGCATTTTACCATCAGATGTCACGATTGCTCTTCTAAATGGACTTCCACACTTAGCAGAAGAATTTGTCGCACAGTCTGGTATTGTGCCTGTCCTAAACTCTTGGAATGCCATTGAAATTTGGCAAAAGATTTGTCAAAAAAAGGATAAAAAATTTCCAGCAATTGTTCAAATCGATACCCATATGAACCGATTAGGACTTGATCAAAAAGAATTACAAAAACTCATCAAACGCCCTACAATTTTTGAAACCGCAGACATAAAATATATTCTCAGTCACCTTGCTAACGGAGAAGATGATACCCACCCATCAAATGATGCCCAATTAACCTCTTTCAAAACAATCCTTGCGCAACTGCCGCCTTGTAGAGCTTCCTTTGCCAATTCTGGAGGTATTTTTTTAGGTATGGATTTTTATTTTGATCTTGTTCGCCCCGGTATTGCACTGTACGGAAGCGACCCTTCAGGAAAACACGCATCCCTTCTCAAACCTGTTTTAAAACTTGAAGCCCAAGTTCTTCAAAACCGTGTTGTTGATATAGGCACACCTGTTGGTTATGGAGAAGCTTTTATCACCAGCAGACCAAGCACTCTTGCAACCATTTCTATTGGCTATGCAGATGGTTGGCTTCGTGCTCTTTCAAATAAAGGAGCTGTTTATTTCAATGGATATAAACTTCCCATGGTTGGACGCGTTTCTATGGATTCCATTATTGTAGATACAACCGATCTTGATCAAAAACCTCAAACAGGTGACTGGGTAGAACTCATTGGTCCCCATCAAACACTTGAAAAGGTGGCTACAGATGCCAACACCCTTCCCAATGAAATTTTAACATCCCTTGGATCACGCTATAGATACATTTACACATGAAAGACTTTTTAAACAAATAAACCGCTACAAATCATCAGCTTAGAAAATCAGAGAGCTTTACCGAAAGTTTTTACAACAATTAATCGCATAAAATGATCATGAGACACCGCATATTCACAAAGTTCCCCCAATAAACAAGTTGATAGGCTGTTTTATAAAAGTGGACTTCACCCAAAACACAAAAATTGAACCTCTTTTTCACATAAATTAACGGAAAAGAATTCATTGCCAAGTTTTTAAAATGAATGCCCAATTTGGTCAAAATATTCATTCTCTACATACGGAACAAAACAGCCAATCTCGTAAGTTTCTCTCGTTTTTAGCCTTTTTCCCTCGTTCATCGTGAGCAACAAATTTATTCTTTTGCATACCACAAGCTGGATTGCGTATAGATAAAAATGATTTAGGATAGGGAATAAGACCCTTATGAACCATCTCAAGTGCCAAAGGTTATACCATTAGGCACTCTCACGAAGTGTATGAAAGCAAAGTGCATGATGATGCCGGATTATGCCTTCACAAGCGTAAAGATAGGATACCCAATAGATTTGTACGATATACCCTTCACGAGCCGCCGTCGCAAAATAAGATTGGAAGCGAAAGGTCTCTTTAAAAGAAACACGTGAATCAATAACCCAAGTATATTCTGTTTGGGGCATTCTATTTTACATGAGAGTTGTGACCCCATTAAAGAACACAATAAACAAAAGCATGAGGCAATGTGGAAGCTCCACTCTTAAAAAACATTGTTTTAGATGCTTTTGAAATCTGTAAAGCTAAATTAAAAGGAGATGACAAACTGAGGATTGATTTTCACCTTTACAGCTTTTACATTTTTCCAAAATGAGATTGTCTTTCAATTTTAAAGATAACCCCACCACAGATACGCAATCCCCTCGCCCTCATCTGGCATAAAAAAGCTGGAACTTACTCATAAAGCTCTTTTTCTCTTCAATCTCTGTCCCCAATATGATGCTGTGTTAGATTTGGATGTAGATTGATAGGCAACAGCTAAAGCATACGCACTCTCAAGAAAATAATGCCATAAAGTCAAAAACTAACCTGCAATGAACTGGAAAGATATCCCGTTGTTTTACAAGAGACTCTGTAAAAAACAACCATAACACCATTTGGCTTTATGTTTACTTATTCTGACAGGTGTTCATCCATATTTTTTGCGTCATCTTCATAAAGAGCCAATAGAAGAGAAATATTGAGACAATTCTTGGCTCGAAAATCTGAAAGACTGACGAGATGCGACAACAGAATTTCGCCTGCCTTTATTATCAAAAGCACTAAAAGTGAATTTATTCTTTCTGCAATGGGTCATAGGCTCCTTGGTAAGAGTAGCATGTCACAACCTATGTAACAAGACTGTGAACCCTATCCCCATAGGTTTAGCTCTCGTTTATGTGGACATTGGCTTAGAAATAACCGATACGCCTAGTCAACTCAAACCATGTCATACGATAGAAAAAAGGAGAGCATACCTATCGCCTACAAAGTACAGCTTTTTTGTCAACTTTTTCGATTTTGCTCATGTTGTAAAAACAAAGAAAAATTCTAGAAAATAGACAAATAACGCCATAGGAGCATGGCTCTCAATAAGCACAAACCCCACACAGAGAGTGTGGGCTTTTTTTCTTTATACAAATAAACAAATTAAATACATATTTTTTATTTAATAAGTATTTCCCAAGGGTGGACACGAACAAATAAGCATTCTGTCTCCCGCAACATTATCAATCCGCGATACAGGAGGCCAATATTTGTTGGCTGGATCAAGGGAGCTATTGGGAAAAGCAGCTTCTTGTCTCGAATAGGGTCGCGCCCAAGCATCATCTAAAGTATCTGCGACTGTATGAGGGGCATTCACCAATGGATTATTGTCTTTTGGCCAAACCCCATTCCCAACTTTTTTGGCTTCTTCAGCAATAGAGAGTAATGCATCACAAAAACGGTCAATTTCTGCTTTTGGTTCTGATTCCGTTGGCTCAATCATCAAAGTTCCCGGAACAGGAAACGACATCGTAGGCGCATGGAATCCATAATCAATGAGACGTTTTGCAATATCATCAACACTCACCCCATACTGATCTTTTAACAGGCGTGTATCCACAATACATTCATGAGCAACACGTCCATGTTTGCCTCGATAAAGAATAGAATAAGCCGATGAAAGACGTGCAGCAATATAATTAGCATTTAAAATGGCTATTTGTGTTGCATATTTTAAGCCATCAGCACCCATCATTCGAATATACATCCACGTAATGGCAAGAATAGACGCACTTCCATAAGGCGCTGCTGAAATTGCATGGGTTGTACCATCTTGTTCATGCCCTGGTAAAAATGGTTTGAGATGTGCTGCGACCCCAATGGGTCCCATCCCAGGACCACCCCCTCCATGAGGAATAGCAAATGTTTTATGAAGATTCATATGACACACATCAGCCCCAATATCGGCGGGACGCGCAAGCCCTACAAGGGCATTGAGATTAGCACCATCAAAATAAACTTGTCCGCCATTTTCATGAATAATAGAACAAATCTCCTTAATGCTTTCCTCATAAACACCATGGGTTGAAGGATAAGTAATCATGAGAGCAGCCAATTTATCCTTATGCAATTGCGCTTTCATTTTGAGATCATCAACATCAACATCGCCATCGCTTAAACATTTTACCACAACAACTTCCATGCCTGCCATATGCGCCGAAGCTGGATTGGTACCGTGTGCAGACGCTGGAATAAGACAAACTGTCCGTTGATGTTCACCCCGTGAGTGGTAATAGCGTCGGATAGCCAAAAGCCCCGCATATTCACCTTGAGCACCAGAATTTGGTTGAAAAGAGACTTGCGCAAATCCTGTAATTTCACACAACCACGCATTTAATTGATTGATCATCTCCAAATAACCCGCCGCATCCTCTTGTGAAACAAACGGGTGTATATTGGCCATGCTCGCCCAACTCACAGGCATCAATTCAGCCGCCGCATTAAGCTTCATTGTACAAGAACCAAGAGGGATCATCGCCCGATCCAGTGCCAAATCCTTATCCGCTAAACGACGCAAAAAGCGCATCATATCTGTCTCTGAATGAACCGCATGAAAAAAGGGTTGAGAAAGAAAAGCAGCATCCCGTTCTTTGCCAAAGAGTCGTGGAGACGCCTGATCAACCAGTTGTGCCCCCAAAAGCTTTGCTAAAGCACAGGCATCTTCTTCTGTCGACAATTCATCAAAATTGATTGCAATGGTGTCATCATCAAAAACACGAACAAGGCGTCCATCCATCTTGGCTTGATACGCAATCTCTGGCGCTTTTCCCTTCACAACAATGCTAACACAATCAAAAAAAGACTCTGCTTCACAAGAAACACCAGCAGCCTCTAAACCAGCAACGAAACGACATGTTAAATGATGGATCCGCTGCGCAATTTCTTGTAAGCCTTTTGGCCCATGCCAAACCGCATAAGCGGTTGCCATATTAGCCAACAAAGCCTGCGCTGTACAAATATTTGACGTCGCTTTATCGCGCCGAATATGTTGTTCACGTGTTTGCAAAGCTAAACGAAAACCAACGCGCCCTTCTGTATCGACGGATTGCCCCACTATACGCCCTGGAATAAGGCGTGTGAGCGCATTACTCACCGCAAGGTAACCAGCATGGGGACCACCAAACCCCATTGGAACGCCATAACGCTGCATAGAACCAACAACGATATCTGCCCCCCATTTTGCCGGTGCTTCCATAAGCGTAAGCGCTAAAGGATCAGCCACAACAATAACCAGCGCACCTTTTTCCTTTGCCTCTTTTATGACCTCACTATAATCATGAAAAGAACCTTTTGTATCGGGCCAAGAGAGAACAATTGCCGCTGTATCAGGACAAATTTCTTTCTCAAAGCTGATCCGAATGCCTTGTGTTTCAGCACGCGTTTGCACAACACTCAAAGTCTGAGGATGCAAAAGACTCTGAAGAGAAATTTTTGTTTTTTTCTCACGGAAAAAACGAAAAGCAAGAGCATTGGCTTCCGCTAAAGCAGTTGCTTCATCAAGAAGGGAAGCAGCAGCAACAGGCAAACCTGTCAGTTCACTAATCAATGTCTGAAAATAAAACAGGAGTTCTAAACGACCTTGGCTAATTTCTGCTTGATACGGTGTATAAGCGGTATACCAAGCTGGATTTTCAAATAGATTTCGTAAAATAACCGGAGGCACATAAGTTCCATGATATCCTTGCCCAATAAAGCTTTTATGCACACAATTACGCTCCATCATTTTGGAGAGTTCTTCTAAGGCTTGGTTCTCACTTGCAGCCTTGGGAAGGTTTAATGAACGTCCCAAATGGATAGAATTGGGAACCGCTTGAGAAATGAGTGTATCAACACTATCGAGCTCTAAAACATCAAGCATTTTTTGTGTTTCATCAGGACGAGGCCCAATATGTCGAGAAGAAAAAGAACGCTCGATCATCACACTCATCCAATCAAAGCCTTATAAGCATCTTCATCCAACAACTCTTCCAGTTGTGTTTCATCCTGCACTGTCATTTTCCATAACCAGCCTTCTGTTTCGGCTTTTTGGTTTACCAGTTCAGGATTATCAGCGAGTGCCTCATTGATTTCGACCACTTCACCATCAAGAGGAGAATAAACATCTGAAGCTGCTTTAACGGATTCCACAACAGCCGCCGCCTCCCCTTTGGAAAGTTTTGTCCCACTTTGTGGTAAATCAACAAAAACTAAATCGCCTAATTGCTCTTGCGCATAATGTGTAACCCCAACAGTCACCATTTGTCCGTCAACGCTAAGCCATTCGTGGTCTTGTGTAAAATAAGTTTTCGACATAAAAAATCATCCTTTAAAATAACGTTGTTCAACAAAGGGAAGAGAATGCACTGAAAGTGCAATCTTTTTTCCTCGCAGTTCTGTAAAAACTTCTGTTCCTTCAACTTTATACGCGATAGGGACGTACCCCATCGCAACAGGACCATCAAAAGAAGGACCAAAACCGCCTGATGTTACCATGCCAATCTCCTTACCCTGATCATCGAGAAGCACCGCACCGGCACGAATAGGTTGGCGCGTTTGCGGTTTTAATCCAACACGACAACGCGCAGGCCCTTTTTGCAGGGCTTCAAGAAAAGCCTTTGCACCGTAAAATTGTGCTTTTTCTCGAACACTTTTAGGAACAGCCCATATTAGAGCCGCATCAATAGGCGTTGTATCAGGGGTAATATCATTTCCATGCAAACACAACCCTGCTTCCAACCGTAAGCTATCGCGTGCGGCAAGTCCAATCCACTCAACACGAGAATCACTCAGTAATTTTTCAGCCAACGCATGCGCATGCCCTATGGGGACAGCAATTTCAAAACCATCCTCTCCCGTATACCCAGAACGCGTTATAAACCAATCTTGTTGTGGTTCGAATCCCTGCATAAAGAACAATTCATTTCCTGGTAAATCCGCATCAGCAAGAACAGCTGCCGCTTCAGGACCTTGAAGAGCAAGCAATACCCTTTCAAGAGCAATCACTTGACATTCAAAATCAACAGCACGCTTTTCCAATTCTACAAAATCAGCCTGAGCATTCCCCGCATTGGCAACCAACATAAAACGGTGTTCTTCCAAACGTGTAATGATAAGGTCATCAAGAATACCCGCCTGCTCATTAAGCAAATAATTATACCGTGAGTGCCCAATCTTTAAAGCTGCTGCATCAATAGGAAAAGCATAGGATAAAAATTCCACGGCTTGTGCTCCTTCAACGGCAATCAATTTCATATGAGAAATATCAAAAAGTCCTGCATGTGCACGCGTATGAAGATGCTCTTTCAAAACGCCAAGAGGATAAGTTAAAGGCATATTCCACCCCGCAAAAGCACCAAATTTCGCTCCTGCTTTTTCATGCAGATCATATAAAGGAAGTGTTTTTAAAAAAGATGTTTCTTGTTCTGTGCCCATAATAACTCCAAAGCTGCGCTAACACCCACACAATATGGACGTCTCTGCACCCCTCTGTCATCAACCTGAGAGACTCGCGAAAAGACCTTTCGCTTACACCTTCGGCGCGGGCTCTCCCGACTTTCCAGATCTGCCTTCTTCCTTTTACGGTCCTTAAAGCCTGAGAGATTATGGGCTATTTCCCCTTCGGCGGCACTGCGAAAATTCGCAATCTGCACTCTCCCGCAAAAGAATGAAAGAAACGATAACGCTCTTTCCAGCATGATTTAATCTATAACCTATCTTTATCGTACTGTCATTAGTAAAGTGATAAACAGGCTCTCATTTTAAAACTTGCATAAGCTGCTTCAAAAGATTTATAATAGTATCCTTTTGAAGCTTACAAAAATTGTAAGGAACACGTTTTAGGAAATTTAAGACAAAAATGCCCCTTGAAAATCATGCAAAACGTCACACACTAAAAAGATCGCAAAACAAGATTCTTTCTTGTGCAATTCAGTCTTAAGAGTAGGGTTTCATATTTTTTTAAGAATAAGGAGTTCAAGTATTTTATAGGTATAATTTTAATGCACAAGAAGTAGATTTTCTGCTTTGTTAATAGTGTCATAAAATGCAATGATTGACAGACTAAAATTACCGAATAAAGGTTACAACATACTCATGAAAGCTGGTAATATCTCCTATAATTGCGAAAATGATCTTCCAAAACAAATTGCTCTTTTTCCTTTAGAAGGTGCACTTTTGCTGCCCGGTGGTTTTTTATCCCTCAACATTTTTGAACCAGAATCGCTTGAAATGGTTGAAAATGTTATGGTATCGGACCGTCTCTTGGGTATTATTCAACCCCTTTTTTCATCGGAAACAGGCCGCTTTTCTAAACAACTTTATAAAACAGGCTGTATAGGGCGCATTACAAACTACAGTGAAACAGGCAATGGACAATTGTTCATTATATTACAAGGTGTTTGCCGTTTCACCTTAGAACAAGAATTGACAAACACAAAATCCTATCGAACAGCTCTCATCCAATCAAACATAAAAGACTTACAAGAACTCGATATTGAAGAAAATATTCATCGAGAAAGCTTACTTGATGTTGTTGAGAAATATCTGACCATCCATGAAATGGAATATAATTGGAGCAGTATCATAGAAGCCCCTACACCTATATTGGTGAATGCTTTTTCAGCTCTTATCCCCTTTACCCCAGCAGAAAAACAAGCTCTCCTTGAAGCTCCAGATATCAAAAGCCGAGCCCAAACTCTTCTTGCATTAACAGAACGCTCACTGATGAAACAAACAGGAACAGATTACCGTTTAAACTAATGAACGTAAAAACATGAAAAAAATGACGACAGATCCCAAAATGCTCGAATTGCTTGTCTGCCCAATGACAAAAGGCACGCTCTCTTTCAACCGCAAAACACAAGAGCTTATTTCTCTCAAAGCCAATCTTGCCTATCCTATTCGTAATGGCATTCCCATTATGCTTGCTTCAGAAGCACGCCCTTTGCAAAACGATGAAAAAATAACGCAATAAAAAATAAGAAATCTTTGTTCATTTTTTCTGGAACAAGCTATTAGCAATCACTGCTTTATGAAAAATTCTCTTGTGCTCATGCAATCTTTAAAAAAACTGATCCATGCCACGCCAGGACCAACATTCTCTCTTTACCAACACCCAATATTATCGTTACGCTAAAAAGTCTTTTTGCTTTTGCAAGCCGAAAACAAGCTTCCGTTTCTATACAAAAGAGATGGATAATGGATAAAAGTCATAGAGTTACAATTTAAAATATCCCCCATAATAATCACCAAGAAATTATCCAAAATCCCATCAAAATAAAAAGAGGCATTGCAACAGTTGCATGTAAATTTTGCAAAAAGCAACCAAAATAACTTCTGTAGCTCTGGTTGACGATTAAAAGCAAGTGCCTTATGAATAAAGTTTGTGTTTTTGGTCATATACGCGACGATTAATAGGGCTTGGAAGCCCTAAAATCATGTATAAAATGAACCCGCTTTGTGGACATCTCTGAGTTCCGGGGATTCTTGTTATGTCCAAGTGCTCTCAGCACTAAAAGCAAGAGGCTGTTTTGAGTCAGCACTTCCAGACCCCGGATACCAATGCGAAGGCGCTCGCGACCAGTGGAAACATAAGTACAAACTGAACATCCATATTTTCATGACATTTCCATAGGTTTAAAAATGCGCTTTATTTGCTTGGAATAAGCAATTTGAATTTCGATTGACGATTGAAAATAATTCTCTTATGAATAGAACTTGTGTTTTTGGTCGTGTACGCGACGATCAAATAGGGCCTGGAAGCCCGAAACCGAGCATAAAGATTAGCCCGCTTTTGCGGATATCCCGGAGTTTCCGGGGGCTCTTGTTATGTCCAAGTGCTTTCAGCACTAAAAGCAAGAGGCTGACTCGGTTTCAGCACTTCCAGACCCCGGATACTAATGCGAGGGCGCTCGCAACCGGAGGGGGCTTTAAGTGCAAAAAGTGCAAACTAAAAATCCACATTTTTACGATATTTCTTTGGGCAAGAAAATTCGCTTCAAAAGAAAAATCATGGGGATTTCTCAAAAACAATTGGGCAATCATTTGGGGGTAACATTCCAACAAATACAAAAATATGAAAAAGGTTTAAATCGCGTAAGTGCAAGATGTTTGCAGGAAATTGCTGATAGACTCGATGTTCCCATTTCCTTCTTTTATGCCGATAGCGCACAAAAAGAAGATAGCCTCTGTTATTATGATGACCAAATATCGAGCAAAGAAGAGTATTTACTTTTGAAAAACTTCAGAATCCTTACTCGTAAAAAACAAAAGGCAATCTTGCAATTGATTTCTGATGAAAAAAATACCCCCTTATTTTCATGAATTTACGGAAAAGAAATCAATATGTTGAATAACTTTAACAAGAATTTCAACTGTCTCCCCTAAAGGACAAAAATTTCTATCTGATCTGAAAACAGCCTGAGTAGAAATCTTTGTCTTTAGAGAGGGAGGGAAGAGATCAAATAATTGAACACTGAACAAATAAAAGATAAAAAATCTTCCAATGCGATGCATCATACCATCTTTTAAAAATTAAAGAACGTGAAGAGAAACAATTGACAGAAGATAAAAAATTCACTTAAGTGCACTCTCAAAGAGATGAAGACTTCGCATAAAATATTCAATTTTTTCAATTCTGAAAGATTAAAAAAAACCGAATTATTTGAAATAAAACTAATTTATTGTGCTAACGATTATGATTGATGTGCACAAAATGGGATTGTTGAAGATATAATTTAATGATGTTCCTTGACCAACTCACTCTCTCCTGAGTATAGCGCGGGGAATAAACGTGGAGAGACACGAAGGAGTATAGAAAATGAGTTTTAAAGTTGCAATTGTCGGCGCAACAGGAAATGTCGGTCGTGAAATGCTTACAATTTTAGAAGAGCGTGGTTTTCCTGCACACGAAATCGTCCCTCTGGCTTCACGACGCTCATTAGGGCAAGAAGTCTCTTATGGGGACAAAACTTTAAAAGTAAAAGCACTGGATACTTATGATTTCTCTGACACAGATTTGTGTCTTATGTCTGCGGGGGGAAGCATTTCCAAAGAATATGCCCCTAAAATCGCTGCTGCCGGCTGTATCGTTATCGACAATTCCTCCACGTGGCGCTATGATGCCAATGTTCCGTTGATTGTCCCTGAAGTGAATGCACAAGCTGTAAGTGCCTTTTCTAAACGTAATATTATAGCCAATCCCAATTGTTCAACCATTCAACTGGTCTTAGCTTTAAAACCTCTCCATGATGCTGCCACCATTAAACGGGTTGTTGTCTCTACATATCAATCGGTTTCTGGAGCTGGTAAAGAAGGAATGGACGAACTTTTCGAACAATCACGCGCAGTGTTTGTTGCAGATCCAATTACATCAAAAAAATTCACCAAACGCATTGCCTTTAATGTCATTCCCCATATCGATGTTTTCATGGAAGATGGTTATACAAAAGAAGAATGGAAAATGACGGCTGAAACGAAAAAAATTCTTGATCCCAAAATTAAATTAACAGCCACTGCTGTTCGGGTTCCTGTCTTTATCGGTCATGCAGAAGCCGTCCATGTTGAATTTGAAAAACCACTCAGCGTACCTGAAGCACAAGAGCTTCTCCGCGATGCCCCCGGTTGTCAGCTTATCGATAAACACGAAGATGGTGGCTATACCACACCTTATGAATGTACGGGAGAAGATGACACCTTTATTAGCCGCATTCGTGAAGATATCACCGTTGAAAATGGTTTAGCTTTCTGGGTTGTCGCTGATAATTTAAGAAAAGGAGCCGCATTAAATGCCGTTCAAATTGCTGAATTGCTCATTTCTCGTAATTTGATAAAGCCTAAATCGGCAAATTAACCATTTCTCTATCCGAAAGAATGAAAAGCTAAAGAGCCGGTCTGTCAAAAAGTCCGGCTTCTCTTCAGCAGGATCTTCCCCCACTAAGGGTTCATATCGTCATCCTAAAGGACAGATTCAGGACATTGATAAATTCTACTCGTTAAATATCCTTGAATACCTCGCCACCTTAAAGAACGCAGATCTCTATCTACACTGCTCTTGTACACAATCGCACTTTGTTAACGCGTTTGCACCAATCACCGCCTTGATGCCGCCTTACGACACAACAGTAACAAGGAAAAAAAGCCCTAGCCAGTCTATAAAAAATACCGCTTTTCTTAAGCAAATTCCATCAAACATTATCCTAAAGACAGTATCTCGAGGCGTTGATAAACTGGATTTGACCCTGAATATTCTTAACTCTCGCCACCTTAAGTTAACCCTCGCCGCCTTGATACCATTTTACGGGATAATAGGATCAGCAGCATAAAGCATTTTCTTCTTTATGCTGCCATTTTTTTGTCATCTCTCTTTTTTGTCATCCCTCTCGTGAGATTGACTTTATCCTTATCGAGCAGGATAGGTCACAACGCGGTAACGCGTTTCATTGCGTTCAAAATTTTTGTCATTAACCTTATCCGGAAAGAAGGGATTATAAGCATTGACGTGCTTTACAGAAACGCCTTGTGCTTTTGGAGATGGATTTAAAATTGTCCGTTCATCCCTTTTTTTGACACCTGTGGCATCGATAATCACATCGGTTCTGTACAGTTTTTGCATGTTTTTGCGTGTTTTTTGCATCGCCGGAAGCGCTTTAAAGTCAGAAACAGCCTGTTTTACTTTTTCTTTTGGCGATTTTATAATGGCGTTTGATTTTGCAGACATCTTCTTCAAAGAATTTACGGGCATCTTTTTAAAAGCAACGGTGGGAACATTGTTGACATTGACATAACGTGCAGATGCCCAGCCAATTTTTCCACTATAACCAAGCGAACACCAAGTTTTATTGGATAGACAGCCATAAATTTGTACTTTTGCTCCCATTGGAACCATTGCGATCACTTTATAAGCTGTCGCAGGGCCTGTGCGTAAAGACACCTGACCTGATGCAACACGGGCAACTGTTCCAGCAATGGTTCCAGCTTGTGCATGAAAAGCAGTCATTGCCACCCCTGACGCTCCTAAAGCCCATAAAGTCATCATTGTTGATAAAAATCTCTTTCTTAACATTATTTTTTCCTCTCTAACATGTGAAGGGCAAAATATTCGCCTTTGCAAAATTTGCCGCGTTTAAATCTAATACTCACCGATCTTTCTTTTCCCCCAAAGCCCCTAATCCCATTGCAACAAAATCTCTCTTTGTTCCCTCCACCCCTCTACACGAACACGGTCTTTTGATCTTGATTGCGCAGTCTATTCCTTATGAATTGACAGCGAAAACATTATCCGATTGCTTGACTCTTCAATCAATCGCCTCTTAAAGAAGTTTTTAAAGTGTCATTGGTTCCCTCAACAAAGGATGATATTTCTCCAAAACTGCCGAAAATGGAGAGAAAAAGAATACTCTTTTTTTAAATAAAAGTGATTGAATATTCTCTAAAGCTTGTATAGGCTCAGATTTTCTTAAAAAAATACAGAGTATATTGAAGATTCCCTCAAAAAATCTCTTATAAAAGAAAGTTAAGAGCACATGACATTAAATTTTTTTTCTCGTAGTCGTCTTAGAGGATTATTTCTCTCTCTCTTGGCACTTTTTTTGTCTACTGCTTTTTCCATGGCTGCAGACAAAACAAAAATCAAACTCGGTATTATGGAGGGACGGGATGCGATTATCTGGAAAGTTGCTGCTGAACAAGCTAAAAAAAATGGTTTAGATATTGAACTTGTTTATTTTTCTGATTACGCTTTGCCCAACGACGCAGTTAACGCAGGAGAGATCGATGCCAATGCTTTTCAGCACGCCCCTTATCTTAATGAACAAATGAAACAACGTGGCTATAAACTTTCAATTGTCGGCTATACATTTATTGCTCCAATAGGTATTTATTCACATAAAATCAAAGACTTAAAAGATCTGCATGATGGTGCACATGTTGGTATTCCTAATGACCCATCAAATGGTGGGAGAGCCTTACTTCTTCTCAATTCTTTAGGTCTCATTAAATTAAAAGATCCTCATAATATTCTCGCATCTCCCCTTGATATTATTGAAAATCCTAAAAACCTGCAAATTCGTGAACTCGATGCCGGTATGTTAGGGCGTGCAATTGACGATTTTGATATTGCAATTGTAAACACAAACTGGGCTATTGTTTCTGGATTAAACTTCGAAAAAGATGTAGTTGCATGGGAGAGCGCAAAAAATAATCCTTATGATAATATCATCGTTGTACGCACGAGCGAAAAAGATGAACCATGGGTAAAAAAATTAGTTGCCGCTTACAACAATGAACTTATCCGTGCAAAAATCAAAGAGGTTTTTGGTACAACAGCCCAAACATCTTGGTAATTATGCCAAACATCCCGGTAATCGTGAATGGAAAAACCTACTCTTATCTCCTTAAAAAACATCAGCCGTTGTTTTAACAAGACGGCTGGTGTTCCGGTGATTAATAATCTCTCTTTAAATATCCATGCTGGTGAAATCCTTGGCATTATCGGGCGCAGTGGAGCAGGAAAATCGACACTTATCCGCTGTTTAAATGGGTTAGAGAAGATTGATGCAGGGTGCATTTTTTTTGAAGATGTTGATATTTCAAATCTATCAGAGACAGAATGGGCGCCTTACCGTCAACGGATTGGGATGATTTTTCAACATTTTAATCTTCTCTCATCACAAAATATTCTTGATAACATTGCATTGCCACTTAAATTAAGTGGTGTCAGTAAAAAACAACGCCACAAACGTGCCCTCGAACTGATTGAATTGGTTGGGTTATATGGGAAAGAATATTGCTATCCGGCACAATTATCCGGAGGGCAAAAACAACGGGTTGGCATTGCCCGTGCTCTAGCCGCTAATCCTAAAATATTGTTATCCGATGAAGCAACTTCTGCTCTTGATCCTGAAACAACACAATCTATTCTAGAGCTCCTTGCGAATATTAACAAACACCTCAATCTCACGATTGTGCTCATTACCCATGAAATGGAAGTTGTACGCACCATAGCGCATCGCGTCGTTGTTCTTAATCAAGGACAGATTGTAGAAGAAGGACGTGTGAAAGACATTTTTACATCACCGCAAGATGATACAACTATCGCCATGCTCAAGCTTGTCACGCCACAACTTCCTGAAAAATTTGCAAAAAATCTCAAACCAATCGGGCGAGAAGCTGTCATTGAAATCAATATTGCTGGTGAAATTGCCCAGCAACCTTTTCTTCATCTGCTAGAAAATGAGAGTGGTTTAAAAGCACGTATTTTGCATGGTGGTATTGATACCGTTCAAGATGAAACCATTGGGCGACTCTTCTTGGCTCTTCCTGGAGAAGATAAAGAAGCTTTAGAAAAAGCTGTTCAATGGTTAACGAAAAAAGGACGATATTGTGAGGTATTAGGTTATGTTTAATGTTTTGTCTCATGAACTTCCTCAAGCTGTTATTGATACAATATTGATGACATTGAGTGCTTCTTTTATGGCATTTATTATAGGGCTTCCCCTTGGTCTTCTTCTTCATACAACAGCACGTGGAGGGATTTTTGCCTCATCTCTCATCAATCGCCCTTTAAGCATGATCATTGACAGTATTCGTGCCATTCCCTTTATTATTCTTGCATTTTATCTTCTTCCCGTTACCCGTATCGTTGTAGGAAAAGGAATAGGAATGCCTGCTGTCATTTTTATACTGACCATTTCAGCGACTCCTTTTTATGCACGCATGGCCGAACTCGCTTTTAAAACCGTTGAAAACGGCCTCATTGAAGCTGTCCGCTCCATGGGTGCAAGCCGTCTTCAAATTATCAGACATGTTCTTATTCCTGAAGCGCTCCCTAGCCTGATTACAGGTTTTACAGTCATGGTCATTTCTCTCATCGGTGCCACCTCACTTGCTGGGTATCTCGGTGGAGGCGGTTTAGGAGACATGGCAATCCGCTATGGCTATCAACGCTATAATACCTTCATCATGACCGTCGTCATTATCCTTTTGATTGTGCTCAATATTACAACCCAATGGATTTCCGATAAAATCGTACAAAAACTTGATAAAACGAAGCACTAAAAGACTTAGAATTTCACGGGCTTGCATTATCATCCTCTTTGCCACTTCCAAAGTGCAACACCTCGCAAGTGAAACACCCCTTGGTAATCGAAAACGCTCATAAGAGATTAGGAGCTTTTTTCTTAAACAGTTTTTATCTTTCTCCATCCGTCTGTAACCAAGCAAATAGTTTTAATGACTTCACTGTAAAAACGAGATGAAATGAGAGATCTTACAGCATTGAAAACTCTCTCTCCATAAAACGATAAATTATCATGTTAAATCACTCTCTTGATCATGATCTGATCGCAACTTAGACAAGATATTGATTTATAGTGATAATATAGCGTTATTCATATTGAATGAGAACACCGAATATCGTAAGATCTTTCATTTCAAAGCTCTCCATGTTGAATCAATCAAAATCGCCTGCACATTACAAATGGGATTAGCGTGTGGATAAAAAACTATTAAGAAAGGACTAAAAATGGCTCTTATGAACCGTCTTAAGAAAAGTCTGTCGCAATGGGGGGGCTGGCAAATATAACGATGGTACCGACTTGTTACTTCATAAGCGTAAAGATGGGGGGCTCAATGGCTTTATCGTTATACCATTCACGGGCACCGTCACGAAATGGGCTTGGATGCCTTGAGAAATGTTTCTTTTACAAAAGCCAGTGAACGAGCAACCCAATAGCGTTCTGTTTTGCATGAGAGGCGTGACTCCATTAGCAACACCCCATCAAAACAATCGAACAGACAAAACAATCTGCTATCGCTATCAAGGCTATAACACCTCCACCATAATTATGATTGATCACTCTTAATGTATGATTGTTGTCTCCCAAAGTGTTTGATCAAAAATAGCAATCTCTTGCCAATCCATTGCTGGTCTATTAATGGTTTTATGACGTTGTTTTATTTTTTAAACAAAGTTTGTTCTTTAACTTTCTACTTATAAATCAAAATCTAAACCAAATACAACAGCCTATTTTAGAGACATATTGAGTTGGATAAAAGCTTTAAACACTGTTCCTTCTTTTATATGCCAAAGTGCAAGAGAACTTATTGCATATCTATCAAGCATAATTTCTAAAATGGGAAAACTGCCTAATTTTGGAAAAATATTAAAGGCGTAAAGGTGCAAACCAATTTTCATCTTTACCATCATTCTTTAGTTCGGCATGAAGGTTTTCAAAAGCGTCTAAAGCGATATTCTTTAAATAATGGAGATTACGCATTGCCTTACACTTTTTGTTTATCACGTTCTTTAAATGGATCACCCCCTGCTTGTAAAAACAGAATGTCCCAAACGAAATAGACCTCGCGTCGCATATTCATGCGCTTATTTTAAAGAGGCATCAAAGCCCTCAAGCTCATTTCGCGATAGTATCCGTGAATGGTATAATATTCAATTCATTGAGACGCCATCTTTACACTTCATAAAAGCGTAAACCGGCACATCATACACTTTGCCAAATCCCAGTGTTGTAAACCACCCCTTAACACTCGAGACAGTTCGGCATACCTTTCTTGTACAGTTCACTCCATACAGACTTGACCGCTTTTAAACATGCAAATGAGTGGTTTTGATTATTTCGACATGAAAATAAATTTAGAATGAAAGCATCTTACGATATTCTAGCCTCGCATTCCGGATGAATGACACGATAAAACACTACATTCTCAATGCTGTCATCAAAGAAAATTCTAATAAAATTGTAGGAAAATCCTTATAAAACAAAGCACTCAAATAATTTTAAAGGTTGGAGAATTTTTCGCCCAGCACAGCAACAATAAGCCATTGAGCCGTAAGGGCTGGTTTTTTTAATTTTTCTACCTCCACTGTCACCCCATAATGGAAAACCACGCGACCAGAAGGGCGAATTTCGGCATCATCTAACAAAAAACGCGCACGCACCCGAGCTCCTGTTTTCACAGGACTCATAAACCGTACTTTATCGAAACCATAATTAATCCCCATTGCAGCTCCTTCTAACTCTGGAAGAGCCTCATAAGCAAGTGTAGACAAAAGCGATAATGTTAAAAAGCCATGAGCAATCGTTCCCCCAAAAGGTGTCTTTTTGGCTTTTTCCTCATCAACGTGTATCCATTGATGATCATCTGTAGCGCCTGCAAATTGATTAATCATATCCTGTGTAACAAGACGCCACTGCGATAATCCTATTTCTTTTCCAATAAAAGTAGCAACATCTTGTACTGCGATTTTTTGCTGCATAACGCTATTCCCATTTTATTTGATAAAAACAACCACCCCTCTTGCTTTTATAAAACCCATTGATTAGAGCATCAAGAATAAAAGATTAATTAATTGTCTTAAAAACAAATACACCGTATGAATAAGAAACCTTTTTTAACAGAATAGTTTTCAAATGGGAAAAAAGAATGGCAAGCAATGTGAACCTAACAGGTTTAGCGCATGATTTGAAGCAACGTGCAGAAAACCATCCCCCCATTCGTATTGGACTGATTGGTTGTGGTGAAATGGGCACAGATTTATTATCAAGTATTGCGCATATGGAGGGGATAACAGTCGCCGCCGTCGCCACGAGGACACCGTCACGTATTTTTGATGCTGCGACACTTGCCTATGGCGAAGAAGGACATGTCTGTGAAGTTGAAAATGCGCATGCCCTCACACAAAGCATTGAAAAAGGTTTGATTGCAGCAACAGACGATATTGACCTTGTTTTGCGCCATGAACAAATTGATATTATCGTTGATGCAACTGGTTATCCTGAAGCAGGAGCAGAAATTGGCTTTAAAGCGCTTGAAAACAACAAACATCTTGTCATGATGAATGTTGAAGCTGATGTTACGATTGGCGCGTATCTGAAACATGAAGCAGAAAAACGAGGCCTTATTTATACCCTTGGTGCTGGTGATGAACCGACTTCCTGCATGGAACTTATCGAATTTGTTTCAGCTCTTGGGCATAAAATTGTTGCAGCGGGGAAGGGAAAAAATAATCCTCTCCTCTTTGATGCCACACCCGATGCTTATGAAGAAGAAGCACTCCGCCGTAATATGAATGTGCGCATGTTGGTTGAATTTATTGATGGTTCCAAAACAATGGTTGAAATGGCAGCAATTGCCAATGCTACTGGACTTCTCCCCGATTGCCCAGGAATGCACGGCCCTCAAGCAGCACTGCAAGATTTAAACAAAGTCCTTATTCCAAAACAAGATGGAGGCATCTTGCAACAATATGGTGTGGTGGATTATTCAATAGGTCAAGGTGTTTCCCCAGGGGTCTTTGTCATTGCAGAAATAGCACACCCACGTTTACGCGAGCGTATGGAAGATTTAAAAATTGGTCAGGGACCTTATTTCACCTTTCACCGCCCCTATCATTTAACAGCTATGGAAGTTCCCCTCACCTGCGCACGCGTTATGCTGTATGGCAAAAAAGATATGGTTCCCCTTAGCCATCCCGTAGTAGAAGTCTGTGCTGTTGCTAAAAAAGATTTACACCCAGGTGACCAATTAGATTTCATCGGTCTTTATAGTTATCGCGCTTGGATCATGAATATTGCAGAAGCACGCGCTCACCAAGCCATTCCTTGTGGTCTTTTAGAAAAAGCAACGGTAACAGCTGCAATTAAAAAAAATGAACTCATTACAGTGCATAATACGGCTATTCGTGAAGATCAATGGATTGCGCGTCTTCGTGCCAAACAAGACCTTTTACTTCATTGCCCTTCTCTCGGCTGATCTATAAATATCCTCTTCTTATCCTAAAAAATTCATTGCTTTACAAAACAACGCATTGATTTATAATGATAATCTATCATTATTCATATTGAATGAGAATCCCAAATAACGTAAGATTCTCTCATTTAAAATCTTTTTATCTTGAATCAATCAAAACCATTCACCTGCACGTTACAAGCGGAGCTGGTGTGTGGATAAAAATCGTATAAGAAAAGACTAAAAATGGCTCTTATGAACCGCCTTAAGTGCTAAAGACTGTCACACATTAGAGGCTGGCAAAGTGTGTGATGGTGCCAGCTTGTTATTTCATAAGCGTAAAGATGGAGGTGCTCAATGGATTGACCGTTATACCTATTCATGATCACCACCATGCAATGAAATTGGCTGCCTTAAGAGATGTTTCTTTAAGGAACAATATTCCTTTTCTATATGAAAGTAACGCATAAAAAATAAACGCATTCTGGATTAAGAATACTTCCTTCGTGAAGATTCCGTGAATTGCAAATCTTTATATCAAACAAGACCTTATACTTGCCCTCTCCCTCATCTATCCCCTCCTTATCACCTTACTTAACAGCATCCTTTCCTTAGGCAACAGAACAACCCAGAATGTATTTGTATTGCAAATTCAAGTGTCTGTTTTAATAAAAATATTTTCCAACGCCGCGCATCAGCACCTCTCTCTCACAAGAAAGCCTGTAAATACTATAAAACCTCTCCATGAAATAATATTAAGATTTATTATATATCTCTATCTTTACGCCATAAAGATAAAAACCGGCATCATCGTTTTATTTTCCCATTCCCAATATACGATAGCCCTTGAGCCTTAGAAATAATTCATGAGAGAATTTTTACTTTTTTCTTAAAGAGTTGTTACCCATACACGAATGCACCTTGTGATAGGCAAAAAATTCTTTTGATGGATTCAACATGAACAGACTTGCAATGATAAATATTTATAAAGCAATAAATTCATTTTTAATTTAATATATTGATTTATAATGATAATTTATCATAAACTACTTGTTAGAAGAGAAAATACAGAACTTTTGTTTTATCTCTTCTTGTTTTTTATTTTACAATATAAGAAATATTTTAAAAAGGATACATATACCTTTGATGAATAACCTTTATATAAAAGTAGCAAAACAATATGAAAAGGCTGATAAAGATGATGAAAATACTAGCCTTACAACAAGAAAATGACCATAAACTGTAAAAAGTCAGGTTACCCCATTTTGAAAATGAAAAACATCAATTGCAAGGTGTTGAACTTTAATAACATCAACAAAAGATACATTTAGTATTAATAATAGTGATTTTTTTCATTCAATACAGTATAAATAACTTCAAATAGTGATTTTTTCAAAATAATGAAGTGAACGAAAAACACATCGACAAATTCAATGAATCCTCTACTAAGATCAGTTTTCTCCTAGAGTGTACATAGCATTCCTAAAATAGAGACAACAGCACCAACTATATCGCCACAACATAAAGAAGCAAGAAGTGATACAATACCTATCCCACCCCAAAAAGCTGAACCTGAATATGCAGAAACTTTTTCAGCCCTTCCAAAAGCAACGCTATTTTGTTCCTCAACACCATAAATGATAGCGCTATCCACCACTTTAATAACTGCATTGTTTTCTGCTGTAGAAACAATAACTGCCGTACTCTCTTGAAATTGATTTTTTACAAAACTTGCATTCCCCTCTATAATCTGTACAAAAAAAAGAATAAGTAGTGTAAAAGTAAATGAACATACACGATTTTTAAATATTTTAAACATAGCTTTCTTTGCTCCTCTTTTTCTTTGCAGAAGAAAAAGTTAAATAATATTCATATATATAAAAATAAATAATACAACATGATATATTATATTTAATTATAAGACATATATAATACATTATGTATTACATGTAAAGTAAAAAAATATAATTTAAATTAAAAAAATAAACACTAATGAATTCAAAATAATAATAGAAGTTTTTTTTAATATCATACTTGAGAAAAGTTATTTAAAAATAACTATAAATCTTAGCACAAACAATTGCGTATCGTCTCATATTATGAATAATAATTTTATTAAAGTGATAATATATCAATAGTCTCTACATTCCATTATAACTATTTAAAGTTTAAAAAATTCGTGAACATAAAAAATAGATTAATTATTTTTTCCATAATAATAATTTATCAAATTTTGTATTAAAATAAATTATAAAAAATAACTTAATTTAAACAATTATATAATATAATAATACTTGTCTATTATCGAGATCAGAGAAAGATGGTATAGCGCTTCAAGGATCTCTTATTATATCCCTCATCGATATATGGTACAGGTTTACTCTCAATAATGTCGAGAAATAAAATCGCGAGCAAATAAAAATAGCGATCTAAAATGAATATATTTTCATCAGTAAACCTTAAAAGTCTACCCATCTTTAACAAAATGGTTATAAAGCGTAAAAGATTTTTCAAGATCTCTATCTTCAAAATTAACAAAACGCACTTATAAAATAAATCAACTTATCAGATTTACAAAAACATTATAAGCAACACAAAAGTGCGAGAAAACTATCTAAAACCAAATACTAAGATAGTCATGAAAAATGAGATAATTCCCCAAAATGCTGAAAAACAACTCTCTTGCCTAACCTTCATAAAAGTTAGCTGATTTTTTTCTTCAATAAGATAGATCACAGCCCTATCTATATTTCGAGTCACTCTATTTTTCTCTTGATGAGTAAAAAATAATTCTCTTTGAAATAAATCTTTATCAAGATTTATATGACTCTCTGCACCTTGTACAAAAAAAAGAATGAATGCTATAAAAATAGAGCAATAAAACTTATTTTTAAATACTTTAAACATAAATTTATGTTACAGTATTATTTTTTTAAATAAAAGAGTAAAATAAAAATAAATTATTTAAAAATAAAATCTATTTTCTAACAATTTATTTTTATACATACAATAATACACATACTATACTTAATATAAACGTCATTAAAATATGAATAAAAAAATTATGCAAATATTTGAAGGAAAAGTGATAGGGCAACCTATGAGAAAATCGCGTTTTTGCAGGACCTGCTTCAAGATAAACAGATTGAAAAAAGAGCCATTAAAACCGATATTGATCAATCAATTTATCAACGGCTCATCTTAAAAGCGAGGAACTGATTTATAATCATAATCCATTGTTTTGCATATTGAATGCAAGAGCACCTGACAATTATAAATTCCTCTTAAGTTTAATGCTGTTTATATTAAATCAATCCAATTTATTTGCTTGCAAATCACAAATGAAAGTGATGTGTAGGGAGAAAACTTTAAAGAAAAAATATCACTTATGAGGTATTTTAAGCACCAAAGGCTGCTGCAAAAATCGGAAGATGACAAAGTATATGCTGGCACCCCCTTTTTACTTCAACAAGTATAAAGATGATGGTATACAATCGTTTTTCTATTATAGGGATTGACTATTATACTCTTCGATGTGCAATGTTACAAAATAGGCTTGGATACCTGATGTTTCTTTAAAACAAGCGATGTCCAACACAAAATGGGGTTCTGTTTATCATGGTTTCAACGGTTTCTCTTTTTTATCATCTTATAAGCTCATCAAGCTCTCTATAATTTCGCGACGCTGCACATCAAAGGGCATAAACGGTAAATTCATTGAGCACCACCATCTTTACGCTTAATAAAAGAGCAAGCAGGCAGCACCATCACACACTTTGCCATTACCCAATGTTGCAAACCAACCCGTAGTACTTGATAAGGGTCATAAGAGGCATACCTTTCTTGCATAGTTTCACGCCATACAGCTAATCCGCCCACATAACTAATCCATTTGTGCTGTGCAAGAGGCAAGTTTTTATTGACTCAACATGGAACAGACTTGAGATAAGAAAATTTTATGATATTTGAGACTCTCATTCAAAACACTCTTTACAAATCAATATAGTGTCATTATGCGATTTTACCTCACATAAATTCTTCTCATTATATTCATGTTTCTCATGAATACTAAAATGTGTTAAACCCCTGTTCAAAGTAAAATGAGTGAACAAACATTTCTATTCTTTTATAGATGTTTATGTAAACTTGAATTACAAACGTAAGAATCCTGATTGAAACCAAAGTCTGTGTCCTCGTAGCCTTTTCTATAACACAAATGCTTTGGTTATCTTCGCTCCATAACAGAAAGAAGAATATTAAACTTCATCTAAACTTACCTTTTTAAGACACAATGAAAAAAATATTTTTCATTCCATGATGTGTAAGTATTTAAACTTCCTAAATATTGGCTTCTCAAAAATAAAAAGACGCATCAAAAACGCTTACAAAAGAGACCTATCTTTAGAAGGGCACCGCATATTACATCAAAAACTGTGTTAGCTTCCCTTAATAAAACCTTCACTATTTTTCATAAAGCTTTCATTTTTAGAACATCCCCAAAAACACCTATTTGCGTTTCTCTTATAGATAGATTAAATAGAGATAGCACCTTTGATCACTTTATCTGTATGAACTCCTCTTTTGGGCAATAATTTATGGTATCTAACACGCCTTTTCTCGCTCTTTTACCTTTGGGCGCACATGAATATCACGGAGAGCACCTTCCCTTTGAAACCGACTGGATTATTGCTGAAGCTTTTGCAAAAGCCCTCACGTTAGAAACAAAAGAACAATTTCATATCGCCCTTTTACCGGTTGAAAAAATTGGCTATTCTGTAGAACATATGGATATCACAGGCACACAAACTCTTACCTTTTCTGATGCGATTAAGCGCTGGATAAAGATTGGTGAAAACTGCTATCACAAAGGGATCAAACGTCTTCTTCTTCTCAATGCTCACGGAGGCAATTCACCTTTAATGAGCATTGTTATCACCGAATTGAGAAGGCGCTTTTCCATGCTTGCTGTCGCAACAAGCTGGAGCCGTTTTGGCTTGCCGCAAGGTCTGATAGAGCCCGCTCAACAGCCTCTTGATATCCATGGTGGTTTTATTGAAACCTCTCTCATGCTCTATTTAGCGCCAGAAAAAGTCCATATGGAAAGGGCTAAAAATTTTCGTAATAAACAAGCAGATATGATTGCCAATTATCGCTATTTACGCGCTTATGGTCCCCATGCCTTTGGCTGGACAATGCGAGATCTCAACACGCACGGTGCAGCAGGAAATGCAAGCAAAGCAACCCCCCAAGCCGGTGAAGCAATCTTTTCTCATGTTCTGTCTCAGCTTCGTGATTTACTTGATGATATCAAGCGATTTAACATAAACACATGGCGATAAAGAACAAAATAAAGGTCCCCTCATGGAAAAGATACCCCAAAAAAAACTTCCTGTTACAGTTCTCACGGGCTATCTTGGTGCAGGAAAAACCACCCTTCTCAACCGCATTCTCAGTGAAAATCATGGCAAACGCTATGCCGTCATTGTCAATGAATTTGGTGAAATTGGGATTGATAATGACCTGATCATTGAATCTGATGAAGAAATTTATGAAATGAATAACGGCTGTGTTTGCTGCACCGTGCGCGGTGATCTCATTCGCATTCTGGAAAGTCTGATGCAACGCTCCCATCGATTTGATGCGATTATTATAGAAACAACAGGGCTTGCTGATCCCATTCCTGTTGCACAAACCTTTTTCATGGATGATACTGTCCATGAAAAAACAGCTCTCGACAGTGTCATAGTTGTCGTTGATGCAAAGTATTTTCCCTCTCAACTGAAAAAAAGTCGTGAAGTTGAAGAGCAAATTGCCTTCGCAGACATCGTTCTTTTAAATAAGATTGATCTCGTCACAACACAAGAACGTGCCCATGCTGAATCTCTTATTTTTGCCATTAATCCTCGTGCCATACTCTATACAACACAGCGCACCAATATTCCTCTTGATAAACTCCTCAATTGTGGTTTCTTTGATCTCCAACGCGCTTTAGACCATGAGCCTCATTTTCTTGATCACGAGCATACAGATCAACATGGAGATCATGTGTGTGGTCCCGATTGCCATCATGACCATCATCATCACACATCGAGCATTCATGATATTACCGTCACTTCTATAAGTTTAAAAACAGGAGCCCTGCAACCAGAAAAGTTTTTCCCTTGGATCCAACAGGTTACGCAGCAACAAGGACCAGATATCTTGCGTCTCAAAGGCATTATCGCCTTTCAAGGAGATGATGATCGCTATGTCATTCAGGGCATTCATATGTTTCTTGAGGGACAACACCAACGCCCATGGCGTGAAGATGAAAAACGAGAAAGCCGCCTTGTTTTTATCGGACGCTGTCTTGATGCTGAAAAGTTAAAAACTGATTTTGAAAATTGCGCATAAAATGAGTGACAATGCCAAACATTACCCATTATGATCTCCAAAGTTACTGCCTTTCCTGTGGTTTTATAGGCAACAAACCAGCCTTTGTTTCCGTAGAAGGTTTGATTGTTTTTTTAACCCCAACCCCACAAACCTTTGACGTTCACAAAGGAATAATTTCAAGTCATTTTTCTCATGACAATACCGCGATCATCACAGGAGGAGAAGATGGAAAAGTCTGTCAAACAAGAGCTGATGGTCACACAGAACTTCTCAGTCAAAAAGAACGCAAATGGATAAATAACGTTGTTTTTGGTCCCCAAAAAGCTTTTGCCTTTTCCGCCTCACGTCTCACATTTGTACATGTTGGAAAAGAACGACAAGAGTTTACGTATGAGCGCAGTATAGAAGGATTGGCTTTTGCCCCAAAAGGTTTACGACTTGCGGTTGCCCATTACAATGGCGTTACGCTTCATTGGCTCTCAACGCAAACATCTCCCACCACATTGGTATGGAAAGGCGCTCATTGTGGCGTCACCTTTTCACCAGACAACCGCTATGTCATTTCCACGCTGCAAGAAAACGCCTTGCACGGCTGGCGTCTTACCGATCATCAACATTTACGCATGAGTGGTTACCCAAGCAAAGTCAAAAGTTGGTCTTGGAGTGCAAAAGGAAAATGGCTCGCAACATCAGGTGCTTCTGCAGCAATTGTTTGGCCCTTTCATACAAAAGACGGTCCCATGGGAAAAACACCCTTAGAACTTGGAACACGAGCAAATGCACTTGTTAGCACCGTTTCATGCCATCCAAGCAAAGAAATTGTAGCCATAGGCTTCAATGATGGAATGATTTTAGCGGCACATTTTCGTGACGGAAAAGAAGTCATTCTAAAAGGTTATGGGAAAAGCGCTATCTCAGCACTCAGCTGGGATCAAACAGGGCAAAACCTCACCTTCGGCAGCGAAAATGGTGAATGTGGTGTGATCAATATCACTGATTAAACCAAGTACCAACAAGTACAACCATCACCGATAAACACACACAATCTTCTAGAAATCTCAGCCCCGCACATCTCTAGAGCTTGCAGAAATCCTAAACACCTTCCCCAAAAATCTCTCAAAAAGTCTCTAAAATTTTTATAATCATGAAGTCTTCCATCTTCCTAATCTCCCCGCTTTAGGCAAGAAAAGACCTTAAACATGTTTTAACCTCTTGGTATCATTCCTCCGTACAAAAATACTATACCTATAAGACCGCACCACCCCATTGCCTATAAAGCCCCCTCCCTCTATAATAATCTATGCTATGAGTTGCACACTCCCATAAAAGCACTTTTCTTAGAATTTGAGCAAAATATAGCTTACATTATTATCGAATAAGACTTATTTATTCCTACGATCAGAAGAAGGGAACTCAACATTATTTTTTTAAATAAAAATTTTTGACCTCCACCCCACACCTCAAAGGACGGAATTCTCAACTAATTCTGATTTACAATTCGAATTCTTGTCTCAACATATCCAGTTGATTTATAAAGAATATTCATTGTTTTACATATCGAATGAAAGCCCTTCAAATTGTAAAGTTCTCTTATTTCAAATCTGTTTATATTGAATGAACAAAAACCTTTTGCTTGCACATTGCAAACAGGGAAACCGTATCAATACAAAACATTGAAAAAATGACTAAAAATACTTCTTATGAACACTTTTGAGAGCTAAAGTCACCGCAATATTGAAAGCTGGAAAATAGAATGATGATACCCACTTATTACAGCAATAAAAATAATCTATATAAAATTACTCTTGGCATCTATCATTTGTAAAAAAAACACTCCTAAAAACACGATAAAGCCTTCTTTACTTTTTATGATAATCTGACCTCAAATGCTCTCTGTCTTTTCTAAAAAAAACAAGTATCTCTCTAAAATTCTCAAGAAAACATCTTAAAAAAATAAATAAAAAAACGGACAAAAATAATCCCAAAAACTCTTAAGAAAAACGCCTAAAGCCATTTTAGCCTACTCTAATATTAAAAAAACAACCATCAATACCGCCTTTTTTGAAAGCTTACACAACAAAGCATTCAGTATAAAAGATTGTCATCACATTCATAATGAAATCTATCCTCATATCACAACATTAAAATTTGTAGAAAAGTTTCTCATTACATAGAAGAAAGCATCTTGAATAACTTCAATCATCAATCAAAGAAATCGTTTACAGTAGCTTTTTATACTTAAAAAAATAACCATATATTGATGAAGGGATATAAGTTAAGAGATTTAAAAGGCAGAAGATTTTTCTGCCTTTCATATAAAAGTGTACAATGGATCTCTTTTAAAAACGGTGGTGCAATCCGGCAGAGAAATGCGCTCCGGAAAAACCAACTTTCTTCAACCTATGTTGATAAGTAACATCTCCATGAAGAGAAAGTTTTGAAGAAAGACGCGCATCAAACCCAAGCCCTGCCTCCAAAGAAGAGCCAAAAGAACCTAACTGGAAATCGTTTTTAAAAGAAACAAATTGCTTATCTTCAAAACTATGCAAATAAGAAAGCTTACTATAAAAAGAAACCTCACGTCCCTTTTCAGAAACACCTAGCGTCTTGCTTAAACGCCCACTAACACGCCCCATCCATTGATGAAATTTTCCTAAATCAACATCAAGATTATCAACATCAAGCGCTTGATGAAATTGAAGATGCTGATAAACAATCTGAACCTGCGGATCAAAAACAACGCCTTTATCGCCTATTGCAAACGTTCTACCACTCGTTAAAGAACCACTAAACTGTTTCCCCTTTAATGCAACAACTTTGCCTCGTGCAAGGGTCAAAACATCACCCTTAAAAAGGCCATACGATAACACCCCATCCATATAAAAACCGGTATCATGCTGCAAACTTCCATAAGCCCCAACAGACCATTTATGAAATGCGCTTTTTTTGCTTTGTTCAACATTCTGAGGGTGTAGAGAAAGGTTTCCATAGTTCCCCAAAGCCCCAAAGAATGTACGCGTATATAAACCCTCAATCTCATTTAACAAAACACCTGCTTGAAATGCATTATAATCCAGCTCAGCGCCATAGCCATATTCAAAATCAGATAAATTGGAAGCATAATGATGGCTTGCCCCATAAGCATGCAGAAAAAAGGCCGTGTCTTTATTATCTCTCCCAAAAGAATAAAAAGCACCCCGCATTGTCTCTAACATCTTATTTTGCGTGGTCATCTCCATCAACCCCGCATGGAATAAAGCATTTGGCAAAAGGAGATACGTTGGCAATTGAGGAACAACAGCTCTAATACCTAGCTCAGGCTTCCCATCAAACGGGACAGAAAGATGAGACGAAGGCTCAACAGGAGCAGAAGGTTGAGAAGGCTTTGGTTCAATAGGATCAGAAGGAGGAGAAACAGCATCAGAATCCGTAGATGAAGGAACAACCGGAACAGGTGGCTCAGATGGCAACGATGTAGAAAGTGGATCGGGAGGTAGAGGATCAACAGGATCAGAGGATGCAGAAGAAGGTGAGTCAGACATAAACGACGTAGAAAGCGGATCGGGAGGTGGAGGATCAACAGGATCAGAGGATGCAGAAGAAGGTGAGTCAGACATAAACGACGTAGAAAGCGGATCGGGAGGTGGAGGATCAACAGGATCAGAGGGCGTAGAAGAAGAAGGCGAGTCAGACATCAACAACGTAGGAAGGGGACCGGGAGGTGGAGAGTCTACAGGATAAGATAATGAAAACGGAGAAGGTTTACCAAATGGACCATGATAAGAACCCAATCCAGAATGAAGATAGATACCTTCAAGACGAAAATCCCAAAAATCCCCCTCACCTTCCACTAATCTTTGCCTAGCATCCGCTTCTCCAAAGGGCGAACCTGGACCATAACCACGAATACGATATTGATAAGGAAAACCCTTCACCGTAGTATAATCATCATAACCATTGGCGAGTCGAAAAGAACCTGCCTGTGCTGTTCCAGCAACTTGAATGAGTGAAATGCTTTGATCTCTTCCCTCGTAGACTTCTTTACTTGCATATTTTGGAAAATTTTGCACACGAATGAATGTCATTCCAGAAACATCACCATAGATCAATATGCGATCCGTCTTTTGGGAATCAAATAACCCCTCATCATTCAAAAATGCATTCAATCTAATCTGAGCATTTCCCTCAGCACTGTAGACTTTTTTATCTATTGAATCTGAAATGTTATCTCTTGCATCTATATTTGTTTTTTTTCCAATGCGCAGAGTTTGATAACCACTATCTTCATCAAAGATCAATGTGCTATTGGAAAGGTGTAGAGAAGAAAGTGATGAAACAGACTCCTGTAAACCATTGTATTTACTTTTGGTAAGATACCATTTTGAATAATGAACTAACTCTAAATCAATAACCGATCTATCCTCAACACGCGTCCCTCCTTTAAGAAAAGAAGAATTTGCTTTCACCAATAGAGAAGCATTATTTTCAGCTTTTAGCAACAAATCACCAGAGATTTTTGTTTCATCCGATAATTCAAGAGTGCCTTTTACTTCATAGTCTTTATTCCCCTTCGCATAAATCGCAATCCCGTCTGGAACTGTCATATTTGTCTCTGATAAATGAACAAATGCCCTCCCCGTGATAACTTTTTTGGTTTCTAAATTTTTTTCATCATCTTGTTGCCTCAACATTTTAGCAAACTCTTCTGGAGCTAAAACATTAAAATACAAACCATGTGCTCTCTCTCCTTTCACAGAAATATTGTTTTTTTCTATCTTAATATTTGTATTTTTAAAGCCATTTGGTAAGATATGCCTTTGAATTAACCTACTATTATCATTGACATAACCTGAAAAGTTTTTAATCAAGAATGCATGCATAGAGTTAAGCTGAAAGAAGCCATTTTTTAAATAAACATCCCCCCCTTGAAAAACCTCAAAAGCTTCTGGCAATCCCCCCATAGCACTATCACCACCCGTTCCCGACTCTTCCCTCCCTCCTTGTCCCATAATACCTATATTATCAAGAAAATAGCGCCCCTCAAACAGAGTTGAAAATGAGCCAATCTGGTTAAAATTAACAGTACCGTCTGACATTCTAACCATTGCACCAAAACCACTCATAATACCGATACTTTTTACATTCGAATTATCGGACTCAATATCGATATTTACACTCTCTAAAGAAATATTTGCTCCTCTCCCCCATGCATAAATAGCATGTGAAGTTCCCTTAATTTCCCCTAATATCATGCTAATAACTGCATCTTGAGCACAAAGAGCAGGTATGTCCTTAAAATTTGAAATTGCTAGATTAAGTCTTCCACCATTTCTTACATACGCCCCATAAGCAGATGTTTTGTCTGGATTATCACCATAAACTGTTACCTGAGATGCATTAACAATAGTGCCTGCCTTTTCTACATATATAGCTGCAATAGGTGCAGTACTAGCAGACGCCTCCTGAGAACTTTTTAAGTAATAAACTTTATTTGCAAGGAAGTGTATTCTTTTATCATCACAATTATAAAACACCCCTCTTCTATCAATTGAAAGGTCCGTAGAACTAACATAAGTAACCTGTAAAAAATAAAGAATAGCTGTTGTAAAGTGACATAAAAATACATGTTTGTGAAATACATAAATCATAACTCTTCTTGACTCCTATTCCCCTACTTTTATTCATTGAAGAATAATAATTTATATTTAAGCTACAAAATTCTGAAAATACAACAAATATAAAACAAGATAGTTACTTTAATACTTAATATAACACTATATACTTATATATAAGTTACTATATAGTTTATGTATAGCTAAAAAAGATGACGCAATCCGGCAGAGAAATGCGCTCCGGAAAAACCAACTTTCTTCAACCTATGTTGATAAGTAACATCTCCATGAAGAGAAAGTTTTGAAGAAAGACGTGCATTAAACCCAAGCCCTGCCTCCAAAGAAGAGCCAAAAGAACCTAACTGGAAATCGTTTTTAAAAGAAACAAATTGCTTATCTTCAAAACTATGCAAATAAGAAAGCTTACTATAAAAAGAAACCTCACGTCCCTTTTCAGAAATACCTAGCGTCTTGCTTAAACGCCCACCAACACGCCCCATCCATTGATGAAATTTTCCTAAATCAACATCAAGATTATCAACATCAAGCGCTTGATGAAATTGAAGATGCTGATAAACAATCTGAACCTGCGGATCAAAAACAACACCTTTATCGCCTATTGCAAACGTTCTACCACTGGTTAAAAAACCACTAAACTGTTTCCCCTTTAATGCAACAACTTTGCCTCGTGAAAGGGTCAAAACATCTCCCTTAAAAAGGCCATACGATAACACCCCATCCATATAAAAACCGGTATCATGCTGCAAACTTCCATAAGCCCCAACAGACCATTTATGAAATGCGCTTTTTTTGCTTTGTTCAACATTCTGAGGGTGTAGAGAAAGGTTTCCATAGTTCCCCAAAGCCCCAAAGAATGTACGCGTATATAAACCCTCAATCTCATTTAACAAAACACCTGCTTGAAATGCATTATAATCAAGCTCAGCGCCATAGCCATATTCAAAAGCAGATAAATTGGAAGCATAATGATGGCTCCCCCCATAAGCACGCAGAAAAAAGGCTGTGTTTTCATCTTCTTTCCAAGAAGAGTGAAAAACACCCCGCATTGTCTCCAACTTTTTATTTTGCGTAGTCATATCCATCAAACCCGCATGGAATAAAGCATTTGGCAAAAGAAGATAAGTAGGCAATTGCGGAACAACGGCTCTAATACCTAGCTCAGGCTGAACATCAAGCGGCATAGGGAGATTAGAGGAAGGTTTCAAAGCATCAGAGGACGTAGAAGGCTTTGGTTCAACAGCATCAGAAGGAGGAGAAACAGGATCAGAATCCGTAGCTGAAGGAACAACCGGAACAGATGGCTTAGATGGCATAACCTCATCCGTAGAAGTCTCAACTGGAACAAGTGGCATAAGTTGCTCAGTAGAAGCTTCCTCTGGAACAGTCGGTACAGAGGGAGGCTCAGAAGGCTTTGGTTCAATTGGTTCAGAAGGAGGTGGATCAGAATCCGTAGATGAAGGAGATTCCGGAACAGATGGCTCAGATGGCAAAGCATCATCAGTAGAAGTTTCAACTGGAACAAGTGGCATAAGTTGCTCAGTAGAAGAATTCTCTGGGACTATTGGTACAGAGGGAGGCTCAGAAGACTTTGGTTCAACTGGTTCAGAAGGAGGTGGAACAGAATCCGTAGATGAAGGAACAACCGGAACATGTGGCTTAGATGGCAAAGCCTCATCAGTAGAAGTTTCAACTGGAACAAGTGGCATAAGTTGCTCAGTAGAAGAATTCTCTGGAATGATTGATACAGAAGAAGGCTCAGAAGACTTTGGTTCAACTGGTTCAGAAGGAGGTGGAACAGAATTCGTAGATGAAGGAACAACCGGAACAGATGGCTTAGATGGCAACATCTCATCTGTAGGAGTCTCAACTGGAACAAGTGACATAAGTTGCTCAGTAGAAGAATTCTCTGGAACGATTGATACAGAAGAAGGCTCAGAAGGCTTTGGTTCAACTGGTTCAGAAGGAGGTGGAACAGAATCCGTAGATGAAGGAACAACCGGAACAGATGGCTTAGATGGCATAACCTCATCCGTAGAAGTCTCAACTGGAACAAACGATTCCGGCGTAGGTTGCTCAGTAGAAGGATTCTCTGGAAAAGTTGGTACAGAGGGAAGCTCAGACGGAACTGGTGCAGAAGGAGTGAGAGTAGAATCCGTAGGGATAAATGTTTCAGACGGTTCAGTTTCTTCAGGCAAAGAAGGTGTAGATGGCATAAGCGGAGGCTCAACAGAAGGAGGCTGCTCAGGTAAAATAGTCTCTGTTGGTCTTTCAGAAGGGATTGTTTCTGCTTCAGATTGAGGGGGTAAAACTATAGATGTGGGCTTAGAAGCAGATTCAGAAGAATTCAATTTAGGACCAATGTAAACACTTTCAATACGAAAATCCCAAAAATCTCCTTCCTCTGCAACCAATCTATTCTTTGGATTCGCTTCTCCAGAAGAAGAACTTGGACCATAAGCACGAAGCTTATATTGATAAGGAAATCCATTTATTGCAGTATAATCACTGAAAAGTTTAAAGGAATCTTCCTCTGCTTCTCCAACAACCTGAATAATCGAAACACTTTTATTGCTTTCGTCAATCACCTTTTTATCTGAAGTTTTTTGAAATTCTTCCATTTCAATAAGCGTGGTTCCCAAAACATTCCCGTAGATGAAAATACGATCCGTTTTTTGCGGATCAAATGAACCATCATTATTCACAAATATTCTCATCTTAATCCGAGTATTACCTGCTGCACCATATACGTACTCCTCCTCATCATCTAATATTACTTGGTTTACCCCCCTTTTTTTCCCAATGTGCAGCGTGTGATAACCAGAGTATTGATAATGATCAAAAACAATTGTACTATCCTCAAGGTCCACACCTGAAAGTGATGAACTCGTAGCATCTGGATTCTGCAAATCTTGATATTTACTTTTGGTAAGATACCAGTGAGAACCATTCTTTAAATGCAAATAAATATCAGAGGTATCTTTGATACGAGAAGCTCCTGTAAGCGTAGAGGAATTTGCTTCAACGAGAAGATAAGAATTATTTTCAGCTTTTAACAATAAATCGCCGGAAATGCTTGTCTTTTTTAAGCTAATTTTAACTTGAGCTCCATAGACATCATTTCCGGAACTATAACCAGAACTATAAATGGCGATACCATCTGGAACCGAAAAAGTCGTCTCTGACAAATGAACAAATGCTTCTCCCATAGTAATTCTTTGCACGCCCGAAAGCGCTGAAGACGACATATAATCACTTACCAAATCAACCCGTACATCTGGATTTAATCCATAAAAATACAGACCATATACGCCCTCACCCTGAACAGAAATTTTTGATCTTTCAATCACAATATTTGTCTTTGTAAACTCATTTGATAAAGCGTATTCTTGAGACAATTTACCGTTACCATCTGCATAACCTGCAAAATTCGTAATCAAGAAGCCATGCATATCAGTCAGCTGAATAGAACCAAAACGGAAATGAATATGACCACCTCGTGATATGTCAAAAGCTCTTGGAAATCTATCAATACTCTCATCATCAACTACAATCGTGTCTTTCTTACCTTTGCCCTGAACATCCGTGGCAACAATAAAATATTTCCCCCCCAATTGTGTTGAAAACCCACTAATCTCATTAAAAGCGACGTTACTGGACACTATCCTAACGGATGCGCCAAAACTACTGACGAATCCAATCCCTTTTGCATTAAAATTATCTGATACAATATCAACATCTAAGTTCATTAAATGAATATCGGTTTTTTCTCCTTCTGCACATACAGCTTGCGAACTGCCTTCAATCTTCCCTCCATCCATCATCACTTGCCCATTCTGAACACGAAAACCGGACATATCTTTAATATTTGAATTGGTTAGAACAAGCTTGCCCTTATCTTTTACATGAGCACTATATAGAAATGATGGCTTTGGTTTATCCGCCATAATATTCGTCTGTGATAAATCTAAAACAGTTCTCTCTTTTTCTATAGAGAAGACCGCAACAAAATTATCTAGAGAAGAGACAGAAGGGGTATAATTTTCATTACTTATCGTATGCTTTTTACTATCGTTATATGTAAGTAAACTCTTTGCTACATTACAGGGAATTCCTACATTATGAGGATTCGCATTAACACTCACGATTGGCAAAAAATAAAGAATAGCTGTTGTAAAGTTACATAAAAATACATGTTTGTGAAATACATAAACCACAACTCTTCTTGGCTCCTATTCCCCTACTTTTATTCATTGAAGAATAATAATTTATATTTAAGCTACAAAATTCTGAAAATACAACAAATATAAAACAAGATAGTTACTTTAATACTTAATATAACACTATATACTTATATATAAGTTACTATATAGTTTATGTATAGCTAAAAAAGATAACGCAATCCGGCAGAGAAATGCGTGCCGGAAAAACCAACTTTCTTCAACCTATGTTGATAAGTAACATCTCCATGAAGAGAAAGTTTTGAAGAAAGACGTGCATCAAACCCAAGCCCTGCCTCCAAAGAAGAGCCAAAAGAACCTAACTGGAAATCGTTTTTAAAAGAAACAAATTGCTTATCTTCAAAACTATGCAAATAAGAAAGCTTACTATAAAAAGAAACCTCACGTCCCTTTTCAGAAACACCTAGCGTCTTGCTTAAACGCCCACTAACACGCCCCATCCATTGATGAAATTTTCCTAAATCAACATCAAGATTATCAACATCAAGCGCTTGATGAAATTGAAGATGCTGATAAACAATCTGAACCTGCGGATCAAAAACAACGCCTTTATCGCCTATTGCAAACGTTCTACCACTCGTTAAAGAACCACTAAACTGTTTCCCCTTTAATGCAACAACTTTGCCTCGTGCAAGGGTCAAAACATCACCCTTAAAAAGGCCATACGATAACACCCCATCCATATAAAAACCGGTATCATGCTGCAAACTTCCATAAGCCCCAACAGACCATTTATGAAATGCGCTTTTTTTGCTTTGTTCAACATTCTGAGGATGTAGAGAAAGGTTTCCATAGTTCCCCAAAGCCCCAAAGAATGTACGCGTATATAAACTCTCAATCTCATTTAACAAAACACCTGCTTGAAATGCATTATAATCAAGCTCAGCGCCATAGCCATATTCAAAAGCAGATAAATTGGAAGCATAATGATGGCTCCCCCCATAAGCACGCAGAAAAAAGGCTGTGTTTTCATCTTCTTTCCAAGAAGAGTGAAAAACACCCCGCATTGTCTCCAACTTTTTATTTTGCGTAGTCATATCCATCAAACCCGCATGGAATAAAGCATTTGGCAAAAGAAGATAAGTAGGCAATTGCGGAACAACAGCTCTAATACCTAGCTCAGGCTGAACATCAAGCGGCATAGGAAGATTAGAGGAAGGTTTCAAAGCATCAGAGGACGTAGAAGGCTTTGGTTCAATAGGATCAGAAGGGGAAGCAACAGGATCAGAATCCGTAGCTGAAGGAACAACCGGAACAGATGGCTTAGATGGCATAACCTCATCCGTAGAAGTCTCAACTGGAACAAGTGGCATAAGTTGCTCAGTAGAAGCTTCCTCTGGAACAGTCGGTACAGAAGGCAGCTCAGGCGGAATAGGTTTAGAAGGAGTAGGCGTAGAATCCGTAGGGATAAATGTTTCAGACGGTTCAGTTTCTTCAGGCAAAGAAGGTGTAGATGGTATCAGCGGAGGCTCAACAGTAGGCGTTTGTTCAGGCGAAATAGTCTCTGTTGGTCGTTCAGAAGGGATCTTATCTTCTTCAGATTGAGGAGGAATAACCGTAGGCGTCGGTTTAGAAGCAGATTCAGAAGAATCTAACTCAGAACCAATATAAACACTTTCGAGACGAAAGTCCCAAAAATCTCTTGTTCCTGCAACCAATCTATTTTTGGGATCTGCATTTCCAGCAGAAGAACTTGGACCATAGCCACGAAGTTTATATTGATAAGGAAAACCATTTACCGTCGTATAACTATTGAGTAACTTAAAAGAACTTTCCTCTGCCCTCCCTGCAACTTGAATAAGTGAAATACTTTGATCGCCCTTCCTTCCTATTTCTTTATCTGAAGTTTTTTGAAATTTTTCCATTCCAATGAGGGTTGTTCCCCCAATATCCCCATAGATCAAAATGCGATCTGTTTGTTGAGGATCAAAGGAACCATCATTATGCATAAATGTGCTCATCTTAATCTGAACATTTCCCTCCGCACTGTATACTTTATTGGACACGTCATCCACACCAGCTGTTTTATTGCTATTGTCTAATGCATGAATATCGTCTCCATTGTTTATTTTGTTTCCAATATACAATGTTTGATAATCTTGAGAGACATATTTCTCAAAAAAAACGGTACTATCCAAAAGGCTCAAAGTAGAAAGCGATGAAACCGTAAAGTCCGCTTCTTGTGAACCTTGATATTTACTCTTAGTAAGATACCATGTTGAACCATTTCTTAACTGCAAATCAATACGAGACCTATCCTCAATGCGTGCTCCCCCTGTAAGAGTCGAAGAATAGGCTTGAACACTAAGAGAAGAATTATTTTCAGCTTTTAACAATAAATCACCAGAGACTTTTGTACTTTCCGATAATTCAAGGGTAGCTTCAGCCCCATAACCAGCATCTCCAGTACCATAAATGGCAATCCCTTCTGGAACTAAAAAATTTGTCTTTGATAACTGAACAGTTGTCTTTTCCAAAGCAACGCC
Source organism: Bartonella kosoyi (assembly GCF_003606325.2). Classification (NCBI taxonomy): domain Bacteria; kingdom Pseudomonadati; phylum Pseudomonadota; class Alphaproteobacteria; order Hyphomicrobiales; family Bartonellaceae; genus Bartonella; species Bartonella kosoyi. The sequence goes on from NZ_CP031843.2 coordinate 1,985,467, forward strand.
TTGCGTTCCCAGATTTCTCATATTGCCCCATATATCATTGGCATCTAATCCATAAAAATAAAGACCATAGGCTTTCTTCCCCTGAACAGAAATATTGGACTTTTCAATCTTAATATTCGTCTTCTTAAACACATCAGCTAAATTAAATCCTTGCCTCAACAACCTAGCTTCATTATTCACATTCCCTGAAGAACTTTTAACCAAAAAACCATGCATATCACTAAGTTCCATAGAACTATTATTCAATTGAACAAAACCACCTTGAGAGATATCAAAAGCTTCTGGTAATTTATTGACACTTTTCTCACCAACGATAACAGTTTTTTGTTTTCCTTTTCCCTTAATGACAGAACTATCGAAACTATACTCTCCCCCCAAAATTGATGAAAACGGGCCTTTCCCATTAAAAATAACGGTACTCCCTGACAGCCTAATCTTTGAACCCAAACTGCTAATCAGAGCAGTCTCTCCTACACCATTCAATTCTTTTGGTGTTGTTTCTTTTGGTGTTGTTTCAATCTTGACACGCACTAAAACAATATCTGTTCCTTTACCCAGTGCAGAAATAGCGTGAGAAACCCCCGTAATAGTGCCATCTGTCATGCGAATAACCGCACTTTCAGCATGAAGAGCAGGTATATTCTTAAAATTTGAATCTTTTAGATTAAGATGAGCTCCCTCTTTTGCTAATGCACCATAGCCGTATAATTCATCTGCACTATCACCCGTAACAGTTATCTGCGAAGCATCAACAACTGTACCTGCTTTTTCTACATATAGAGCTGAAATAGGAGTAGAATCAGAAATAGATTGTTGAGAATACTCTAAATGATAAGTTTTATTTTTAATCGTATGTTTTTTACCATCATTGCATTTATAAAATTGAGCGTTTGGATCACAGAGATTTCCTAAATTATGAGAACTTGCATTAACACTCACGATTGGCAAAAAAGAAACAATAGCCGTTGTGATAAATAAAAATCTATAATTTCTTAATACATTAATCATAATTCTATTCCCAATTTTTTCTTCTGCCCCCTTGACTTAAAAATAAAAAATACGCGCAATAACGCTCACTTAAACAAACGAATAGTGAGAAGTATAAAACTTAGATATTTATTTTATACTGCACACAAGATTCTGTAGCTTATGTAAAATTCAGATTATATTTTATAGATCCCTCAAAACGATAGCGTAACCCGCCTAAAAAAAATCCTCCCGATACGATACAAAGTTTGAAGACAACTGCGCATTCAACCCTACTCCAGTTTCGAGAAAAGAACCCAAAGCCCCCAATTGGCATTGATCTCCAAACTGCACACATTGTTTTCATCTAAAACTAATGGCAATATGAAACTTTCCATTGAATATCATTGACCGGGTTCTTAACACTTCCAGTAACAGAAACCTTATCTAAAACACTCTTCATTTTTTCTTGTGCAAGTACCCCTGATGAAATTTTATCAGTGTTTTTTAACGGCAAAGCCCCATCAATCTGCAAATTTTCTCTTTCCTCACCTTAATGCTTACCTGACCAAACTTTCTTGCCTTCGAAACACCAGAGAAACTGCTATCAGCAGTATCTGAACAAGTATCACGTGCGCAACCCACACTCCTCAAAAACATCACATGAATAGGACTTTAAAAGAAAACGACACAAAAGCTCCTCTTGCACATTCCCATCTATATTATGCATAAAGAATAAAATAGACATCGTAAGAGCACATAAAGATACATGAAGTTTTAATACTTCCATCATTATTCACTCTAAACTTCCCTTACTTCATCTTCATTAAAAATCGCCCCCCACCTCATCGATAGATTGTTCCTATTATGTGCTATTCAAATAATTTGTTTTGGATTATATGTAAAGCTAAAAACAGAAAAAAACACAATAAAATCATTTTTTGTACTTATAATTTTCACAAAGGGTGAATTATAAAGGAAAAAATGCAACTAAAAATGATAGCTTAATCCACCAGAAAAATGCGTTCCAGAAAAGCCAGCTTTGGTAAATTTATGCTTATAAATCAGATCACTATGAAAAGTAATTTTTGGGGATAACTGCGAATAAACACCCAATCCAGCTTCTAAAGAAGAACCAAAAGAACCAAGCTGAAAAGCATCTTTAAAATACACAAATTGTTTATCATCAAAATTACGAACGAAATGAAGCGTACCATAGAATGAAAGAACCTGTGCATCTTTCGTTAATGTCAGTGTTTTAGTTAAATTCCCCCCAATACGCATCCCCCAATGATCTGGTCTTCGCATATCAATATTAAGATTATCAATATCACGCGTGTTATGAAACTGAAGATTTTGATAAACAAATTGAACCTGTGGTTCAAAAATAAAACATCGACAACCTATCCTAAATGTTTTACCAGCCGTTAAGGAAAAACTTAAGGGCTTTCCTCTCAATGCGGCCGTTTTACCTCGCTCCCGTGTAAGAACATTGCCATTAAACAAACCATAAGAGAAGAGACCATCCATATAAAAACCCGTATCATGCTGCATACTCCCATATGCTGTGATTGTCCATTTATCAAATATACTTTCTTGACGTTGTTTCACCTCTCGAGGCAGCAAAGAAAGCTTGCCATAATTGCCCATAATCCCCAAGGATGTTGTACTGTATGCACTTTCGATTTTCTTAAGTAAAATACCTGCCTCTAGTGCATTATAATCAAGGTCGCCTCCATATCCATATTCCAGTGCAGACAAATTGGAAGTATAACGATGATGTCCCCCGTAACCACGCAAAAATAAAGCTGGACTTTCATTAGTTTTCAACAAACGGCGAGAAAAAGTTCGCAGTGTCTGCAACTGCTTATTTTGATGACTAATATCCACCAATCCAGCATGAAATAAGGTATTTGGCACAAGAATATAAGTCAAAACCTGTGGAACAATGGTTCTCACATTTGGTTCAAAATGAGAAGACGGCTTAAAAATAGGGGATGTAGCAGAAGGACCAGACGCTGAGGGCACAACAACAGAAGAAGGGCGTGAAACAGGAGACGAAACAGAAGGATCAGACGCAGACGACACAGCAACAGAAGGAGGGCGTAAAACAGGAGGCGAAACAGAAGGATCAGACGCAGACGACACAGCAACAGAAGAAGGGCGTAAAACAGGAGGCGAAACAGAAGGATCAAACGCAGACGACACAGCAACAGAAGGAGGGCGTAAAACAGGAGGCGAAACAGAAGGATCAGACGCAGACGACACAGCAACAGAAGAAGGGCGTAAAACAGGAGGCGGAACAGAAGGATCAGACGCAGACGACACAGCAACAGAAGGAGGGCGTAAAACAGGAGGCGGAACAGAAGGATCAGACGCAGACGACACAGCAACAGAAGAAGGGCGTAAAACAGGAGGCGGAACAGAAGGATCAGACGCAGACGACACAGCAACAGAAGGAGGGCGTGAAACAGGAGGCGGAACAGAAGGATCAGACGCAGACGACACAGCAACAGAAGGAGGGCGTGAAACAGGAGGCGGAACAGAAGGATCAGACGCAGACGACACAGCAACAGAAGAAGTGGGGGAAACAGATGTCGGTACAACTGGATGAGATTTAGGAGTACTGGGTCTAACAGGTGCAAGAGAGGGAGGAGGAGAAACAGGAGAAGGATTTGGAACAACCAACATAAAAACATCGGAAGCATCAGATAAGGTCTTAAGATGGGGATCCCTATCAGGAGAAGAAAGACTTGGCTCTTGAGGTTTCTGCTGAGAATTAGGATCGATAACCTCCTCTTCACCTCCAGTCATATGAGGACGAGTTTTAGGAAAAGCAGGAACCTCATCAGAAACAGGAGGAACAACAGCATCAAGAACAGGAAAAATTTCAGTGGGATCAAGAGAGGAAGAATCAACCATTTTACTTTCAAGGCGAAAATCCCAAAATGTTCCAGCGTTTTTAAGCACTCTTTGATTGGAATCTGCTTCTCCTAAAGTAGAGCTTGGACCATAACTCTTAAGATGATACTGATAAGGGGAATCTTCGAGTGCGACATACCCTCCCTTTAACTGAAAAGAATCTTCAGCGGCTTGTCCATAAACCTGAATAATAGAAATCCCCTGATCATTACCGCCCTCTCCTGTCAATGCCCCTGGGCTTCCAGGCACCTTATACACATGGACTATCGTTTTTCCTTCAAGATTACCATTGATTAAAAGCCGATCCGTTTTCTGCTCTTCAAGCCTTCCCCCTTTATCCAAATATGCATTAAGATAAAGATATGCATCACCGTGGGCTTTATAAACCGTCCCTGATCCTTTTCCGATGAGAAGTGTCTGATAGCCATCTGTTGTTTTGGATTTTTGTTCTTCAAAAATAAGAGAACTATCCGTCAGTTCAACCGATGAAATGAAAGAATAATCCCCTAACTTAGCACCAGAAACAACAGAGTTTTGCAATTGTCCAACTTTTGGTCGCGATAAAATCCACCTTGATCCCTTTTTTAACACTATCTTGGCTGTAGAGCTTTCATCAACATATGCGCTTCCCTGTAAGGTAGAAGCATCAGCTTCAATTTTGATATTGGAATTTTCAACAGCTTTTAGAAGTAAATCGCCAGAAACTTTTGAATTTTGTAAGAGTTTAACAGAACTTTCGAATTCTCGGCTATAAAGAGCTGTACTTTCTGGAGCTATAAAAGTTGTCTGGGTCAACTGGACCGCTCCCTTACCAGGTATGATTGTTTTTTTATCATTCAAGACAGCTTGCCAAAAAAAGTGCATACCATGAAATGCATTCCCTCTCACAAAAATATTGGAATGTTTAATATCAGCAACAGCATTATTATTTCCTTTCAATACAAGGCCATGAACATTATTAACATTAACGTTTCCCTTCTGAAAATGAATCATGCCTTTCCCTTGAAGCATACTAAAAGCAGAACCTTCACGAAGATTATCTGTATTTGTTGGCTGTTTCCCGTTTCCCCTAATAGAAACACCCTCTAAATTAATTTCTCCCTCTCCTCCTGTTTGAACAGCAATACCATCAACAAAGTCAATTTTCCCTCCTTTCATATAGATTTTTGCCCCATTATGACTCAAAAGAGCTATCGCACCAGAAGGTGTCTTAATTTCTGTCTTGGTCAAAGAAACCAACGACTGCTCACTCGAAACACTGATCCCCATTCTGGTTGCTTTAATCACCCCGTTTTTCATATCAAAAGCGCCACCCTCGTCAATATCAGCCCCTATCGACACATCATTTAACATGGAGTCGAACAGAGCAACGCCTCCTCCTTTTGAAGCTTTTACACCGGTTGTCCAAACGCCTTTTCCGGAAGGACCATTAGCATTCGAAACACCGTTAATGATTATAGCCTTTCCCTCAATGAGCGTATTTTCCCCGGCAGCCTCTAAAGCTGCATCATAACTTTCACCCGTGAGTTGATAAGTTTTCCCAGAAATTTCATGCGTTTTCCCATCGTTACAGTGATAAAATGAAGCACTTTCGTTACATAAATATTGCTTCTTCTGAGAAGAAACATCATCGGCATCAGCATTGTATACAAAGAAAAAAATAACTGTTGTAAAACGACATAAAGAGAGATGATTTTTGAGCATAATTTTCTACAAACTTTCTTCCCCTTCTCTAAAAATAAAAAAAACACGCGTTCTATTGAATAACTTTGGCTACACGTGATAATTTAAAATACGTTTTGTGTTTTATATAACTACTCCACACTTTGTGTAAAGCCATAATCTACAAACATAACAATTTAAAATTGTGTTATTTATAAAATAACGCGTAAAAATAGAGAAAATTATAGCCCCCAAAGCAGTGATCTCAAGAGAATTTGTAAATTGACACAAAAAGAGATGATGTATTGCCTCACAACTTTATGTTTCTCGCGTTCTCTAAGAGAGTCACAACCATCACGAAGAACCAAACGCCCCAAACAGAATATAGATATTTTGCCAATACACATGCTTGTTTGAAAGACACATCTCTCAACGCATCGAAGCTCATTTCGCGATAGCGCCCCTTGGAAGGATATAATGGTCAATTCATTGAGCATTCCATCTTTACACTGATGAATAAGTAAGCGGATATATCCCCCACGTTACCAACCCTAAAATGTTGGGACAGCCCTTGGACCTTTGAGGCGATTCATGAAAAGACTTTTGGCTCCTTTCTTATCCTCATTTTATTCACACGACCTCTCCCTTGTAACGTGTAAACAAATGATTTTGATTGAGTCAACGTAGCCCAGATCTAAAATGAGAAAGCCCGACGATATTCATATTTTTTATTCAATATAAAAAACAATGCATTATTATAAAAAATATCTTTCATAGAGGAAAAAACAGTAAAAACGGTGCCCCAGAAAGCCTTATCTCGTTTCTAAAAAGAAAAAAAATTTCTCATGCCAAAAACATTCTTTAAAAAAAGCTTATCTTCAAAGTTTCAAACAAAATAATAATAAAAAACCACAAGTATCACTTGTGGTTTTTTTAAATTAACCCCAAAGGTACTCATCCTAAAAACGATAGCGCAATCCACCAGAAAAACTGATTCCAGAAAAACCACCTTTGCTCAACTTATGCTGATAAACCAAATCCCCATGAAACGCGAGATTTTGAGACAAACGGGCATTAAGTCCGAATCCAGCCTCTAGAGAAGAACCAAAAGCTCCCAACTGGAAAGAATCTTTAAAGCGCACAGATCTTTCTTTGCCAAAATCATGAGCAAAATGAATTTTACCATAGAAAGAAACATCACGATCCTTTTCAGGCGCAGCAAGTGTCTTCATTAAACGTCCACCAACACGCACCACCCATTGATCAAGCTTATCCATCTCTATATTAAAATGATCAATATCACGAGCTTCATTAAACTGAAGATATTGATAAACAACCTGCGCTTGTGGATCAAAAACAACACCCTCATATCCTGTGGCAACTTTTCGACCACTCATCAAGGAAACACTTAAAGGGTTACCCTTCAATGTTGTTGTCTTCCCTCGTACAGTTGTCAGGACATCACCCTTAAAAAAACCATAGGATAAAAGACCATCGACATAAAATCCTGTATCATGCTGCAGACTACCATAGACTGTAGCAGTCCATTTATCAAATGTGCTTTTTTGACTGTGTTCAACATTCAAAGGTTGCAGAGAAAGCTTTCCGTACGATCCCATAACCCCAAAGGATAGAGCACTGTCAACGTTTTCAATTTTTTGTAGCAAAACACCTGCCTCTAGAGCATAATACCCTAGATCGCCACCATAACCATATTCAAGCGCAGACAAATCTGAAGTATAACGGGAACTGCCCCCATAACCACGCAAAAATGAAGCAGGATTTTCACGAATTTCCAACATTTCACGAGGATGAGCACGCTGTATCTCTAACTGCTTATTTTGATTGCTGATATCCATCAAACCAGCATGAAACAAACTATTCGGCAAGAGGAGATAAGTTGGTACCTGCGGAACAACAGCCTTAACGCCTTGGCTAAAATGATTTTTACCATATAAACCCAATTCAGGACGAGAAGCCGGCACAAGCTCCCCCCCCTGAGTTACACTATATGTAGTATCAGCTTTACCTTCCTGGCTAGGACGATGCGCACGATTTAAGCTAATTTTACGGTAAGAATCCACTCTAAGCTCAGCCCCCTGAGCGACACTAAATGGATTATCAGAATCAATATATCCATTCTCGAGACGAAAATCCCAAAATTCTCCCCCTCCTTCAACTAGTCTTTGAGAAGGATTTGCCTTCTTTAAATTACTCCTCGGACCATAAGCGCGAAGCCTATACTGATAAGGTAAACCATCCAACGTAATATAATCACTATCTAACTTAAAAGAATCCTCTTCTGCTCTTCCAGACACCTGAATGATGGAAATCCCCTTGTTGCTTCCTTCAAACCCAGTACCTCCCCCTGGACTTCCTGAAACACTTTGCACATGTACGATCGTTTTTCCCTCAACATCACCATGAATTAAAAGCCGATCCGTTTTTTGATTGGTAAGAGCTCCCCCCTTATTTAAATAAGTATTGAAATAAAGACGCGCATTACCCTGCGCCTTATAAACCTCACCTTTTCCTCTCCCAACACGAAGCGTTTGATAGCCATCAACTATGTTAGTTTTTGGTTTTTCAAAAATAATAGAACTATCAATAAGATGTATCAATGAAATCGATGAAACACCTATAGAGTCAGAACCTAACAAACTTTCATTTTTGGGTCGTAATAAAGTCCATTTTGAACCATTTGTTAACCGAAAATCAACAGAAGAATCTACATCAACACGTGTCCCCCCTACAAGGGTAGCAGCATCAACTGAAACTTTCACAAAAGCCCCCCCTTCAGCCTTCAACAATAAATCTCCAGAAATTTCGGATTTTTCTAAGAGTCTAATAAGTGCGCCAGATTCTTTGCTATAAATAGCTGCACTATTTGGAACTGTAAAAGAGGTTTTTATGAAGTCGACAACCCCTGGTACAGATACAGGTAAGTTTGTTTTTGGGAAACCTCCAAACATCTCTTTCTCACCCGCAAAAATATACTCATCATAGGAATCCTTCTGATCGTTTATTTTCCCCTTTCTGTCCCCGCGTTTCTCCAAAAAACGCAAGCCATAAGACGCATTACCCTCTACTAAAACCGTAGAATCTGCGATAGTTATAATCATAGCATCCTCACGAATACCATTTCCATGCATTGAAAAACCATGAGTATTGGCTAAATTAACTTTACCTTCTTTAAGATAGATAATCCCAGAACCAGACACATTAAAAGCTGAGTTTTCACTATGGTCATCTATACTCACCACCTGACCACCTTTTTCGGTAATGGAAAAACTCTTTAAAGTGACCTTTCCCGAGTTTCTTACTTCAACTCCGATACCATTTGTAAAGTTAATCTCTCCTCTTTCTATAGTCACTCCTCCATATTCACTCGCTACAACCCCATACTTCCAAAAACTTTCTTTTGAATTAACGGTACTTGAAGCATCCTTAACAGTTATATCCTCCCCTGAGAGCAACGTTCCGTGCCCAGACGCTTGTATAGCAATAATTTCATCCGTACTTTTATCAGTTTTTTGATAATTTTTCTTTTCAATGTTGTGTTTTTTACCATCACGACACCGATAAAATGCTTCAGAACTATTACATGAAAATTGGTTCGAATTATTTCGTATTTTACCATTAACATCAGAATGAGTTTGCACTCCTGTATTAATAGCAGCACTAGCTTGAACCTTAGCGTCAACATTTTGTACAAAAAAAAGAAGTGCTGTTGTAAAAGTATATAAGGAGAAACGATTTTTAAATAGATTGACCATAATTCCACCATAATCCTGCCCCCCAAAGATAAGCACACAACGTATCAAAAAAAACTCAACCAAGAGAAAATTTAATACGTTTTGGCTTTACATATTAAGTTTATTAGTATTTTTTGTGTTTTATGTAAATATGGAATTAGAAAATGACTAAAAAATACAATCTAAATCTATCATTTTTACAAAAAAAATTATAAAGATTGAGCCGAAAAAAAAAGAAAAATCATCTCTAAAGTTATTGTTTAAAAACAGCTTTAATCGGTTTACATGCATTAAAATGCTTCCTTTTAAATGCTGCCTAATCAAAACCAAAGAGATATAGTCAACATCTTTACGATTATTGAAACGATAAGCATCTGTAAGCAGAAAAAAACATATATCCAAATTGGGAAATAAGGGGGAGCATATATATCTATTTCTAAGGAATCTTCAAGGCAAGAAAGCCTAATAAAGAATAGGAATATATAAAAAATAAAATTAATTCCTATTCTTACCGTTTCCTTTTAATTCAATTTTACAACATTCAAGAGCATTGAAAATATTTTTAGCATTTTTAATTGAAAGATATCTTTAGCAATCAGCATATTATAAACAATATAATAATCACTCTGAAATACGCATTTTGAAACGATAACGTACAAATTCATTCAATTTTTCCAGAAAAATAAAAGAAATCCAACCAAAAAGCATATTAAAGAGATGCAAAATCACACTTTCGTAAAAAGACTATAATAACACAATAAATAGATAACAAAAAAACCACAAGCATAACTTGTGGTTTTTTCAAAGATTAAACAAAAACAGCAACAACACTAGAAACGATAACGCAATCCACCAGAGAAACTAGTTCCAGAAAAACCAGCTTTCATGAGCTTGTGCTGATAAACCAAATCACCATGAAGCGCAAAGTTTTGAGATAATTGAGCATTAAAACCTAATCCAGTTTCTAATGAAGAACCAAAAGCACCTAGCTGAAAAGCATCTTTAAAGTGCACAAATTGTTTTCCTTCAAAACCATGAGCAAGATGAAGCTTGCCATAAAAAGAAATAACTTGAGACTCATCAGCGGCAACCAGCATCTTTGTTAAACGCCCTCCAACACGCCCTACCCATTGATGAAGCTTTCCTAAATCAATATCAAAGCCGTCCACATCACGCACTTTATTAAATTGAAGATATTGATAAACAACCTGAACTTGTGGATCAAAAACAAAACCGTCCTCTCCCACCATAAATGTTTTACCAGCCATCAATGAAGCACTTAAAGGATTTCCCTTTAATGTTGCCGTTTTGCCTCGTGCTGTTGTGAGAACATCCCCCTTAAACAAACCATAAGACAGGAGGCCATCAACGTAAAAACCTGTATCATGCTGCATACCGCCATATGCTGCAACTGACCATTTATCAAATGTGCTTTTTTGACTCTGTTCAACATTTAAAGGTTGCAAAGAAAATTTCTCGTAAGACCCGATAATTCCAAAAGAAGTGGTTCCATACATATTTTCAATTGCTTTTAGCAAAATACCTGCCTCTATGGCATTATAACCAAGCTCACCATTATAACCATATTCAAGCGCAGAAAGATTTGAAGTATAACGATGATTACCGCCATAACCGCGCACAAAAAAGAAAGGATTTTCGCGACTTTCTAATAAGCCGCCAGAAGCAATTCGCAAAGCTTCTAACCGCTGATTTTGATTGCTAACATTCATCAAACCAAGATGACGTAAGGCATTAGGCAAAAGCAAATAAGTTGGAACCTGCGGAACAACAGCCTTAACGCCCGGCTTCGGACGAGGATGAGGCTCTGGAGCCGGTCCTGGAGGAGGCGTTGGACCAGGAGGAGGTGTCGGATGAGGATCTGGTTGAGGTTTAACATCAGAATCGATCGATTGACTTTCAAGACGGAAATCCCAAAACTCTCCGCTCCCTTCAACTAATCTTTGATTTGCACTTGCTTTTCCTAAAAGAGACCCTGGACCATAGCCATAAAGCTTATATTGATAAGGTAATTCGTCTAACGCGACATAACCACCTTCCAACTGAAAAGAATCGTGCTCTGCTTCTCCAGAAACCTGAATGATTGAAATACCTTCCTCATTCCCTCCCCTTCCTGTATATCCTCCTGGACTTCCTGCAACAGCATGCACACGGAGCATTGTTTTTCCCGAAACATCGCCATGAATTAAAATACGATCCGTCTTTTGCTGATCAAGATTTCCCCCCTTATTCAGATAGGTATTCACAGCAATAGAGGCATTGTCCCGTGCTTTATAAACTTCACCCTTTCCCTTTCCAATACGAAGGGTTTGATAATTATCAACAGAAGAAGTTTCATGTCTCTTAAAGCTAATAGAGCTCTCACCCATAAGACTGACGAGTGAAATAGAAGAGCTATTTGCATCCCCCTGTTGATCTCTTGGCAACTTTTGTGATAGAATCCACATAGAGTCTCCCAAATAAAGTTCGGCATTAGAGTTTTTATCAACATGTGTGCGACCTTCAAGTGTAGAGCCATCAGCTAAAACCGTTATAGAGGCCCCTTTCTCAGCTTTTAATAAAAAATTCTCTGAACGAAGAGTGCTTTTCATCAAACTCACCGCACCAGAAATACCATTTTCACCATAAATCGCCGCATCATCTACAACAGAAAACTTTGTTGTATCCAAATTAACAACTTCTAATCGTAGGGGCGCTTTTTCTTCCCCTAATGAAATCTCTTCCCTTTTATCCCCACCTTCGCTCCATGGTTTTTCTCCCTGAAAATAGATACCATAAGATCCTTTACCCTTTACGGTAAAAGTAGAAGATTTTAAATTAGCCTCCGTCACATAAAAGTTATTCGATAAATCTTCTGCTTCATCTTCGGTTTCAGATTCTTCTTCAGATCGCTCTGGTCCAGAATATAAGGGCTTGAGCGAATTTTTTAACAATATACCATGCGCATCCTCAACATCAACAGTTCCGCCTTTAAACTCAACCTCTCCCCCTTCATCCATTAAAAAAACTGCATGGTTTTCGCCTTTTTTCCCCTTTCCAGTAACACTAACCCCATCAAGAAAGACCTTCCCCCCTAATATTGCAGAAATACCGTGACTGTTCTCAAAGTTAATCTTTCCACCTTCCACCCCGATCTCTGCCCCACTATAACTTAAAAGGCTTGTTGGCCCACCGCTTGTGTTAATGTTTGTATCCTCTAAAATAACCAATGAATGTCCTATAGCTTCAACAGCCTTATCACTCTCCTCTATAGTCCCCTGCTTGACCTCAATGAGACCATCGTTAGCAAAAAGAGCTAACTTTGTATTTTGAAGCACAGGTTTTTTCAAAACAATCTTTCCATCATCTGACACAGCCACACCACGCAAAAAAGACCGACCAAGAACGTCACTTTTAACCGTCACGTTTTCTCCCTCAACTCTAGTCCCTCTCTGCTTTACCGTTATAGCCGTCGGATCAGCAGGATAATTGGAAGCATTTTCATTCGTAATCTTATAAGATTTATGATCAATTCTAGCTTCCCCACAATTATCGCATACATAATACAATCCACTATAGTAATAAAACCCAAGATTCATACCTCTTTCATCAAAATCCCTATCTTTAACAGAATTATCGACATTTTCCTGTCGTCCGTTCTCTCCAACCTCTCCACTCAACTCACGATAGTTACTCCCCCCACGAATACCCTCATCGTTATCGCCAACATCAATCATATTAGGAATATAGCGATTATTCTGCCCACTCTCTCCCCTAAGAGGCTTATTCAGGTTGTTACCACTAAGATGATTACCATCGACTGAATTCCCACTAATAACACTACTATTAGGAAGAGTATTGATAAGATACCCCTCAATACCACTCGTAGGAGGTGTTCCAATAGGATACCCTTCAACGTTAGTGAGAATATAATCCACATCTGAAGGAATAGAGACAATTGGGATGGTGTTGTTATAGTTACTATTCTCAGCACTCGCAGCAATCAATATTCCATTTTGGAGCAAAGAAAGGATAGCTGTTGTACAAACACATAAACATACATGATTTCTAAACACTTTAATCATAGTTCCCTCGAAACTTTCCTTCCCCTCTCATTAAAAATAAAAGCACTCACAAAACATCCAACTGCACCACCTCAAAATACAAAAGGTGTAACAAAAGACATGCCTCATGCTCATTTGAACCGTGCAATGAATCATCCCTATAAATTTGGCAAAAGCTCTACGCGTAAAACCATCTATAAGAGAATAACAACAGAGCACAATTTATAAGTGTATAATGCATTCTGTATTCCGTGTAAAGAAAAAATAAAACCAGTGCGTGTAATTAATTAAAAAAACAATCAGACCTTGTGAACTTTACAAATTAATCCACAAAGAGATGAATGAAAAAAATGATTTAAATCGGTGAAAACAACTGCTCAAAAACGAGCTTTAGAAAACATCAAATATGATATTAGTTAATATCAATACGGTATCAAAAAAGATAACATAACACACCCTGGACTCCAGCACGCTTTAAAAGCCTATACCAGTGAGTCACTCTATCCCATTATCAGCAGCAAAAACTTTAAGAAAATTTGCTTTAGCATAGAAAAACGCGCTCGTGCACGCAATAAACGTGTCTTTTCTATTCATATCAAGGAAACGAAAGAACAACACAAGTTGTTATAAAGAAAAAAGGCAGGACACTGTCCTGCCTTTTTAAAAAAGTACACCCTGTACCTTATATTAGAACTGATAACGCACGCCTCCGGAGAAACTTGCTCCAGAAAAACCTGCCTTATTAAGTTTATGTTGATAGAGAATATCAGCATGCAGAGAGAACTGAGGCAACAATTTGGCATTAAATCCTAATCCCGCCTCGAGAGCAGAGCCAAACGCCCCTAACTTGAAAGAATCACTGAAATGCACAGTCTGTTTTTCTCCAAAACCATGCGCAAGATAAAGCTTCCCATAGAAAGCAACAGCATCCACACCTTCAGAGCCTGTAGGAATCTTGGTTAAGCGTCCACCAACACGTGCCACCCATTGATCAAGGTTACCCATTTCAATATCAAAATTGTCGATATCGCGGGCCTTATTAAACTGGAGATGTTGATAGACAACTTGAACCTGCGGATCAAAGACAAAGCCCTTATATCCTGTCGCAATCGTCTGACCACCGGATAAAGAAACACTCAAAGGATTACCTTTTAATGTTGTTGTCTTACCGCGTGCCGTCGTCAGAACATCACCATTGAATAGACCATAGGATAAAAGACCATCGACATAGAAGCCGATATTATGCTGCATGCTACCATAAACTGTAGCCGTCCACTTATCAAATGCACTCTTCTGACTTTGCTCAACATTCAAAGGCTGCAGAGAAAGATTTCCATACGTTCCCATAACCCCAAAGGATAGAGCACTATCAGTATTTTCAATAGTTTGTAGTAGCACACCAGCCTCTACACCACGATAGTCAAGATCACCGCCATAACCATATTCAAGCGCAGATAAATCTGAAGCATAACGGTAACTTCCACCATAGCCGCGTAAATACAAAGCAGGATTCTCACGAACCTCTACCATTCCCGTAGAAGTCATCCGCAAAGTCTCCAACTGTTTGCTTTGATTGTTAATATCCATCAAACCGGCATGGAATACGCTATTAGGCAACACGAGATACGTTGGCACTTGTGGAACAACAGATCTTATAAATTGTTGAGGAAGAGCAACAGATCCAGCAGACTTAACATACTGATTTTCTAAACGGAAGTTCCAAAACTCTCCACCATCCTTAACAAATTTCTGCTGAACATGCCCCTGTTTCGAAGTCACTTCTGGACCATAAGCACGAAGAGTGTATTTGTAAGGTGAGTTGATCAATGCAACATAATTGCCATCGAGCTGGAAAGAATCTTTCTTCGCTTGACCATAGACCTGAATAACCGAAACACTGTGAGCAATCTTGGCATTCGCTTGACCATTTCCACCATTGCCCGCATCTCCTCGTACATGTATTTTTGTTTTTCCAGAAACATCGCCATGAATGATAAGTCGATCCGTTACTTGTTGACCACTCGAATCATGAGGATTTAAACGTGCATTGAGATGAATTACAGCATCCCCCTGCGCCTCATAAACTGTGCCATTTCCATTTCCAATATGGAGAGTCTGATATTTCCCTGCAGATTCCGAAGATGCAAAATTAATAGCACTATTAATAAGTCTTACAGAAGAAACGCATGAATCCACACATCCTAAAACTGATGCACCCAAATCCTTCTGCACACTTCTTTTGAGAATCCACTCTGAACCATTGGCCAAGTCTAATTTTGCATAAGAACTTTTATCAACACGAACACCACCTGTAACAATAGAATTATTAACTGAAACCAATATATGAGAATCATTCTCTGCCTTCAATAACAAGTCACCAGCGAGAGTTGTTTTATTTTCTAATGAAACATGGCCACCAGAATTATTACCATAGATCGCTATACCCTTGGCAACTTCAAAATCAGTTTTTTTCAACGAAACTGTCCCAGTTATACCTATAGGTGCTCTCTCCTGCTTGGATACAGCGCTCTGCTCAACACTCCTCGCTTTCCTGACAGAATTCCCATTTGCAATCTGATTCTGTCCATTTTCTAATCTTTGTGCCGTACCATCGAAATATATACCATAGGATCTATCACCTTCCACTCTAACAGTAGAAGATTCGATATTAGCGCGATTCATCGAAGGACGAACGTCAGAAGATCTTCTTTGCCTAGAAGAGCCCGTTTCAAGGTCGCCATTAGCTCCTCTAATCCACAGAACATTAGCATCAGCAGAAACCTTCCCCCCAGAAAAATCAACAGAACCATTATTACTCAACAGGAAAGCCGCACGCCCAAACTTCTCTGTAATGTCTGATTCCTTGTTTTGTTTTTTCGCAATAATCTCCACTTTATTTAATGTAATATTCGCTCCCGACTCCGACCTAACTGCCACCCCCCCTGTAAGAGCAATATTTCCAGAGCTCATAGTTATCCTACCACCATTGCTAGCTAGACCAGCTACAGCAAAATTTCCCGTAACATTAATTTTTGTATCACTTAAATCAACAGATGACCCTGAACCCGCCAAAGCACCTACATAATAAACATTGACCGTTCCATCATTCATTTTAACCTTTCCACCTCTTTGTGCTTCAAGCCCAATCAGAGAAGATTGCACTGTTGTTTTTTGTTCCAAAACAACCTCTGCCCCCTCTTCCGCAAGCACAGCACTCACAGCCTGCAATTGAGTAAGATCAATATTATTTTGATTATTTGAAGAATACGCACCACTAATGGTAGCCCCCTCTAGCTTGACAATCGTATTTTCACTTTTTACATGCATAGGATGCTGAGTTTTACCACTTGCCTTTAGTGTAAGGTTTTTCATTGTGTGTGTTTTACCATCACTACACAAATAAATAACTTGCGATCTCTCCACACCATTTTGCTCCGTATGATTACACTGGAAATAATCTGTCTTTTTTACAGTAGTACTTGTAACAGGTGCCCCTACCTCAACATGCCCAACGATGTATTCACTAGATTTCCTAGAAATATCAGGCTTTGTGGTAATAGCACTATCTATAGAAGAAGCAGGAAGCTCTGAAGAAGCATTAGAATGTACGGTAGATGCAAATGAATTTATAGGTGCAGGCTCTCTAGATACAGGAACAAAAGATGTAACAGTCAAGGGATTTATAGTGTCCACACCATACACACTAGATGTCTTTGCAATAGAATTGCGGACTGGAATAATAGTTATAGGAGAACTATCAGAATCTACATCTGTAGAAGAAATATGAGACTCAGATGATACAGAAGAAGACTCTGCAGCCCTAGATGTTTGAGATTCTCCAAGTGAAATAGGTGGATTAACTACTACGGACGCACCCTCTTCAGATGAAGCGGGAGTACTAGAAGACAAAACACGATCCGCTTCTTTGGAAGAATCTATTATAGATAGACTACCATCCACAGCAACAGCTACACCAAATTGTCTAAGCTTCTCTTCTAAATTATCTGACTCTTCCAGTAAACCCAATTTTTTAAGATTTCTTTTTATATGTTCTTTTGAAATCAGAACTCCAGACCAGCTACCTCCTGCAGTATACATTCTCCCTATATTAGGATCACTGAATGTATGCAATTTAACTTTTCCTGGATTCGCCCCTCCCAACCCCAATATGGAAAGTAGTACCGACTTCGACACAGAATTACTAGACCCAACGGTAGATTTAACAGAAGACAAAGTCCCAACAGAAGGCTCGGGCGTAGCCAGCAAAATACGTCCAACGGGTAAAGCAGCATTTACACTTTCAGATTCCTCAGACTCCTCAGCTACAACCTCAATGGCAGAATTAAACGCAGCATCATCCTCACCATCATTGACCGCGACCACACGAGTTTCTTCACGTTGAGGAGGTAAACTATACGTAACAGTAGACCTATACGGATAACCATAAAGATAAGACGCAACAAACTCTGCATTTTCTAAACGGAAATCCCAAAACTCTTTCTTTCCTCCCTTTAATTGATCATCAAAATGTTTTACCGTCGGAGACTCAAACGGACCATAAACATGAAGAGTATATTGGTAAGGGTAACCATTTAACGTAACATATTCACCATTTAACTGAAAAGAATCCTCTTGTGCCTTTCCATGAACCTGAATGAGTGAAACGCTGGAGGGCGCGCCTCCATCTCTAACTCCTCCAGAAACAACATTTTCTGAAATGGCGTTGACATGCAATATAGTCCTTCCAGAAACATCACCATGAATTAAAAGTCTATCAGATACCTGCACCCCGCTACCGTATTTTTCCCCCAGACGCACATTAAAGTGAATCCAAGCGTTATCGGCATTGTAAACTACACCTCTCCCATCCCCAATACGAAGAGTCCGATAATTTACATTATTATTTTCCGGAGAGATGAACTTAAGAGTACTATTTTTAAGATTCAGAGATGCAATACATAAATCTACACAACCATTCTTTTTTTCTCTTCTTTCACTTTTTGTTAAACGCCACTCGGATTGATCAGACAAAAAGAACTTTGCACTAGCATTATCCTTAATGGAAACGTCACCTATAATTACCGAGTCATGTGCAAAAACCGAAAGGTGAGCAGAAGATGTAGCTTTTAACAACAGATCACCAGAAAGTTCTGACTTCCCTGTTAAAAAAACAGAACCTTTCAAATCACGATCATTAATAGCCACACCCTCTGGAACTTTGAAAGAAGCATTATTCAAAACAACCACATGTCCCCCATGCTTATCATCATTGTTTTGAACAGCAGCTCTCTCATCAGCACTTTTTTCAAAATTTATTCCAACCCCATTACTACCTTTAACTTCAATAGTTGAAGATTTAATACCGGCACTTATCCTAAAAGGACCCAACTTCTCATAACCTATAATATTCCTCGCAGTGACTGTAAATTTATCTGTAACTTCACCATGAGCATCATGAGCTCCATAAATTTCACTACGTGCATTCCGTGCTTCAGCAATCTCTTCAATGGTGTAAAAGTCATACCCACTACTCTCGGTAGGGACATTCAAAACATTTTGAAGAAGATATTCATTAGAAATCTTTCGACCATTACCTAAATTGTCAGGAACTTCTGCATCAGGATCATCACCAATCCAAAAGGCGATAACATCAGAAACATTAAGCCTTCCATTATCAAAAGCAACAAAACCATCATGTGACGTAAAAACAACAGTAACATACTCTTCTTCGTCTTCAGCTATTCCTGCCTCTTTAATTTTGACCCCAACCCCATTTAGCTTAACAGATGCTGTACTCTCGGACCAAATCCCTGTATTGCCTCTTGGGAAAGTAAGCGTTCCAGATTTCATTGTTATCCCAGCCCCAACCATACCGTATAGAGCTGTTGCATTTACATCAACACCCGTATTACCCAAAAAAACAGATGAGTTATTACTAGCCAAAACACCTATATTAGATTCAACAATGTCTCCACTTTTCATATTAACCACTGCCCCCTCTGTTGCCTCAAGCCCAGTTTCAAAAGTGTGAATACTAGAGTCAACCAACTCAACACTCGCACCATTTACTGCATATACAGCACTTCCAGCGCCTTCTTCCTCCTCCTCATCATCCTCCTGTTCACCTTCTACACCCTGTATAGATGCATTATGGATTTTAACATGCGCTTTACTCCCTGTTGCATACACACCATTATCACCAAATTCTGTTACAGTAATCTGACCTCCTTTCACCGTAAATGTTTTATTATCACAATGAATAGGGGAACGTTCAATAGAGGAATCTTGTGCGCCAGAATTTCCTGCATTAGCACTTCTACCATAACTAGGATCACAACCAGATTGAAGGGATCCCACTGGAGTTAGAGAAGGCTCAATAGCGCCCCTAACACCACTCACCGCCACAGAAGTATCTACACCTTGTAAAAAGAAGAGAGCACTTGTCGTCAGTGCGTACAAACGTGTACGCTTTTTAAATACATTGATCATATGTCAAACTTTCTAAATAATGTTGCAAAAACACTAGAATTAAGTGAAAATGAGGTAAGTGAACGATTTGTAACATATGTTAGTCAACTTTACAACATAGTGTTATTTATTAACACTTCATTTTGTGCATAAAAATACCCAAATTAAGGTTTTTAAATGCACAACCCCTTGTAACATCAGATAAAAGGATAAAATCACGATGATAAAATATATGAAATGGGTGACTTCTGTTTTACTGGTTGCAATCAGCTTTGCAACAGTTTTATGGACTCATACGAGTATTGCAAATACGAATCCCAAAACAAATATAACAATTGATCACGTTTCAGGCACGACTTCTGTTCCCGCTTCTCCACAAAAGGTTATTGTATTTGATCTTGCCGCGCTTGATAATATGAAGCGTCTTGGTATCAAAGCGGTTGTCGGCGTTCCTGAAGGTAAAAAACCTTCCTATCTGCAACAATTTGATGATGCAAAATATGAAAAAATTGGTACTCTTTTTGAACCGGATTATGAAAAAATTGCTACTCTTCAACCCGATTTGATTATTATTTCCTCCAGAACCCAAGCAAAATATAATGATTTATCCAAAATCGCTCCAACAATTGATCTCACAGTAGGAAACGACAATTCTCTTGAAGATATTAAACGAAATGTGTCTATCCTTGGAAAAATTTTTGGTAAAGAACAGGAAGCAGAAAAGGAAATTGCAAAACTCAATGAAACTTTAGCTGAAGTCCATAAAAATACACAAGGAAAAGGCACTGGGCTCATCCTAATGACCTCTGGTGGAAAAATCAGTGCTTTAGGACCAAAATCACGTTTTGATATTTTCCATTCCGCTTTTGGAATCGCCCCTGCAACCGATAAACTCACCGTACAAAAACATGGACAACTTATTTCTCCTGAGTTTATTCTTGAAACAAATCCTGATTGGTTGTTGGTGATTGATCGCGATGCAGCTATTGGACGAGAAGGACAATCTGCAGCACAACTGCTCAACAATGAGCTTGTGCACCGCACAACAGCAAGCAAAAAAAACCAAATTATTTATTTGGACTCTTGGAGCTGGTATCGTGCAAGTGGGGGTCTAACAGGACTCTTTGAAACTGCGCAGCAGATTAATGAAGCCTTTACAAAGAGCAAATAAGCGCACGAAAGAGCTTGATTGCTCTATGAATAAAATTTAAAAGCAGAGGTTGTTTATGAAACAACCTTTGTTTTTTGTTGAGTTTTGTGAGAAAATGACGTGAAGAATTATTGGATAACCATAACACTTCTAATTTTCTTATCCATCTTCAGCGTTTTTGTTGGTTATTCTGATGTCACACCGTCTAGCCTCTTCGCAGCTGATCCCTATGCATGGTTTATTTTTTGGCAAACGCGTCTTCCTCGTACCATTTCGATTCTTTTAGTAGGCGCAGCGCTTGCACTTTCAGGCATGATTATGCAACTGTTGACACGTAATCGCTTTGTCGAGCCATCAACCGCTGGGACCGTCGAATCGGCTTCCCTTGGCATTCTTTTTATTATGATTTTTTTGCCCGATATTCCTGTTTTAGGAAAAATGGTCGTTGCGACACTTTTTGCCATGACAGGCACTTTACTTTTTATGTTTTTATTACGCCGTATTCATCTAAAATCTTCTCTTATTATCCCCCTTACAGGGATTATGCTGAGCTATATTATTGGCTCTTTAACCAATGCCATTGCAGATTATGAAATGCTCCTTCCTTCCCTTCAAGCTTACTTATTTGGTAGTTTTTCCATGATTATTGAGGGAAAATATGAACTTTTATGGCTATCTCTCCCCCTTTGTATTCTGGCCTATTGTACGGCTGATCGCTTTACGGTTGCAAGCTTAGGAGAAGATTTAACCAATAACCTTGGATTGAATTATCGTATTGTTATGTTTTTTGGTCTTTTTATTGTCGCTTCAATCACTGCTGTTGTTGTCTGTACCGTCGGCCGTATTCCTTTTGTTGGATTGATTATTCCAAATATTGTTTCAAGTTTCATGGGAGATAATATGCGCTATACCGCTCCTTGGGTAGCCATTAGCGGCGCAGGATTGGTTTTGATTTGTGATCTTTTAGGACGAATCATTCATCCTTCTTTTGAAGTTCCCATCAGCACTATAATGGGGGTAATCGGTAGTTTTATTTTTATGATACTGCTTTTACGTTGGAGAAAGCGTCTTGGATAAAAGAAAAAAAACAATATGTATACTAACAACGCTTATCATCATGGCATGTACTGTCATGAGTCTTTACATGACGTGGAATATCAATGTTTATACATGGACATTTCGTCTTACAAAGCTTTCCTCTCTATTTCTTGTTGCCTATGCAATAAGCGTTTCTACGGTTTTATTTCAAACAATCACGAATAACCGCCTTCTGACCCCTTCAATTATGGGATTTGATCAGCTCTATATTTTAATAAAGACTGTTCTGATATATTTTTTAGGCTCTCTTTCTTTGCCTTTTTTGAATGAACAAGGACAGCTTATTCTCGAAGCGCTCATTCTCATTCTTTTTTCAATAAGTCTTTTTCGCTGGCTCTTTTCAGGAAGCTTAAAAGGACTTCACTTGACGCTTTTAATGGGTGTTGTTTTAGGTGGCTTTTTTTTCAGTTTACGGATGTTTATGCAATTGCAACTCAATCCAGACCAAATGATGAGTTTAACCGATATTATGTTTGCAAATTTTAATAAATTTAATACGTCGCTCATAAGCTTTGCCACAATCATTATTTTCGTTATGAGTCTGATTGGATGGCGTTCACGTCATTTTCTTGATATTTTGGCTTTGGGACGTGAAAATGCTCTTAATCTTGGCGTTAATTACCACAAAAGTGCGACAGCTATTCTTATTTTTGTTTCTATTCTCGTCTCTATTTCCACTGCTTTAGTAGGCCCCGTCACCTTTTTTGGACTGTTAGTTGCCAACCTTTCCTATGAACTCTCTCCTCAAGCAAAACACGGTGTTGTTGTGCCAATTGCAATATTATTAGCGATTATTTGTTTGGTGGGAGGACAATTTATTTTAGAGCAAATTTTTCACATGGCAGGACGTTTAAGTTTTATCATTGAGTTTTGTGGAGGGTTTGTTTTCTTAATGTTACTGATGAAGGGAAAAGTAAAATGATTGAGATCGATCATCTTTCCAAGGCTTACGGAGCACGATTGATTATCGATAATTTATGCCTTCATCTGCCCAAAGGGGGGATTATTTCTCTTATTGGGCCCAATGGTTCGGGAAAATCAACTCTTTTAATGCTAATAAGACGTCTTTTACCACACCACCAAGGAACAATTCATATCGATGGCTTTAATATTGATAAAGTACCCCATGATATTTTGGCTCAAAAGCTCTCAATTTTACGTCAAGATAATTCTTTATCCTTCCGGTTAACTGTATATGATTTAGTGAGTTTCGGACGCTATCCTTATTCGAAAGGCTGGTATACACATGAAGATAAACAATTTATTGACAGTGCACTACGCTATCTGGGCTTACAAGATTTAAAAGACCGTTTTTTAGATGAGCTTTCTGGAGGGCAGCGCCAACGCGCTTTTATTGCCATGGTCATCTGTCAAGATACCGATTATCTTCTCTTAGATGAACCATTAAACAATCTGGACATGAAACATGCCGTTTCTATGATGAAGCAGCTACGCCGCACAGCTGATGAACTGAAAAAAACCATTCTTATTGTTATGCATGATATTAATTTTGCCTCATCTTATTCAGATATGATTGTTACATTGAAAAATGGGAAAGCAGCCTATCTGGGAACCCCCAAAGAAATTATGCAGCCAGAAATTCTTAAAGACATTTATGATGTCGATATTCAAATAAAAACAATCAACGACATCCCTATTGCTCTTTATTATCGATAAATTCTTCTCATCATCAATAATCGGAAAGTTTTTCTTTTGTCCTTGCTTGCACTCTAAAATCTGATAAAAGTGGCAATATTGGCTTATTGGGGAATAGTTTAATGGTAGAACAGCGGACTCTGACTCCGTCAATCTTGGTTCGAATCCAAGTTCCCCAGCCAATGTAGCTGTATGTAGCTTGTAGCTTGCCAGCAGGTTTTGTATATTTTGCCACTAGGTTTTTGTAGCTTGCCAGTAGGTTTTGTATATTTTGCCACCAGGTTTTGTACCAATTTATTTTCTTTTAAGGGTTTTTAAGGTGTTTTCAAAGGGTCTTCAAAGACCTTTCAAAGGTCATTTAGAGCCTCTTTAATGAATTTCTTTTTCTTCTCCTAAAAATTATGATTTTTAATGATCAGTTCTTTTGCCAGAATCGTATTACAGGAATCGCATTATTTGAGAAGCAGCATGCATAAAAAGGTATCTCTTCTTTTAACATAAAGTGAGTGATAGCTTTTCAGTTTTCTAAGGCATTATTAAAACAAAAGAAGCTTTGAGGAATTCGGTCAACTTGATCGAATTACACTTCGATATGCAATTGCGCAATTTTTGCACCATTACTTGTTTGAGGAATTGGGTAAACATTACCCTATTGCTGAACTCATGCAATTGGATCAACTTGATCCTATTGTACCTTTAAGGAATAGGGACAAGTTGTCCCCATTGCTCTCTCCCACCCAAAGTGCAAACATTGCACGTTGATCTCAGAAAGCATTACAACCGATCAAAGGAGCAGGTTGCACTTTTGATCTTCCATTTCCTTCACATAAAATTTCATTGTGATCTGAATATTTCAAAAATAGGATCAACTTGACCCAATTTTTCTTCATCATGCAATTGTGCAATGTTTGCACTATTGCTCCTTTTAGCAATTGGTGCAAATTGCACCAATTGCTCTAAATGTTCATCATCACCGATCACAGGGTAAACATTACCCTTTGATTTTCTGTCACTCAGAGGTTTTCTTTTCTCCTGTTTTGTTTCCCTTATCTGGTGCCTCAAAGGTTATTTCTGTGATGTAGCCGCTTTGCTTTTCATAGCGATGGGTCACGGTAGCAGCCTTCCATGGACCATTGATTTCGCCTCGAAACCCTTGCAGGAGAAGCGGTTGACCCGCCATGATTTCAGGGTATCCCGCAAGAGTTAAGGAGCCACTGCCTACAGCACGGCATAAGCGATCCGACTCGGAAGCAGCCGCCGCTTGTGCTTCTTCTTGACTTGGATAACAACTGCGCAGACGGCGAATGGGGCCAGTAAACCCTGTTTGATGCTTGACTTGGCATTGTTGCCCTTTTGCGCGATCAAAATAAGAAGCTTCAATGATGCCGTATTGCGTACGCGGCTCTAGGGTGAATTCCCAATGGGAACACTCATGTTGATGAATGGTCTGGAGGGGGAGATTGTCCCCGCTTAAAAATAAAAACTTATGGTCTTTGATTAAAAAACGCGCCCGCATGCGATCCGCAAGCCTAGTTAAAAAATCAATCGCCGATTGATCGGTGCGCACCACATAAGGCAAGGTTTGTTTGGTCAATTGTGGACTGACCTTTGCTTGATAACCATGGCGTTTGGCAAGGGTCTCAACAATCTCAGCAATGGTTTTGTGGTCAAAATGTTCACTCGCCTGTTCTTTGATCTCCGCACACATCGAGGCACTTTTGCCACAAAGGCGCAAAATCTCTCCATCACTGCCCCCACAACTGATCACCGTCTCCACAACAAAACGCCCCATAAAGGCACGAATGCTGTCCTGATAGCCAAAGGTGACATGGAGCGCACTGTTACTGGAGGGAATCTCTAAATCATTGCCGCTATCATCAAATTCCGCCTCGAATGTATCGGCTTCATTACCCGCATTGTCTGTGATGGTTGCCGTTAAAAGACGTTGGTAAAAAACTTCATGAACAGGTTTTTCTCCCACCTTAACCACAATAAAAGGGTGTGTGCGCATTAATCCCATAACCGTTTCACCACGCGGTTCTTTTCTTGGGGGATAAATTCAGGCAGAATGACCGTTAAGCCTCGCGGTAAAATTGGACCATATTTGGCAATCTCTGGATTGGCTTCCAATGTGGCTTCACAATAGCCATTTAATAATCCAACTTGAGAACGGTCCCCTAACACAGCCATGGCATGTTGAAAGCAGAGGAGATCGAGACTCATATCCTCCAGCTCTACAACAACACGCTTTTCTGGTATCTTCATAAAGTTTGCCCCACCTGATATTGTCCTTGCGGTTTTCCGCCATTAAAAAAGGGTAAGAGACTGATGGAATAGCGGATACGCTGGGATTGACCGGAGCGACTGATAAAGTCGTGGTCTTTCGTGATACTGGTGATCACCACGGGTCCATGGAGAAGGACACTATAGGTGGTATCATTGATCCAACGAAGCATCTGGACCGGCTTTGCTCTCTTGATCGTTGTGGTGATGGCATCAATGGCTACACGATCACCAAATTCTTCTGGAAACCAAACGCCATGAATGGTTTTGGGATCATTGCCATAGCCAGTAAATTGCAAACTAGGCGACTTGCCAAAACGCTCTAAGCAAACCCATGAGGCAGAGAATTCCTCTTCAAAAGATTGGAAATTAAGCCAGTCCACATAAAATTGATGTGGACCTAACATCATCAAAGGATCTTGCATGCTCCCTCCCATTATTCTATTCCCTCATGCAATGCATTAGCGCGTGCCCGTTGAATGGTGTGAGTAACCGTTCGACCATTAGCAACAGGATCACGAGCGCCATTGACATGCACCGTGACATTTTGAGTGCGATGCATAAGTTTGTGTGTCCCTCCCCTCATTGCCTTCCTGCCATTATTCGGTCCCTCCATGCAGCGCATTGGCGCGTGCGCGTTGAATGGCGTGACTAACCGCACGACCAGTGGCAATGGGATCACGCGCGCCATTGACATGCACCGTGACATTTTGATGGTGCGTGATGGGGACGCGTTCTTTGTCTTTTGCTTCTGTGAGAGGCACATTGGCACGACCAGCCACCGCAAATTGTACAAGGGGCTGAGGCGTTTTGCCTCCTAAAAAACTTGGCAAATAATCTCTTACATCAATCGACCCAATCCACCCCTTTATGCGGTGAGGTAAAGATTTACAAAAATCTGTCAATTGTGAGATGGACGACATAAAACCATTAACAATCCAATTCGCTAAATCTTCCCCGGCTTGTTCCATACCAGCCTTGGCACTATCCGTGAGCTTTTCTTGAGAAAAAAAACGCTTCAACCATTGCCAAAAATTGGAAAGGCTTTGTTTAATCCCCTCCCACAAGCTTTCACAAATTTGAGCAACAGAGGCAAGACCTTGTTTAAACTTTTGCCAATTTTGAGAGAAATCAAAAGCAGCAGCAATGATATTCTTCCAACGGGTGATGGTGCTGGTATCAGCCCCAAAAAAACGCATGACGGCTTCAAAGGCTTGGCCAAAAGCCCGTGTTATCCCCCGTGCAAAGCCCTTTATAAAAGAAGAAACACGGGTCCCAATATTTCCACAAAGCAAAACCAGCAGCCAATATGATAGCCACAACAGCAGCAATCACAGCCCCTACCGGAGTAAAAAGCCCCCCCACAACAGAGGACAGGCTTGCCCCAACCACTTCGATCACGGTTCCTATCAAACCAAAGCTCCTCGCAAAAGCCGCCCCTGAGACGGCAATCCCCCGCAAAGCACCCACCAACAAGGTCATGGGGCGCAAAAGTTTGAGGAAACGTGCCCCAAACCCTGCGGTGAGCAAGCCCAGTGAGCGCCCTGAAGCCAAGAGCCCGCGCCAACTTGCCTTCAGCATGCGGCTAATAGATCCAAGCTTGATAAAAGAGGCAATCAATTGCAGGATCCCAAGGCGGGTTCCCGCCATGGTAAAACGTACAACCCGTAAAGCGATGTTAAAAGCCATCAGGGCGGCAATGGTTTTGATGATCACACCGGTCAAAACAGGGTGTTCATTAGCCCATGCCATCAGAACGTTTAAAAAACCACCAACAGTTTCCATTAAACTGTTCACATGGGGCAACAAAACCTCACCAATGGTAACCCCTAAAGCCACAATACGGTTTTGCAACAATTCAAATTGCCGCATGGCACCGGTTGCTTGTTTGTCAGCCTCTTGCTCTACAGAACCTTTAAAGACTTTTGGATCTTTCACATAATCTAAAGCTTGCCCTAACAATTGGGGGTTGCCCACCAATTTGGCAAAATCACCGGTAAAATCGCGCCCCGCAATAGCAATCAGAGAACGCATTCCCTGTTCGGATTTGCCCAACACATCAAAAAAACGCACCAAGGTACCGGTGGCATCTTTCTCCAAATCTTCCATAAATTTTTGGCGAGAGAGACCAATATTGGTAAAAGCATCTTCAATATGTTTACCCCCTGCTTGAATACGCGCACTCATAGCATTAAAACCACGTGCTGCACTCTCTGGGACAATACCAGCAGAAATCATCGCCGTCCCAAAGGCTGCTGTTTCGCGGGCTGTCAGTTTAAACATGGTTGCCGCACCGGTGGCACGATTGGTAAAATCAGAGACTTCACTTGCCTTGGCTGCCATGTGGTTAGAGAGATGGTTGATGGCATCCCCTAGATCTTCAATACCTGCTTGATTAAGCTTAAAGACATTGCGCAATTTGGCAAAGCGTTCCCCAATTTGATCCCCCGTCATATCAAAGGCGACCGCTGCCTTGGCAGCATAAATACTAAAAGCCTCGAGATCTTGTTCACCAATGCCTGCTTGGCTGGCACTGGTCATCAATTCTAAGACTTCACGGGCAGCCAAAGGGATTTTTGTAGAGGTTTCCAAAGCAAAACGGCGCAATTCTTTTAAACGATCAAGGGGGGCATCGAGAACCTTTTCCAAGCCCTTCATTGATTGATCAAATTGCATGGCTTTATAAAGAGGGGCAATCAAGGTTGCGGTTTGAGCAATCGCCCCCACCATGCGCCCACGCGCATGGTGAAAAGCATTTTCTGCATTGGCTGTAGATTCCTTCAAGTACTCAGGGTCAAACCACCCTTTAAAATGCTTTCGTGTCTGGCTTTGGAAATGCGCAACATCTAAACTAAAGGCTCTTAAGTCTCGCTTGGCAGAGGCGATCCCCTCTTGCAGATGATTGACAAAACGCACAACAAGAGAAACATCCATGATTGCATCTTATCCTAACATTTGGCTTTCATATTCTTGTTGTTTAAGGCGCGCGAGTTCTTCTCGATAAGCAATCACTTCCAGCCAATCCATCTGGTTAATCTCTGAAGGCGCCCAGTGATAATAAAGGGCTAGTTCTGCTCCAAATTGTCTGGCAGAGAGGATTGGCGTGTGGGAAAAAAAGCAAAAAAAGCCTTAAACACTGCCATAATATCGATAACATCAAGATGATTAATCAATTCAACAGATTCATGAGACATATCGGCTAAAAGCACGGCTATTCCTTCCATGGCTTCATGGGTAAATAAAGCCTCACAAAGCTTGGCAATGAGAATATCATTGCTCAAAGGTATTTTATCTTCTTCTACAGCGGGCAAAAGTAACTTTGCCAGCTGTGGTCCAATCAACACAGCTAATTGGCGTGCTTGCTTGAAATTTGGGCGATAAAAGATCAATTTCTGCCGTATTGATTCTTTGCCCTCCTTGTCTTGATAAACAAGGGGAACCTGTAATTCCACCTCAACACTTGTTTGTAAACTTGTCATGATCAATTCCTATAAATTGAGAATAGAGCGACGGCGAGAGCCGATATCTTGTCCATTGCGCACAAGCCAGCCGCCCCGTTTAAATGAGAAACGATGTAAAACAGAACCATCCCAAAATTCTGTATAGTCCCAAACATTCTTGATCTCGCAATCATAGCCTGTGGCTTTTCCAGCTGTTAAGCTTTCGCTATCGACTTTGACCAAACGCCCCGTGACATCAATGGAATGTTCATGCTCGCGTCCATCTTCTTCAGACACCACATGTTTTTTGCCGGTAAATTTATGACGAAGACCAGGAGGACCGCCAAAGATACCGATGATTTCTGGCGTGTGGCTGCGGATTTTCATTTGCAAGCTCAAAGCTTTCACACCAAGACCACTCACATCAATTTGCATATCAGAGCCCCCTGGTTGATAGGTTTCGGTGATTTCTTCCAACGTGGGAAGTTTGAGTGTTTCAAGATCAAGATGAAGATTGACATCATCATCAACAATCAGGGTAAAACCGCGAACAATTCTTAAAGTCATACATCACTCCTTGCTGCCTTGCGATAACCCTCAAGCGTATCGCCAAAAGCATAGGTCATTTTATTTTGGATATCTTGCGCCAGCCGATTAAAGTAAGCACCATTGCGCCGGCTGCCGAAGCTTAAATCTTCGAGAGGGGGCACTTCTTCTGCATCAAATTCCACCCGCAATTTTCCCAATTGCAAATTGCTGTTTGAATTCAAATCACGGTCAAACCAAACCCGCCCCCCTAAAAGCGCACCGCGCGCAATCATATCATCAAGAAACTGTGTAAGGCTGCGGGTAATAGCAATGACATGTTGACCGGTCAGATTCTCGTCATTCGCCCAAGGGCGTAAATTGTTAATGATGGTTTTTTCCAAGGCTGCGCGGGTGCGTACCACATTGACAAAACGCCAGAGTGGATCACTCGAGGTGGTGTGATTGCCCCATAAAATGCGCCCATTGGCAGCCAATTGACCTTGGGCATTTTGGCTAAGGCGGGCGGGAATAAAGGTGGCAATATCGGCTTGATTGAGACGATTAGCCTCATGATCAATTTCCCCATCAAAATAGCTAATGGGGCGTGCTGTGCCTAAAATACCATGCACATCTTGGTTAGAGGGAGACCAAAAAACACCCCCCTTTTGTTTGTCACGTTTGATAAACATCGCCGCCACAAAGGGGCTTGCTGGTTTAATACTAAAGCCCCCCTCACTATTTGCTACCCGCACAAAGGGGTCAATCAGATAACAAAAGCGTGAGGAGAAATCCGCGCGAAAGGCAAGGCTTTCTTCCGTATTTTTGCCCCCCGTATCGAACACGGCAATGGCTTGTAGCTTTTCGGCAACCTGTTCTAGAGCATCTGCTAGTGGATTTTTAGCATTATCAAGGCGCCCTGCACTATAAGCTGGCGCTAAGAGAATTCCAGGTTCCACACCTAAATGCCCTCTAGCATGTTTTAGCGCATGAACACCGGTTAAAGAAACACTTGACCCCACCATTTCTGTTTGTGTCTCAGCAATGGTAGACTTTTCCTCCACCCGCACAAGGATCACTTGTGCCTCAATTCCTTGCGCACGAACGGCATTGATAACATCAAGGGCCGTTCCTCTTGTCCCAAGCTTTTGGATTTTCTCTGTCTCATGGGTAAAGACCAACACGGGCTCGTTAAGGGGATAGGTCTGTGCATCCGCATCAGGGGCTGTCACAACCGCCCCAATGGCGGTTTGGCTAAACATCTCTAAAGGGCGAGAAGCTTGACCATCCTCAATGAGGCGAATACCATGATTAAATTCTGTTGCCATTTTGCTCTCCAAATCAATGAAGAGACTATAACAAGCATCACCATGCTCCATAAGCCTGACAGTGTCAGTCAAAAAAAGCCCTTTAAAAGGGCTTTGAAAGAGACTTTAAAAACATATAAGCCTGCTTATAGAACAGCTATCCATTTGACTTGCGCTCTCTTTGGTTTTGTATTTATTCTTTCCATAACCTTATAAGGACAGCACCATCAGCTCCAGCACCACTTGGAGAATCAGTTCCATGAGAGCCCGCACCGCCACCACCAAAACCACGCCCTGCTTTTCCTGAACTATAGGAACCTTGTCCCGTTCCTCCACCCCCTCCCCTTGATGTATCGCCTCCAGCATCACCGCCATTACCACTTATCTTGCCAGTAATTCCATCCGTTCCAGCACAACCATTGCCGCCTTTGGCAAGTCCTGGATGTTCGTCTGTTGCTAAACCAAAATTTCCTCCCATTCCTCCAGCACCACCAGAGCCTGAAGAGTAATTAGATGAATTGTAATAATAAGCACCACCACCACCCTTTCCTCCTGTAGCCGTCATAAAATTTTTGCCAACAACTGTTGTTTCTCCAGAATTACCGCTTACAAAATTCTTTGCAACAGAAGCTCCTCCTTTACCAATGGTGATATTCTCATGCCCTTTTAAACTGGCTTTATAGCCATACCATACGGAACAACCGCCACCGCCACCACCTCCTCCTAATCTTGAAACAAAAGCTCCACCACCACTACCGCCGCCCCCCCATGCTTGGATCTCAACTTTGGTTTTATCCGTGACCCAATCGGGCCATTCAATTTTGCCATCTTGTGTATAGAGCAATTCAGCATCAGCAAGGGCAGTCCAATTGGTGATTTTATCGATCAAATCTTTTTTAAGACTCTTTATCCCTGCCAAGATGGCGGCATCAACTTGCGCCTTCGTATAAACAACATCACCATCGATTCTCAAAGGTCCTTTAAGCGAGCTTCCGCTCGTACTTAAGTTAGTGACCACTTCACCATTATGGGTGAGGTTCAATGATGCGTTTCCCAACAGTTCTAAGCCACCACTCATGGTGACTTTGCTGGTAAACTTATTGTAATTTTTCCATTCATTTGGGCTTGTGAGGCGCCCATAGCTGGTCAGATCTTGATTGATCTTGGCTCTAAAGTCATCAAGCCCCACGATATCTTCTGTTTTATGTTTGTGCGCACCTAACAGTGAGACAGCACTACCAAAAGTAAAATTATTGTTGCTTGATTTGTAGAGCACATAATTGTTGGCGGCATCTTTTGCCCCCTCGATATCGCTTAAATCAGCAAAAGTGAAGGTTTTATCCGCTGCCATCTTGCCATGAAGAGCACTTTCTAGATCTGTGATTTCGCTTATGATATGCGTGTGTTGTAAGGGCGCCTTTTCGTCTATTTTTTCCTCAACAGCCACAAGCGCTTGATCAAGTTTATTGAGGTTTTCGCGCAAGATTGGGAATTCAGAACTGATAAAACGCCCCTCTTGAGGCAATTCCATGTCGAGTTTTTTAGTTTTGCTCATTTTTTGTTCTCCCATTACAATATGCCAGCACCAAAATCACTCACCATGGAATGCGCCGCGCCACTTCCGCTTTAGTCCAGTCATTCGTCTGTGCCAGAGCGATCACTGAATCCACAAGCGCATCCCATAAAGCAATATCATCACTATTGCGGTTTTGTGCTGTCCCATCGGGCTGTTTTTTTGGTCGCTCCCAAGGATTTTTATCAACGGTTGCATTTATCGCGTACTTCATGTATATTCCCCTTTCGTATTGATTTAGATATCGAATGGGTAGGCTCCCACCTACCCATTTTTGTTACTCTAAAGCCGTACGCGATACTAAAACGGCTAACCTGACAAATCCCCCTCTCTTTCTCACACATCGGGGAATTTGCTAACTTCAAGGCTCCGCGCTCAAATCAAGGCAAAAGAACCTAAAAACTTAATTATATTGATTTAAAATATTGAAATGGATTAAGACTTCTCCTCCCCCCTTTCTTTAATGAACACTTCAAGCCGTACGCCATACAAAATCGGCTTTCTTGTCCCCTCTTTCCTTCCTTCCCCCCTTTCCTTGTGAGAATTCTTGCAAATCCCCCCCTTGCCTTATCCTATCGTTTAGGAAACTTGATCACTTCACGCCCCTCATCAGAGGCGGAAAGCCGTCTTAAAGCTTTGTGCAAATGTTGACTAAATTCTTGCGCATCCAAAGCCTCATCATCCTGCACTTTCACAGCTAAGTTCCCCCCATGGTTTGGCATCAAGCGGCTTACCTTTGGCTTGACAACAAGCTTGGATTTTAAACCATCATCCTTTTTCTCAAGGCGCCCATAAACATCAGCCAAGTGATCAGGCGCAAGCTTTGCTGCCAACTGTTTTTCTGCTTTAACAGCTCTCACATATTCTTTACGCAAACGCCCATTCAAACGCGCTGCCTGCTGGTCATAAAAGCCCACATCCGCAAGACATTCTGCCATGCAAAGCAACCGATTATTCAAATCATAAACCCGCAAATCTTGGTGCAAATAATCCGGATCAAAGCGTACAATCACCTTCTTCCCCGCATACTCATTCAATGCCCGCGCCCAATAACGATTGCCATAAAAATGAATCTCCCCCGTCCCCTTTTGTGTACGCAATGCTTCTGAGGTCAAAAGCCATAAAGCCCTTTGCGCCGCTGTTGCTTGCCGGATAATCGTCCCCTCTGCTGTCAAACTTTCTGCAAAAGTCTCATCAAAACTGCGCCCCGCACATGTCAGCGCCTTGCGCCCTGCTTGTGCATTATGCGCCACAATCTGCGCCCCAACATGGGCTTTAAACGCTTCAAATCCTATCGCGCGCTTGCCATAATCTTCAGGCTTGGCATCCGGTTTATTACCCGTATAAGCTCCCGCACAAAAAGGATGCTTCGAAATCGCCTCTGCCAAATCACGCCATGCCCGCTCAATCGGTTTCGACTGCCCGCTATAAGGGGTCGTCCATTGCAATTGAATGCCCAAACTGGTCAAAAGACCCTGCGGTTCATCCGCCTTAATCTTAAAACGAAAGCGGTTTTGCACACCCCCAGAAATCCACTTGCTGGTAAAAGCACGCCCATTATCCAAGGTCATACGCTCCGGTATTCCATAAGCCTCCACCATATCCCCAATCACCAAACGCACGATTTCCCAAGTCTCCGCATCCGATAGGCGCCATGATAAAATCTTGCCTGAATAAAGATCTTGAATGGCAATCAAATAAAGCCGTACAGGCTTTTCTGACCAAGGAACACTCACAAAAACATCCAACTTATGCCCGTCCATATTCACCGCTTGCATTGCATGCAAACTCGAGCGATCACGCCGTTGTGACGGATAAAGCTTCTTGGCTTTCTCCTCTCCCTCACGCGCTAACGCTACAACCGCTTTGGAAACTTGCGCCTTAAAACGACGCCGTAACGCCCGCTCTGAGGGAATAGGCGTCCAACCTTTCTCCCGCGCCACCAAAACCATGCGCCGATAACAAGCCGAAAAAGCAGGACGGGACGAACGCAAATAATCCGAACACAAAACCTCCCATGCCTCCTCATGACACTCAGCCCATTGCGAAACAGTCTCCTCACCATAACAAGGCGCTAAAGCCGCCAACCAATCAGGGCGCTCATACCCTTCCACCATCTGGCGCCAATTAAAAAGCGACATCCGGCTCACCCCAAACTGAACCGCGCACAAACTTGCCGCATCATGCACCCCCATACCGGCATGAAGTAAATCCTCCATAGAACAAAGCGCCTTCAAACGCTCTTCACAGCGCCTTTTATGCACCTTTGAAAGCCCTTCATAACGCGCCCAAAGCACTTCTTTTTGTCTCGTCAGCTCTGCCTTTTGCAAAACGTCAACACCACCCGCCCGCAACAACAACGCTGCCCGCGCCCCTTCCGGCAATAAAGAGATATGATACTCCCAAACCGGCTTGGTCTTGCTTTCCACCTTCCGTGAGAGTGCAGAATTTTTTCTCCAATGTGCCCGTCCGTGGTTTTCAAGGCTTTTATAGGTAGATGGCAACCCTGGCAAAGCCGCCTTGGCTAATTCAGCAATACAAAACCATTCCTTCATGGCTGCCCCCTTTTAATGCGCACTGGCGTTGCACGCATGGCTTTCAACCGCGCCGCAATCTCACGCTGTTCCTGCTGCAATCTTGCAATTTCTGCCAAACGCGCTTCATCCCCTTGCAACAACAGCAAACCATCTTCACTCACCACCTCATCCCAAAGCCAAAAGGCGCCCGTCGCCCGCACAAAAGCTTTAAAGCGCGGCAGGGAAATATCCACCTGCTTACTTTCCGCTACATAAGCATCCAAGCTTGCCTTACTCAAACACCCAATGCCTAAATAATGCGCCATACGCTCTGCAACTTCACTGCGCTCATAGCGGCATTCACGCAAAGCCCGCGCCATCGCCCGCTTAATACGAGAGCGAAACCGCCCCAAATCAATCTGTGCAACAGGTTCGCGACAAGGGAAAACCGGACGTTGAAAAAAATCAAGTTGATGGGAACCACGCGTCTTCATGCCTGCTCCTCCCCCGATTGCTTGTTCAAATAATCATAAAACCGCGCCCGTGTCTGCGCATCTGCCCTTTGCCACCCCCCTAACAATTGGGCAAAAATCCGTTCTTGTTCATTAACTTGCGGCGGCGTATTAACCCCATTGACCAAATCAACAGCCCGCCGCAAATCCCCCTCAACCTGTTGCAAAGCAATCGCCACCCGCCGTTGCGAAACCGGCTCCATCTTGGCAAGCTTTAACAACTGCGCTTGATTATCTGCCAATGCCGTGCCACGTAAAACCGCCCGCAACTCCGGCTGTAGATGCTGAGCAATACGGTTGAGGAGTTTCACCGACTCCTTCGATAAACCAATCCTATCGGCAACATGTGTGGCAAAGTGCAAACTTTGCATTTTGCCATTTAAGTCACCATCATTTGGCAAAGGGTCAACTTGACCCTTTGCCACTTTATCCCCTTCACACCCGATTTTATTGTCATTTGAAGAGGCATCTTCGTTCGTTTGAGCAATTCGGTCAACTTGACCGAATTGCTCACCACCGATCAAAGGGTAAAGTTTACCCTTTGATTTTCTGTCGCCACCAACCTTAATCTCCCCATACTTCTTTTCCCACAATTCGCGGTAAGTCTGCACAAACAAAGCGCGGTCAATCACTGACAATTCATTGCGAAACAAGTTTTCTGCCACTTCTAAAAGCGCAGCATTTTCTTTATCTGCCTGCACCACAACCGCATCGATTTCGCTATAGCCTAAAAGCTCCGCAGCCCGTAACCGGTGCGCACCAGCAATCAGCGTGTAATTGCCTTCCTTAGCATTGGGGGTATGGCGCACAGTAATCGGATTCATCAATCCCTCCCGCGCCATTGATTGTGCAAGTGCCTTGGCATGCTCATCATCTACAGGGCGTATACGCTCCGGTACAACAATCAAATCTAAAGCAACCTCTTGAAACTGTGCCATCACGCCCCCGCCTTTTCCATTTCTCGTAAGAACAAATCCATCGCACGCCCAGCCCATCTTCGATAGGCTTTCGCAAAAACTGGTTCTTCCAAACGCCGATTAATCACTTGCAAAGCAAGAAAGATAGCAGTCTGCTGCCGTACTTGCATGGCAACAATACGCCGCCGCGGTACCTCAAACTGATAATGCAAAATATGAATGGCAATTTGTCGTGCTAATATCGCATCAAATAAGCCATGCGGAGGGTCAATAATATATCGGATCGGTACATGCCGAAAGCTACCACTCACGGCTTTTAAAGAACAGGAAAGCATCATTTGTAGCCGTTCAGCTTCCGAATACGGATTAAAAATTTCTCTTTTTGCCTCGGGCGTCCATAAATTATAAGCAGCAACCATAACCACCCCCGATAAAGAAAACTTGACCAGCTAATCTTAAAAAACAACCCATCCAATCGGCTGCTCCATGATGCAACGCTATGCAATTTATCTTGCCTATTTCGTATTGATCTTTAGACATTGATAAACCTTTTCATCTTATGGTAATTAAACTCATGGCAAATGCGTATGACACACGCAAAGCCGTGTAACGAAGTTCAAGCAGCATTACCGCGCAATGCGGACTGTGTACGCGAATCCGTGTTGGCATGTCGTGCTGCTTTAAAAATGCGACGACGACTTTTAGGGTAGCGGTCGGAGAAAACCTGCTCGACGGGCAAGCCGATAAAATCGGCAATAGCACGTTCTGCTTTCTCGTTAGACCGTGTCCAGATGTGTTGAACGCTGGATGAGGAGAGTTGATACGCTTTCGCGAGCTCCGCCAAGGTCATATTCCGGCGGCGTAGCTCAGCTAAAATACTATGGCGATCCCATACTTGAATGCATGTTTGTGTGGTTGTCATAACTTTCGCTCCTGCTTCAAACGGATGCTGCAACATCCGTTTTTTGTGGGGTTAAATGTACAATAAACGCCCTCTATATCGGGCGGTAATTAAAGGTATATCTACAAATGGGATATTAGTTAACCCCATTTGTAAACATTTGTGATATGAAACGACAAAAAAATGAGCCCAAAACTGCATTAGCAAAACGACTCACAGAAGTTAGAAAGCTTGTGGGCTTATCTCGTGATATATTTTCTCTTAAAATTGGTATCAGTATTCAAGGGCTTGGAAATTACGAACGCGGTGATAGAACTCCAGATGCAACGGTTTTATCAGCATATAAAGAAAAATTTGGAGTGAACCTGAATTGGCTTTTGACCGGTGAAGATGCAATGTTTATAGACATGATGATGGCTCGGTCTTTCAATATCTCTCCGCCTACCATTCCTGCTGGACTGATGAAAAAACTTGGTCGCATAGCTTATACAACCTATCGCGATGCAAAAATAAAACTCCCCCCCGAAGATATAGCGGAACTCGCGGCGGAACTTTATAAAAAACTGCAAGAGCTTGTTCAAAACATTAATGATATGGAAGAAATAGAGCTTACCTTGCCTCTTCTAAAATTGCATTTAAAGCGCCAAATCGAAGCTGAAAAAGAACACTCCAAAGCTACACAAAATTCGGCTTAATGCTCCTCTAAAATGAAAAATACAGGCGCGTTTCTCTTTACATTAAAAAATTATAATAATGCATTGTTTTTTTAATAATTATATCCCATAAAAATAGAAACGCGCCATATGGCGCATATCTTTTTTGTTTTTTTGGTCATTTTTGGTTGATTTTGGAGTCGATTGAACTTTTGGATTGATTTTTTTCAAAGGGTCTTCAAAGGCGGTTTTCTGGGCTTTCACAGATTTTTTAAAAATTTTCAAAGGATTTTCAAAGACCTTTCAAAGGCTTTTCTCATTTTTACAATGAAAACGCGCTTTTTACCATTTTTCGCATTTTTTGATCATTTTAGGTGTCAAAATCTATTTTGACAAAACGCGCATTTAATGCTAAATTTTATGCATAAAAACAACAAATTATCACCTATTCCTAACTAATCCCACCTCTTCCCACTTAATCCAAAACCTAGTGTCAAACTACAAAGGAGTTTGAAAATTTCAATCTCTCTTATTTATTTTTTACAACTCATGAAGATTTTGAAACTTTTTAGGCGATTTTACGGTGTATTTTTTATAATCAACACATCACATCATAAAAAATGTTATTTCTGCCATTTTTCAATTAAAAGTTGTTTTTATTTGTAAAGCCTTAGCATATGCATTATATGTTTTCTATATTTTCTCAAGCCAACTGCTTATTTTTTCACAACACCTACATAATGACAAAAAAGAAGCATTAAAGCTTATTCCAAAGATCTATTTACGGAGAAAATAAAACTTTTTCATCATATAAAGCTTTTCTGAAATGCGTATTTTAAAGACTTTTTAAAATGCCATTTTATACTCTCTCCAAGGCAAGCAGCAAACGCTCAACACATGCCGTACAAAATTCCGTTAATGTAAACCATGAACATAACCAATATAAAAAGGCTCCCCAAGCATCTCAGCCTCTATATATTAATTCATGAAACAAAAGAAGAAATAACAATAAATTGATTTTTTTAATACACTGCTACACAATCTTGCACTATTGACTTTTCAAATTTACGCCTCGAGCACACTTTGCTCTTTATATCGTAAAGTCAGAAAAACATCTTCTTATAACTTGCTGCAACTTGCGGAAAATTCTGTATCTTTTCCGATGATGCCGAGATCTTTAATTAAAAGGGGTTTTCCTACTTCTCCATTATAGGCCTTAACGTGGATGTTTTTTCCCTTCACATCTATAAGATAATAATCTCCATTAAAAAGTGCACCAGCTGTATAGACAGGAATATTGCCAAAAACCTTATCATTTTTTGCACGGCAATAGGACTGATAATGCGTATGTCCAACGAATATTGCTTTAACATTATGAGAAGTAATAATGGATTTAAACACCGACAAATCTTTAGCATTTTGTTTACGAATAAAAAAGGATTCGCCATCCACAGAAGCAGCACGAGCATCGTGAAAATTAATAATTGTCACTTTACCTCTAGCATCAGCAGCAGCTAAATCTTGTTTAAGCCAATCTAAAGATTTATTGATTTGCACTTCCACAGACTGTCCCTTTAGATGCACCGTATAACTTGGATAATTATGAAGCTGCACATAATGAACATCTCCATAATCCCAAGAATAACTTAAGCTCCCTTTGATTTTATGAATATTTCCACGCGCAACAGGAAGCAAACTTTCAACAACATCTGCATTGAAATGAGATAATTGATTTTGATATTTTTTGATTTCCGCCACCATTCTTAAAACTGCACTTATAGCACAAGCATCCTTATAAAAATTGAAGACTTCAGGTATGGTACAGTTTCCAACATTATTGGCATAATCATGGTTGCCTAATCCCTCATAGACAGGAGAGCCGAGATTTTTATAGAGATTTTTATAATCGTCATAGTTTTTTTGTTGACCAAACTCCGTCAAATCACCATTCACAATATGAAAAGCAGCTTTGTGTGCTTTTATGACATTGGCAACCTGCTCGTTTATTTTAAACCATGGCTCCCTGTTAGACAGTCCATTGGCATCACCGGAATTCAAGCGCCAAGGTTGAGGATCCGCCATGATAATGGCAGTATAATTTTTGGTAAGAGACTTTTCCTTCATGGACCAATCCATTAACGCATGATGAAGCTTTTCATCTCTTTTTGTTTTTTCAGAACTAATATTTAAACAACCAACAAGAGCGAAAGCAATCATGGTGATTGCTATATATTCAACTTTATATCTCATACATATACCGCCATAAAAACATTATGTAATTTATTATATTATCAATAAATTTTTTAAAGGTAGTCTTTTGTTTTTTTGTCAAGAATATGTCAAAAGCGCAAAATAATGATTTCTCATTACATGGATAATTTCAATGAAACGAACAGCAGCATTCACGCCAAGCCTTCAGTTTTAGGCCCTTCATTTATTGATGATTGATTGCATGTAATATATTTTTCTTGCTATGCCTGAACACAACGCTTTTGATACCCCCTGCCCTTACTAGTTCTATCAAAAACTTCGAAGTATTGATATGGTATCAAATGTCCCCATAAAGAACCGCATAAGAAACGAGTGGCATTGTATAAGTGCTTTTCCATTAAAACCAAACACACTCAACAAGAAACTTTTCACAAATAATTCAAGAAGCAATGCACAATAAAAAGGCATGCGAAATCACAATCCTCGAGCAATGTTTTAAAAGAGTATAAATATTACCGCCAATATTATCATAATGTATAACGATTGTTAAATTATAAACACATAATATATTTAATATAAAATAAAATATAATTTTGATAAGCTAAAGATTCATTTTGACAGAAAAAGCAAAATAAATTATCAAAGCTATGAATAATTAACGAAAAGCAATATCTATTTCTATTCTTCTTTTGAAGAGTGCGGGGAGTGATATTGGGGGCTTTAAAAGGAGAGTATTCGTGTATAAAAAATCCCTTCTGTCATCTATGGTGACAGCAGCTATTGTGCTGTTTAATATTCAATTCAATGTACAAGCTGAATCTCTTAAAGTTTCTGGAGAGAAAAAAGAGGTCAAAGATGCCACTTATGAGACTCTTCATGCTCTAAAAGGCGGTCAAATCATCGGAACTGATTTGAAGGTAACTGGAAATAAAGACACAA
This sequence comes from Bartonella kosoyi, assembly GCF_003606325.2. Lineage (NCBI taxonomy): Bacteria > Pseudomonadati > Pseudomonadota > Alphaproteobacteria > Hyphomicrobiales > Bartonellaceae > Bartonella > Bartonella kosoyi. Next base: position 2,026,982 of record NZ_CP031843.2, read on the forward strand.
ACTCAAGCTCAAACACAAACGTTTACGTTATAAGCACTGAAGGTAAAGGCAGTGCAATTAAATTAACGGGAGATAAAACGACCGTTAAAGGAACGGATTCTGATATCCGTTTGGGTCTTGAAGTAAAAGATGACGCGATACTTCAAATGACTGGGGGCACTATTACGGTTTCTGACACTGGCGTTCACTTCTTAAACACTAACAGCACCGAAAACAAACTGGAAAATATAACGATATCAAGTGGTAAAGACGATACACCTCTACTCGCTGGAATAAGAACCGAAAACAGTACCGTCACTTTAGAAAATGCAAAAGTGACACAAGCAACCAGTGCCGTAGTTGCAAATAATAACTCTACAATAACGATCTCTGGAGGATCATTTGAGACGAAAGGAATAAGTATAGGCGCTCATAATGGCAGTACCATTACTTTAGACACCAACGTTCAAATTACCTCTGAGAACACTGGACTCTATGCAAACGGTTTAAACTCCATAGTCACAATAACTGGAGGAGAAATCACAGGCAAAGATAGCGCATTGTCTACTGCAAACGGTGGGCATATTAAGGGCACAGATGTTGCCCTCAAAGCAAAGGGGGATGGATACGGTGCATTTTCTGATGGTGTAGGCAGCGTAATTGAATTGCATGGCAATACAAATATCAGTGATAGTAAAATCGGGCTTTTTGCACAGAATCATGGCGCAATCAGTGTGGCTGGTGGAACGATAACCTCAGAAGGAGTAGCATTGTTTGTATTCAAAGGTGGGCATATTACAGCCACAGACGTTACTTTATCAGTAACAGATGATAAAGGATTAGCTGTAAGTTCCAAAGGCTCTAACAGCTTAATTGAGTTAAACGGAAAAACAACAATTGAGAATTCCCTCATAGGACTTTCTGCAGAAAACGGTGGGGCAATTCAAATGACCGGAGGAACCATTAAAGCTGCAAATATTGGTGCTGGCTTTATAGGCAGTAAAGGCGAAAAAAACAAACTGGAAAATGTGACCATCTCAAGTAGTAAAAAAGATGCATCAAGCAATAAAGATGATGCACTACTAACTTCAGGAGTATATGCAAATGAAAGTACAGTCGCTTTAAAAAATGTAACTGTGACACAAGCAAAAAGCGCCGTAGTTGCCGATAATGAATCCAAAATAACAATCTCTGGAGGATCATTTGAAGCAAAAAATGCAACAATAGTTGCGCTCAATAATGGTACGATTATTTTAACCGACGATGCCCAAATTACATCATCTGAAAACACCAGTCTCCTTGCAAAAGAAGGTGGTGCGATCAGCATGACGGGGGGATCCATTAAAGCTTCAGAGTTTGGTGCTGGCTTCGAGAATAGTAAGAGAGAAGAAAACAAACTAGAAAATGTAACAATATTAAGTAATAAAGACGGTGCACTCCTGAACATAGGAGTATCTGCAGATAAAAGTACAGTCGCTTTAAAAAATGTAACTGTGACACAAGCAAAAAGCGCCGTAGTTGCCGATAATGAATCCAAAATAACAATCTCTGGAGGATCATTTGAAGCAAAAAATGCAACAATAGTTGCGCTCAATAATGGTACGATTATTTTAACCGACGATGCCCAAATTACATCATCTGAAAACACCAGTCTCCTTGCAAAAGAAGGTGGTGCGATCAGCATGACGGGGGGATCCATTAAAGCTTTCTATAATGGAGCTACTTTCGAGAATAGTAAGAGAGAAGAAAACAAACTAGAAAATGTAACCATATCAAGCGTTAAAGATGAAGATGATGCGCTATTACAATATGGAATAGTAGCAAATGATAGTACAGTTGCTTTAACAAATGTCACCGTGACAAAAGCAGAAACTGCCATAATTGCAGATGACCACTCGACAATAACAATCTCAGGAGGATCATTTGAAAGCAAAGGTAATGGAATATATGCGATACAAGGAAGTTCTATTTCTTTAAACAACGCTACGGTAACATCATCTTATGGACCTAGTATCTATGCAGACGGTTCAGATTCAAAAATTATAATGATAGGAGGAAGCGCAACTGCAAAAAGAGGCAGTGCAGCATTATTGACAGAAAACGAAGGACAGATCGATGCCACAGATGTTACGCTCACAACAAATGGCATAGGGACCGGCGCACTTGCGCTTGGTGAGAGCACAATTCAATTGCATGGCAATACAACAATCAACAATACTTTAGACGGTCTTAGAGCAGTTGATGGTGGTAAAATTACCGGTGAAAATTTAAATATCACCGGAGGAAAAGCTATCACAGATCCCGACACAGAACGCTCTGGTCTAACGACAGAAGGCGCTGGCAGTGAAATTAACTTAACAGGCAAAACAATCATTCAAAATGTTGATGAAGGTCTTTATGCAGACGGTGGAAGCAAGATCACTAGTGGTGATCTAGTAATGAGCGGTGGTGAGAGCGAAAAAGTAACCATTGCTGTAGGCTCTTACGAGCTTGAGAGCAAAATTGAATTAAATGGTAAAACAACCATTAAAAATTTTGATGTTGGTCTTGCTGCAGCTGGTGATGCCTCAATTATCATGAAGAATGGCACTAAAAATGAAATAGACGTCAAAAAAATTGCACTATTCGCAGCAGATAGGGGAAAGATTGACCTAGCAAATACTGATGTAAAAGCAGAAAGCGTAGGTATGCAACTAGTGGCTTTATCGAAAACCAATACAGATGAAGATGATCTACAAATATATGGAGACAACGAAATCAATCTGACCAATAGCAATATTCACGTTGACAATGGCACTGGAATTCTCGTTGGAGCATTTGTTGAAAAAAGCATTGACAATAATATTGCTCCATCAATCGGAAAAGTTAATCTTAACAACTCAGAAATCCATGCGGATGTGTTATTAGACAATGGACTTTTTTGGGACAAAAATTCTTGGATCGATACAAATTTCTGGAATGATGAAAACATGAAGGAGATATCTACCGGTACCTTTACCTTAAATGCAGATCATTCTATTTTAGAAGGAAAGGCAAACATTACAAACGACAGAACAATCAGTTTTGATCTGAAAAATCAAGCAAAATGGATCTTGAAAACCAGCACACAAGAAAAAGATGCTGATGGAAAACTCCTTGATATCGCTCAAAGATCACGTTCTGACATTTCTGTTCTGGGTCTTAATGACAGCTCTCTTGTTTTTGCAGAACCAATAGAAGGTCATTACCACACATTGCATATAGGTTTGGGAAAACCAGAGACTAAAGCCGTCTATAATGCAACAGGTGATGCAAAAATTTATTTCAATACAAAATGGACTGATGGCACACCAATCACAGAGCAAGAAACCGATCATCTTCTCATTCACGGCGATGTTTCAGGCTCCACAACAGTTTACATTCAAAGCGATTTAGGAGATAAAGAGAGCGTCATAAATGCTTCCGATCCTTCTAACATAGGCGGACTTTCACTGATCCAAGTTTCCGGAAAGGCTGATGAAAATTCTTTCAAATTAGCCCATGGTTATATCACAAGAGGTGGTTCACCTTATAAATATACGCTAACAGGTTACGGACCAGAATCAAGCTATGGCCAAGCGAATATTGAACAAAATCTCTTTGATGAAAAGAATGAGAATTTCTGGGATTTCCGTTTACATAAAGAACTTCTTCCTGATTCAAAAGCAGAAGCACCTGTAGCACAAATGGCAAGCTATTTGGTCATGCCAAATGCTCTCTTCTATAGCGGATTGACTGATATGGCTGAACAAAACGCATTGTTGGCAAATATCAGAACATCGGTCGTAGATAAAGGACAAGAAAAACAGAATGGCTTTTTCTTACACACCTATGGAAGCACAGGAACTTTCTCCTCTGAAAGTGCACCACGCCAATATGGTTATAGCGGTGCTGATCTTCGCTATGCCGCTCTACAAGGAGGAGTGAACTTCGCAACACTGGAAGGACATAATACCACAACACGTTTCGGTCTTATAGGGACCTATGGACAGCTTTCCTTTACGCCAAAAGATATGCAAGATGCTGGAAAAAACACCGTTGATAAATGGTCCCTCACAGCCTATGGAACCATACAGCATGACAATGGCTTTTATCTTGATACGCTGTTATCCTATGGCATCCTAAAGGGAGACATCACCAATGCCCTCATTGGAACAACCGCAAAATTAAAAAATGCTAAAATGTTGACGATCTCCACAACTGTTGGCAAACAATTTGCAACAGGAATTCAGGGTGTAACATTCGAACCACAGGCACAACTTGCTTATCAACATTTGACGTTTGATACCATTTTAGATGCTGATCACTTTACCATTGACATGAACAATCCTCATCAATGGATGATCCGTGTTGGTGGACGTTTGACCAAAAGCATTACCGCTGAAAACAACCGCCCTATGTCTTTCTATGGAAAAGTCAACTTGATCAAAACCTTTGGGGATGATCAGGCACTCCATATTGATAAGGATTATAAACTTGATGCTATGGGATCTGCACTTGAAGGTGGGCTTGGTATTAATGCACAATTGTCCACGAACCTCTCCCTTCATGGTGATGTGAGTTATCAACAAAAGCTGCAAAAAACGGGGATCTCTGGAGCAAGTTTTTCAGGCGGAATACGCTATCAGTTTTGAAGCAAAACTTTAACAACAAGTGTATTTTATTCTATACACTTCATCAAACAAAAAAGGCAGTACAATATACTGCCTTTTTTATTCTTAATACTCTTTCATTAAAAGCTCACTTGAATGGGCTTTGTTATTTATCCCCTTAACATCATCTCCATCAAGATTTATTGATTTACAAGGTGGATATTATCCTTTGAAGTCTATCAGATTAAATGCGTTCATTTCTCTCAAACAAAATGTCACAAAGCGCTTCATCTTCAAGTGAAAAAAAACGCTCAGAAAAAACACCTAGAGATAACTATGCTCAGCCCAAATGTTATCGATATAATCTCGCTTGCTTCATAAAATCCCCTTCCCTTTTTTCAACAAAAAATGTCAGGTATTTTTATCGAGAATGTGTCAACAGCCCAAAATAATGAAAACCGAGACCTTTTAATACAAGACATTTTAATAAAAGCACCCTTTCTCATAAAAGTGTACTTTTAGAAACCCAAACATCATTCATTTCAAAGCCTTCAACATGAAGCTCTTTATGAATTACCCTTTTCCACTTAAAATAGGCTTTTCCTCCTCTTCACACGAGTTCCGCAGCATGTCCATTCGTGAATTTATCCATAAAGTTAAGAAAAGTGCATTTTTAGACAATAGACAGATAACGATATCTAAAAAGATAATAATAAAAAGCTCCTTTCTTTGCACCCTTGACCTATTGATACCCCTCTATTCTTTCAATTAACGCGCTTATTACACCATCTATAAAGCTTCATTGACACTTCCTTATACCATTTTAGGTAACCAAATTGAGAAAGTTCATCCTCTCATACCAATTTCATCTCCCTGAAAGAAAATAAAACGATGAGAAAATATTAAAAGCAGCATAATGGAAATGAATTTTTAAGAGCAAAATGCTGCTATCAATCTTAAGATAATCCTGTGAACGCAGAACCTATTTATTCTATTTTTTAATAAAAACGCTATTTTTATAGTATTTAATTAATTCGCAAGACCATTAAAACTTATAAAATTGAAATATATTTAAGTAATTTTTATATATATTTAATCTATAATAAAATTATACTATTCTTATATAAATAAAATTAATGCTTATTATTTTTTTGTAGTTAGAAAATATTCTATCGTGCACAGCAGCTGTAAAAACTTTACGATTTTCCACCTATCATGCAGAAAATAAATCCCTGGAAATTTTTAGTGCAAAAATATATCCAACGGAACTTATGAAATACTTCACGCAAAAGGTGATACAAAAATCATCAACAAATATTTAACAATAACGAGAGAATAAATATAAAAATTGCTGTCCCGAAAAATGCTTCTACGGCTGTAAAAATTGAAAGAACAAACAGCATAATCGAATGACTGAATAACATAATTATTATAAATATAAATAAATTCAATAACTTATAAAGATTTCTGACTATTTTTCCTGTTAAATGAGCATCCCAAATATCATACGAGATTCTGTCATTTCACCTCTGCCCCATGTTTCCTCAATCACCCCCCCCGTCTCTTGCACCTTACAAGCAGGTAAACCATGTGAAGAAACCATAAAAACAACCTTTTTATGAACCATCTCAAGTGCCAAAAGCTGTCACGACATTGAAAGCTGGCAAAGTGTGTGATGGACTTGCTGTTTTATCAAGCGTAAAGAAGTCGGCTTTCTCCTTCACAAGCATAAAGATGATGGAGTTCACAAAAATTTTATCATCATATCATTCATAAGCACTGTACAGCCTTCAGAAAATGAGCTTGAGGGCCTTAAAAAAGATCTCTTTGAACCCCTCATCTCTTCTTCTTATAGCAGATCTTCTCCTAGAACAGAGAAAATTGACAGAGATTTTTTCTGAATACAAAAAAATCCATTTCAACGCTATAGATCTTTTATAGCGATTATATTGAAGTGCCAATTTTTAAATAGTGTGTTTTAAAATAGCTTCATCCTGGTTTTAGTATAAGCTTATCAAGCTAGATTTGGGGGATCCATTGTTTCATTGTATTTTATGATCATGAAAAAAGTTTTTCTGAAGCAAAAATTCAAATTATAGAGCATCACATAATATTTCGTTTTGATCTTTACATAAAAAACATAATGATATAAATATCACAAAAGTACTTGCGCCATCAGGGGAATGAAGTAAGCATCAAAGACATATCAAGACTAAAGGCATATCTATGTGTAAGAAATCTATTTATAAGAAGAATCTTTTGTTATGTACAATTGCTGGAACTTTCATTTTTTCTCATTTTGCTCCGACTTGTGCAAATACACAACCTCCTGAAATTATTAATGAGTTTAAACTTGAGAAAGGAGAGGAAAAGACTCTTAATAATGTTTTCATTCGCAATGGATTGAGCGCAGTGTACGCCTCTGAAAAAGCAATTGCTACAATTACGAACTCGACGATACATTCAGGTTCATTTGCATTTGCTGTATCAAAAGGTGGACGTGTTAATGCTAAAGGCATGAAAGTCAATGCATTACATACTGGTCTATCAATTTCAAACGGTGTCATTAATATTGAGGATTCAGTCATAGAAACCAAAAGACAATCTGGTATTATTTTTCATACTATTTTAGATGCTTTTCTGAAAGAGGGTGAAGAAGTTGTAAATAAGGCCATTCTTACCAATACAAAACTCCTTGTGAGAGATGGTGTTGGTATTTGGGGACCATCATCTTCGAAGTCTGTTGCCGAAGTTCAACTTAGAAATTCAGAGATTCGTTCTGATGTGTTATTAAAAAATAGTGTAAAAAAGAAAACAGATTTAGATCCTCATCCTGTTAGTTTTGTATTGACTGCCGATAATTCAATTATGGAAGGAAGAGCAAGAACCTTAGAAGTAAATACAACTGTTTTTAATTTAAACAATAATAGCAAATGGTATTTAAATGTAAGTCGATACGACATAAATCGTGATTCTGGTCCACTTAGTTATGAACTCTATGACATTAAGCAACGAGCGCTATCTACTGTCTCAGTACTGAATCTTCGTAATAGCTCTATTGTATTTAATGCACCTCATGTGCTGGCAAAAGGTCAATATCAAACCTTGAGCGTAGGACGAACCATTGAGGTTCCTAATTCACAAGCAAACAGGGACTCCACTAGAGAAACCGTTTACAATGCAACAGGCAATGCAAGGATTTATTTTAATACAGAATGGAGTGATGGCTTAGAAAAAGGACAACAAAAAACAGATCGCCTTCTTGTCCACGGAGATGTATCAGGTACCACAACAATTAATTTCAATGGTCTTTCAAAAGGTGAGCCATCAGAAGCAGACGCTTCTATTCCCGCGAATATGCGTGGTCTGTCACTCATTCAAGTATCTGGAAAAGCAGATAAAAATTCCTTCAAACTAGCAAATGGCTACGTCACAATGGGTGCTTTGCCTTATAAATATGTCTTAAATGCCTATGGACCAACATCGAGTCTTGGGAAAGCAGAGCGTGCGCAAAGCCATTTAGGAGAAGTATCTCAACAATCAAAAGAAAAGGATTCAAAAACCGATACAACCCCCGTTGTATTAGGAGGAATGGTTTTAGGAATTGAGAATAATATAAAAAGTGAATCAACATCAAGTTCTGAGCAAGCAGAAAGCATACAAAGCCATTTGAGAGAAAATCAGAATTTCTGGGATTTCCGCTTGCAAAGTGCAACGCTCGATGATGAAGGAAGGATCAGAGCTCTTGTTCCTCAAGTGGCAAGCTATTTAGTCATGCCTACCGCTCTATTCTCAGCTGGATTGGCTGATGTAAACAATCAAAACACTTTACTGAACACGATGCAAGAAACAAGCTTTGAGACAAAAAATCATAAAAACAAAGGAATCCTTTTCTCGGCTTATGGCAATAAGGTGACATTATCCTCTCACCGTACGCCATTACAATATGGCTATGGTGCCGATATTCACTATGCTGCTTTACAAGCAGGCATTACATTAGCAGCTCTAGAAGATCAAAACATGACCACCAATTTTGGTCTTTTAGGGACATATGGGAAATTAGCTTTCACTCCAAAAGGTATGGAAGGTGCTGACAAGAGTACACTCGATAAATGGTCACTGACTGCATATAGTGGCCTGCGTCATAATAATGGGACATATGTCCATGCACTCTTCTCCTATGGAATGCTCAAGGGGAATATCACCACAGCTCTCATAGGAAAGACTGCAGAATTGACAAGCGCTGATACATTCAGTGCATCGGCAACCATTGGACAAAAGTTCGAAACCAGCACGAAAGGATTGGTCTTTGAACCACAAGCACAAGTTATTTATCAACGTCTTATGATTGACACGTTCTCAGATGTTGATGGTTTTGATGTGAATATGGGCAATCCTCATCAATGGTTGGTGCGTATTGGTGGACGCTTAATGCAAACAACAGTTCCGACTGAAAACAGCAGTATTCTTTCTTTCTATGGTAAATTGAATATTGTTAAAGCTTTTTCTAATAATGCCACCATACAGATTGGTGAATCGTTCCATCTTGATGCTATGGGAGCTTCCCTTGAAGGTGGGCTTGGTGTGAATGCACAATTATCACAAAATATCGCCCTTCATGCTGATGTTCATTATCAACAGAAACTTCAAAAAACGGGTATATCTGGAACAAGCTTTTCAGGCGGAATACGTTATCAGTTTTAAGAAAAAGAAAAAAACAACTTATAGTCTATTTATTTTAACAAAAAGCAGTACGAATGTACTGCTTTTTTTTGCAATCTTTCGGCAAAAGCCATCAATAATGGTCCTTTCTATCCTCCCTTCTTGAAAGGATTAATTTCATCCAAACCAAATGCCACAAAACCCTTTATCTCTTAACGATTGTTGAGTTTTCAAAAGAGCAGCCTTTTTGAGGTATAAAAATCGCATGGATTCAATAAAAATTGTTGTATATCAATAAAAAATACAAAATATTTTGGCTTTTTTACATCAAAAAATTCATCGTGAATAATTCTATATGCAAGAAAACCAACTAAGCTTTCTGCAAACGCATGACAAATCTTCTCCAAAAACTTTGTAGAGTTTTTATGATAACAGCTCTTAAGCAATAAGCATCCTTGCAAAATGTTTTGATTGTTAGCGCTTAAAACAAAAATACTTATCAAGCTAGATTTTTTGAAATTCATCATCGCTGGATTGCATTTTCTATTTCAGAATCTCTTCCAAGACCAATTTTTTAAAAGATAAATAACAAAACACAATATTTCGTTTTGTTATTTACAATAAATACATAATGATATAAAAGACGATCGGGTACTTGCGCCATCAGGGGAATGAAGTAAGCATCAAAGCATACCAAATACTAAAGGCATATCTATGTGTAAGAAATATATTTATAAAAAAAATTTTTTGTTATGTACAATTGCTGGAACTTTCATTTTTTCTTATTTTGCTCCAACTTATGCAAATATACAACCTCCTGAGGTTTCTACAGTCCAAGTAGTTAATGGAGAAGAGAAAAACCTTAATAACGTTTTTGTTCGTGGGAAGTATGATGCTGTAGTTGCTAAGGAAGGTCAGGTTACCATTGAAAATTCAATAATGCACTCAGGATTTACTTTGCTTTCCGCAACATCAGGTGGTCGAATTAATGCTAAAGGAATTGTGGGGAGAGCAAACGAGCGTGGCTTGTCTCTCACAAACGGCATAATCCATGTTGAAGATTCAGCCTTAAATATTGTAGGCCACAGCAAAGTCTACGGTATCAATTTTGGTTATATTCTAAGCTCTACAATAAAAGAAGGACAAGAAGTTGTAAACAAAGCCATTCTTAATAATACCAAACTTCTTGTAGAAAATGGTGTAGGTATTTTCGGCCCTTATTATTCCAAAGCTGTTGCTAATGCGGTATCCCTTAAAAACTCAGAAATTCGTTCTGATATGTTATTAAAAAACGAAGGCTCACCGTTCACCACAATTGGACCAACTACTTTTACATTAGACGCTGACAATTCAATTATGGAAGGAAGAGCTAAAACGCTTCCTCAAAATACAACGGTCTTCACCCTAAACAATAACAGCAAGTGGCATTTAAAAATTAGTCTATTTGAATTGGAAAATAGTTTTAGTATATTTGATTACAAGCTTCTTGATCTTAAGCAACGAGCACAATCCGTTGTTTCAGTCCTAAACCTTAACAATAGCTCTATCCTATTTGATGCACCACATGAACTAGTACACGGTCATTATCAAACCTTGCATGTAGGAAAATACCCACAAAAAGAAGAACAAAACAGAAGCTCCAATGCAACAGCAGTTTACAATGCAACAGGCAACGCAAGGATTTACTTTAATACAGAATGGAGTGATGGTCTTAAAAAAGAACAACAAAAAACTGACCGTGTTCTCGTTCATGGTGACGTCTCAGGTATAACAACGATCTACTTTAACAATCTTTCAAAGCGTGTATCCTCTAATGAGGAATCAGAAGAAAAAAAATCTATTCCTTTGAATGTGCGTGGGCTCTCACTCATTCAAGTTTCTGGACAAGCCAATGAGAATTCCTTCAAACTTTCCCATGGCTACACCACATTGGGGGGCTTACCTTATAAATATATACTCAATGGCTATGGACCAACATCCAGCCGTGGAAAAGCCGATAGGGCACAAAGTCATTTAAGCGGAATATCACAAGAATCACAACAGAAAGATGTGCAAAATACCAATGCATCATCCCCTGGAAAAGAAAACAACAGGCAAGCTCCCTTGGAAGAAAATGAGAATTTCTGGGATTTCCGCTTGCAAAGTGCAACTCTCGATGAAGAAGGAAAAATCGAAGCTCTTGTTCCCCAAATGGCAAGCTATTTGGTCATGTCTCACGCTCTATTCTCTTCTGGACTTTCTGATGTAAGCAATCAAAATACACTGTTAGATAATATGCACTCAACAGTTTTTGGATTAGAAGCTCATAAAAAGAAAGGGATTTTCTTATCAACTTATGGCAACAAGGTGACGTTATCTTCCCATCGTAGTCCATTGGAATATGGTTATGGTGCGGATGTTCGTTATGCTGCTTTACAAGCAGGCATGACATTAGCAACGCTAGAAAATCAAAACTTAACCGCAAATTTCGGTCTTTTAGGCACCTATGGAAAGCTTTCTTTTACGCCAAAGGATATGGACGGTTCTGATAAAAGCACACTGGATAAATGGTCCTTGACAGCCTATGGGAATCTCCACCATGATAATGGTTTTTATGTTAATGCACTTTTCTCATACGGCATTTTAAACGGATATATTACAACAGCTCTTATCGGCAACACCACAGAGTTAAAAAATACGGATACATTAAATATATCGGCAACCGTTGGGCAAAAACTAGCAACCGGTGTTGAAGGATTGGCCTTTGAACCGCAGGCACAGCTTATTTATCAACATGTTGCATTTGGCACGCTTTCGGATATCGATGGCTTCCAAGTTAATATCCAGACTCCTCATCAATGGTTGGTGCGTATTGGAGGGCGTTTAACAAAAACGGTACTTCCTATTGAAAACGATCGTGTTCTTTCTTTTTACGGTAAATTAAACGTCATCAAAGCTGTTGGAGAGAAAAAGACGATCGATATTGTTAAACCCTTCCATCTTGATTCTATGGGCTCTTCCCTTGAAGGAGGACTTGGCATTAATGCGCAACTTTCCAAAAATATTGCCCTTCATGCTGATGTTAATTATCAACATAAACTCCAAAAAGCTGGGATCTCTGGAATGAATTTTTCCGGTGGGGTGCATTATCGCTTTTAGAAATCTTAGCTTTCACTTTTGACACATAAGCAGCGCTGAAGTGTAAGCAGTGCTGCTTATTTTGACACATTCCCCAAAAAAATTGTGATGCGTCAAAGAGTGGTTCATTTTTTATCAAAACAAATGAAAATATCTTAAGGAACATCTCTATGCATAAGAATCTTTTGTTATGTACAGCCGCTTGTGCTTTGTTTTTTTCTTCTTTTACCTTCACATCGATCAGTACCGCCTCTGGCCTAACCCCTGAAACACGCCATGCTCTTGAAGAAATTATCAAATTACCTCAACAATATCGCTATACCAATGCATCCTCTCTTAACATACGCCACCAAAATACTTCAAACACCAATGGAATAACCAACGTAGAGAGAAAAGGATCCTCTCTTACTCATAAAGAGGATAAACACCCTGTTATTGATTCCAGCACAAGACAAAAACGTAGTAGTAATCTATTACCATCCGCTAATGTTGTTTCACAACACAAGGACAATTCATCCTTAAGAACAGGTTATGAAATTACACAACCTGAAATAAACAAAAATGCGCAATCTGATATGGAGCCCAAGACGAACACTGCTTCCTCAACATTGAAAACGGCTCTTAACACGTCCACAGAAACTCATGTGAAATTGCCCACAAAGATTGATAGCATCCCCACCGCTAATGCCGAGAGCACGTATAAACTTACAGATGGTAAAGCATCAGAAGCTTCTTCTTTTCTCGATGAAGCAGTAGACAGCAAAACACTGACACCACAAATAGAAAACTCTTTAATCATGCCTATCGCGATGTTTGCTGTTGGGATTTCTGATGCCAACAATCAAAATATCTTGTTAGACAATATGCAAATAACAATGTTTGAACCCAAAAATTATCCAGAGAAAAGCATTTTCTTATCGACTTATGGCAATAAGAATACGTTTTTCTCCCGCATTCAAACAGAACAAGATAGCGCTCAAACAAAACAAGATAGTGTTCAAATAGAACAAGTTGAAGTTCAAGCAGAACGAGATGAAAATCAAGAAAAACAAGAAGATGTTCAAACAAAACAGGAGAGCGTTCATGCCGATATTCGCTATGCTGCATTACAAGCAGGGGCAATATTAGTAGCGTTAGAGCACCAGAATATCAGCACCAATTTTGGTTTTTTCGGCACCTATGGGAAATTGTCTTTTGCTCCTAAAAATACAGAAAGCTCTCATAAGAATATGTTTGATAAATGGTCACTCACCGCATATGGAAACATTCAGCATGACAGTGGCATCTATGCAAGTGGCTTTCTCTCTTATGGAATTTTAAAGGAAAATATGAGCAAAGATTTCATCAAAGATACCCCAAAAATGAATAATAGTAAAATATTAGGGGCTGCTGCAACTGTTGGTCAAAAGCTATTAACCAGTTTTGAAGGTGTCATCTTAGAACCGCAAGCACAACTTGTTTATCAGCGTCTCATACTTGGTTCTCCCTCAGATAGCATCTCTTCCTCAACTGACAGCTCTTCTTCAGATGACGATAACTCTAAAATAAACATAAGCAAACCTGATCAATGGTTGCTGCGTATTGGCGGGCGTTTGACACAAAATAAAGGCCATGCCCTTTCCTTCTATGGCAAACTAAACATGATCAAAACTTTTAGTAAAAATTTTCAGCTCGCTGCGATGGGATCTTTAGTTGAAGGTGGTTTTGGTATTCACGCGCACTTATCGCCAAATATCGAGCTTCATAGTGACCTGAGTTATCAACATAAATTCAAAAAAGTTGGCATCTCTGGAATAAATATTTCTGCTGGTATGCGCTATCACTTTTAAAAATACTTGTATTCCATCTTGAAATATAAAGTACTCTCATTATTTTTCGTTTTGTCTCTTACAAAAGAGACATAATGAGGTCAGAATTTTATATTTTATGAGAGGGGGAAATATTTAGGAATACATCTATATGAAAAAAAGCTTCTTACTATACACCGTTTCTGGACTTCTGTTTTATTCTTCCACTAACTTGTCTTATGCTCTTCGTAGCGTGACGCCACCAACAATAGATTCTTCTTCACGCCCTGTTCATGCTGAGTGTCCCACAAATACATCTGGAGTTTTTGACCCATATAAAGATCCATGCGATGGAATGGGAAAACGTTATCCATCTCACCCCCCTCATTCATCTTCAGAAGCTAATGTCTCCAGTCCCTCTACAGCACCTAGTTCCTCAAGATTAACGACTGGAAATACAACTTCTTCCCCGAGTCAAAATCCCAAACACACTCGAGAAGAGATAGAAGATGTACAATCTCATACTACAACCACACAAAACACGCCTATTACACAATCTTCACCAACAGAAATGGCTTCAACAACAGGAACAGATTCAACAACAGACGTAGCCAAATCCAGAAGACGTTCAGGTGTTTCCAGCTCTTCTAGTGAAAAAACACCTTCGAATTCTGCTATCTCTTCACAATCAGAAGCAACACAATCTTCACCAAATTTACAGTCAACATCTGCAAACTCTGAATCTACAGGACCGATACTTACAAGACCAACAGTAGAGCAATCACTAACGTCTAATGCATCAGAGCTCTCAGCAATATCTGTCAGACCAGCAGCTGGAAAACTAACATCACAGGAAACATCAGAATCTTTAAAACCAGCACCGGTGCAACCAATATCCCCCATAAAACAGTTTGAAAAGCTTGCACAAATCGAAAATATAAGTGCTGGAGTTGAGATTCAAAACGGTAAAACTATAACTTTGCATAACAAAAAGATTCAAGACAAATGGAGTGCTTTAGATGCAGAGGGGAAAAATTCAAAAATCGAAATGAATGGGGGAAGTGTTGATGCTGGTTTTATTGCACTCAGTGTATCAAATGGTGGAGAAATTGAGGCCACAGATATTACGGTAACAGCAGAAACAGCTGCTTTGGTTAACATAGAAGGGATAATCAATCTTACAGATTCAAGCATCCATGTCACAGGGAAATCTGAAGCGAATGGTATTATTTTCCGCAATAATCTCTATCGTGCTCCTCAAAGGCGACATCCACGCAATGCAGAACGAAATGCCAACACCATTCAAGAACAAGATATTACCGGTAAAGTCAATCTAGAGAATACAAAGCTTTTCGTTGAAAATGGTACAGGTATCAGCCTTTATGGAACAAACACAAACGGTGTTATCAGCCTTAAAAACTCAGAAATTCATGCCGATGTTTTATCAAAAAATATAAAAAACGAAAGCGGATCCACAAACACCTTTACTCTGGTTGCGGACCACTCTTCTTTAGAAGGTCGCGTCAGAACTTCTGAGAATAATAAAACAAGTTTTGATCTAAAAGAAGGGACGAAATGGCTCTTAAAGCCCAATAAGAACACTGCAAATAATGATCGTATCTCAGAGGACGATACTATTTCGTATGACTATAGACAGTTTGGTCTTGATGAAAAATCATTCTCTAATCTTTCTGTATTGCGCCTTACCGACAGTGTCATTATGTTTGACAAGCCTATGGAAGGACATTACCAAACTTTATTTATAGGTCCTCAACTTCGCAAAGAAGATGGAATAGCGCATACAGCAGCAGTTTATAGTGCAACAGGTGTTGCAGAGATTTATGTCAACACGCAATGGAACAAACATTCTCCTGTCACGGAACAACAAACCGATCGCATCGTGATTAATGGTGATGTATCAGGGAATACCATTGTTCACATCAATCTCCAAGAAACAGATAAAACGATAACCGATAGTTCTGTTGTTTGGGGAGAGCAGATGGCTCCTCTTCCTTTAGGGACACATGGGGTTTCAATCATTCAAGTTTCCGGACAAGCAAACGAAAATTCCTTTACGCTCGCCGGTAACTATATGACAATCGGTGGACAACCTTATAAATATGTGCTCAAAGGCTATAAACCTGGAACATCTCATGAAAGTCAAAGTCTTTTGGGCAAGAGTAGTAATTTCTGGGATTTCCGTTTACAAAATGCCTACATTGATAAGGATAAAAAAGTCCGAGCACTTTTACCACAGGTAGCAAACTATTTAACCCTACCTAATACTTTATTTTCTTCTGGATTTGCTGATGTAAACAACCAAAACAGGTTGTTAGATGCGATGCGAACAGCAGTCTTTGATGCAGCAGATCATAAGCAGCATAATCTCTTTTTCTCCTCCTATGGCGAGAAAGTCACCTTATCCTCCAACCGTGGCCCCCTGCGCTATGGTTATGATGCTGATGTGAACTATAAAGCTTTGCAATTGGGGATTATATTAGCCACCTCAGACAGCAAAGATATAAGCGCACATTTTGGTCTTTTAGGAGCATACGGAAAACTTGCCTTTACACCAAAAGAGATGCAAGATTCTGAAAAGACAACTCTTGATAAATGGTCTCTCGCCGCTTATAGCACCATCGAGCATAGCAATGGTTTATATCTCAATACACTTCTTTCTTACGGAAGGTTAAAAGGAAATGTTACCACAGCTCTTGTTGGGAATGCTGCAAAATTGGATGGAACTGAAATCCTTAATCTCTCTGCAACCATTGGTCAGAAATTAGCAACCAGCATAAAAGGGCTAGTCTTTGAACCACAAGCGCAATTGATTTATCAAAATCTCATGTTTGATATTTTCTCAGATGCCAATGGCTTAAAAGTAGACATGGGCAATCCGCGTCAATGGTTGATCCGTTTTGGTGGACGTTTAACAAAAACGATAACAGCTGTTGAAGAAAACAAAGCTGTTTCCTTCTATGGTAAAATGAATGTGATCAGAACTTTTGGTGATGGAAAAACAATAAAAATTGCGGATACCTTTGATCTTGATCCTACGGGTTCTTCAATTGAGGGAGGCATGGGTGTGAATGCCTATCTTTCTCAAAAGATCGTGCTAAATGCCGACATTAGCTATCGGCAAAAACTGCAAAAAACCGGTGTATCGGGGATCAATGTTTCTGGTGGAATACGGTATCATTTTTAAAGCAAAAGCACTTTTAACTTCAATAAAATAAAAAGCAGCACAGTGTGCTGCTTTTTATTTAAACGTCTATTTTTAAAAATTCTCAAAAGCCGTTATTTTATCAAAAAACATATTGATTTATAATATTTTTTACCAATCAAACAAAAAACTAAAAAGCTTAGCATTCTCTCATGTCCAAACTGCTCATTTTTAAGCAATCAAAACGCTTTGCTTGTGCATCATAAGCCGAGAGAACTTCGATGCAGTAAAACGGTACAAAAAAAAGCATACCTCTTTATGAACCACAACAAAAAGCAACACAGGAAATTAGCAAAGTGAATCATACGACCCGCTTACTCTTTTGCTATGCACAAAAATAGCAGCTTTTGTACCACTCATGAGAGGCTTTATACACTTCAAAAAGCACCCTAGACCTCTTCATAAGCACTATTATGAAATAAGTATGCGTATTGAAAAAAATCTCTTTAAAACAAGCATATGAACGGGCAATAACAAATCTATTCTATTTTGGGTATGTTATTTTGTATGAAGCGTATCCGCTCATGAAAGCTCTACCCTATCGTTATGATATCTCAACCGCAGCAAAAGGACAAAACAAGTCATTTTGGTTATTGATTAAGAATAGCACCGTAGGAGATGCTTTAAACTTAACAGCCAAATTTTTCCTTTGTGAAAAGCAAGTCTGAGAACATGAGTTGAGTGAACGCATCTTAAAAAAATTGAACGGCAAACAGTCTCTTATTCAAGAAATCTCTTCATGCTAGAAAAACTATTTGTATTGCCAAGCTCCTAAAATTACTTTACACATTAAAAGGTGTTTTGGTCACATACGCAACGATCAATAGGGATTAAAAGCCTGAAGACTCAAACATGAATTTATCCCGCTTTGCGGGTATCCCGGAATTCCGAGAGATTTTGCACTGTCCAAGTGCTCGACGCACTAAAAGCAAAATGCTGATTAAGCTCAGTACTTTTAGACTCCCGGAATACGCATAAGGAGGCGCTCGCAACCGGCGGTGTAAAAACACAAACCGAAGGGTCTCCATAACGACATTATTCATTGGCAAAAAGCTCATTGGCAAAGAAAAATGCCCTGCATCATTTTCTGAACACTATTCAATGCACAAAATAAGCTATCCGCTTGTAAAATATTATCCTCCGGATATGGAAAGATCATAGGAACAAAAGAGCGATGCCTTCTTTAATTACATGAGAAAACACCGCCTTTGGTTAAAAAAGCTATTTTTTATTGTAAATTCCCTAAAATTACTTTATCAATTAAAAGGTGTTTTGGTCGTATACGTGACGACCAATAGGGATTAAAAGCCTGAAGACTCAAACATGAATTTATCCCGCTTTGCGGATATCCCGGAATTCCGGGAGATTTTGCACTGTCCAAGTGCTCGACGCACTAAAAGCAAAATGCTGATTTGAGTTCAGTGCTTTTAACTCCCGGAATACCAATGCGAGGGCGCTCGCACTAGGCGGGGGCAAATGCAAACTCAGAACCTTAATATTGATCTTTTTGTCGGCAAAAAAATTCGCTTGAAGCGAAAAATGTTGGGAATGTCTCAAAAAACATTAGGAGATGCTTTAGGAGTAAGTTTTCAACAAATTCAAAAGTATGAAAAAGGCTTAAATCGTGTAAGCGCAGGACGTTTAAAGGAAATTTCCGATATCCTAAAAGTTCCGGTTTCCTTTTTTTTATGCGGATATTATCACAAAAGAAAACACCCCATACCCTCATGAAGAAATTGCATCAAGCAAAGAGGAATTTTTGCCTTTAAAAAGTTTTAGAGTTCTGACCTCTGTCAAACAAAAAGCCATTTTAAAATTAATTTCTGATCAAAATTAAAACGTTTTAAATGACCTTTATCCTCTAATCTGCTTTCTATTATAAGAACAAAGCCCTGCAATTTATAAAACAACTTGGCTTCTTAATTTAGCAAGTTCCGCTTAATTGACTTCCACGATATGAAACACGATATTTTCTTTTCATAAGCCTTCATACCGCTTCATAAATACTTCTGAAAATATCTTAAAACGCACCATGGCGAGAGCACTCTTGTTTGTCCTTCACTTCCTCCTCAGATCTGTCATCAATCCAATTTCTCATCAAGATGGGGTCTCACTGTTGATCAGTCCTATCAATCCATCTTCTACCCATCATTCTATTAAAATAACACATTGATTTATCGTCATAAATCATCTTTTCCAACTTTAAGACCAAATAGTGTAAGGGTTCTCTCATCACCGCCCTTCTCCTATGGATAAATCAATCAAAATCACTTGTTTTCCCATCACAAGCAAAGGTGGTATATAAATAAAACAAGATGAAAAATACTCCAAGAATCTCAAGTGTCAAAATCTGTCGCAACATTGGAAAATGGCAAAGTGACGTTGCTGAAAAATATGGCAATGCCAACTTGCTTCTTTATAGGGATGAGAGTGTTCTGTAGATTTTATATTATTTCCATGAAAGCTTTATACCTTCATGGATACCATCTCGTCACAGACCGACATCACAAAATAGGCCCTCTTACAAAATGGATGTGCAAGCCTTGAGAAATATTTCTTTACAATAAGCGCGTACATTGGAAACAATAAATTTATTCTTTTGGAAGCGTTCTGTTTTGCATGAGAAGCGTGATCCCATTAAAAACGCAAATAAATATAAAAACATGAAAAAATGTATGATCTTCACTCTTTAAAAGACAGTGCTTTAAATCCCTTTAAAAGCTGTAAAGCAAAAAGATGATGGTAAAAATATCATCTTTACAGCTTTATAATTCTCCCCCAATGAAGCTCCCTCTCCTTTTCAAATACGAATCCCAACAGAGAGACGTGTACTGCAATCTGGCATACAAAAACGACAACAGAAGAGAAAATACTAAACCGCCTCTTTATCTCAAACATAGAGCTTGCAGTGACTAACCGCTTCATATCACCATACTTTAAAGGAAACGATTGCATAAAGCATCAGGGGGCGGTCTTAATATTCCTCTTATCCCCTTCCCTAAACGAAAAAATGAAGTGCCTACCAACCCACTCTGTAAACAATATTCTATAAACAATTCGCTATAAACAATCTGTATTCTCTTAAAGCCGCTTCACTTGGCTCACCGCCACACAGGTGTGCGGGTCACATCACCACACTTCAAACAGCAGAGCTTCATAAAATTTACAAGCAATATTCACTCAAAGACTCTAAAAAGTACTTAATGAGGAAAACTTTACATCACAACACTTTAAAGGAGACTGTTGCATAAGGCACACGGGACGGTTTTAATATTCCTCTTGTCCCCTTCCCCAAACGAAAAAATGAAGTGCCTACCAACCCACTCTGTAAACAATATTCTATAAACAATTTGCTATAAACAATCTGTATTCTCTTAAAGCCGCTTCAACTTGGCTCACCGCCACACAGGTGTGCGCGTCACATCACCACACTTCAAACAGCAGAGCTTCATAAAATTTACAAGCAATATTCACTCAAGACTCTAAAAAGTACTTAATGAGGAAAACTTTACATCACCATACTTTTTACATCACAACACTTTAAAAGAGACTGTTGCATAAAGCATCACGGGGTGGTCTTAATATTCTCTTGCCTCCCTTCCCAAACGAAAGAATGAAGTGCCTACCAACCCACTCTGTAAACAATGTTCTATAAACAATCTGCTATAAGCAATCCACCTTCTCTTAAAACCGCTTCACTTGGCTCGCCACCCCACAGGTGTGCGCATCACATCACCTTAAAAGAAACTGGAGACTCTGTTTTACAGAACAGCAAAATGATAATTTCAATACCCACACGCGCTTAAAACATGGAAACTCAACAAACACGCTTTTTATTCAAATCACTGCCCTACCTCATCATTATAATCGCGTAGAACAGCCGATATGAATGAAGTTTAGATTATTCTTCTAATTCCTTTGCAAATCCAGAAAGTTGCATAGCTTGCGAAAGATCATTGACTGCATTTAAATGTGTTTGAAGTAGTTCACTATTACGCTGTAATTTTTTTTGTAAATCAGACAGCAAACTTTCAACTTCATGCTCAATATCTTGATTCATGTAACGTCTCACATCGCTCATCGATTTATTAAGATCACGCAAACCACGTATTTTACATAAATTTATTTCTTCGTAATCTGGAATACCACTGCTTTCTAGCATATTGCTTTCATAATCAACCACTTGGGTTAACCCTTTAACAGCAGCGACAAATTTTGTCATCGCCCAATCACGATCAATAAGATTATTGTCAAGAACTTTTGCTTTTGCTGCAAAACTATCATCACCATATTGCACTACAGACATTTTTATTTCCCCTTCAACCAATTGTTCAATCTTGCTTTCAAATGAGGGAGATTAAACAGTTTCTCTTCCATGCTGATATACTCAACCACGCTCGTGATGCGAACATTGCTCAGACAACAGCACAACAATCCTTAAAAGCGTATACCACCTTAACTCTTAACGTATTCTCTGAAATATTTTCTTGCTTTGCTCCAAAATCATTCTTGCTACTATACGCATTCACCAAAACGCTATAAACTTAAACCTCTGCGTAGGCACTATCGAAACTTCCAAATGTTCTCTGTCTATTTCGCTTTGCCTATTATCTTTGCCTATTTCATCACCACCAAGCCTTCAACAGGAAACGACAATGCTCTGACAATAACCTTGGCAATAAAAAACACCTGCCAGCAAAAATCCGCAGCATATAGAGACTTAAGCCCATTAAGAACTTCAGCATTTCACCGATAGCAGCATTTTACCCTCCATAACTTTACGGCTTTTCCTGCACCTAAACCTGCATACTCTCTGGTGCCCATTAGCACCTTACAAGATTAGTTTGCTTCCATTCAAAAAGACACACACCCACCCCCGCCTCTTTCTGCATACATGCAGTATTCTGCACAACACACAAAGAGAAATGCCCTTTTGAACAGATCAAGCCATATAGCACTCTTAAAAAAGACATCTTAAAATAGCTAAATAGCCATCCATCTCCCTTTTTCAATTATCATTTCGCTTTTCTTTGCAAAGAGCGACTATATAAAATTTTTTTAACCTTTTCAAGTGTTTCTTAACCCATCCGTTCGACACGCCTTCAATCGCATATTCAACGCGCTTGTTTGAAAGAAACAATTTCTTAAGTCACCTCCCAAGCCTATTTTGCACAAATCCATGTCGCACTGGCACCCATGAATGGTATAATGATAAATCTCCAATCCGTTGAGGCGCCACCTCTGTATGCTTTATAAAAGAGCAAACCGCCACCACCACACACTCAGCCCCCAATATTCGCTCCCTTAGCACTTGAAGACGCTTTCATAAGAAGTATGCCTTTCTTGTACAGTTTCACGGCATACGGCTCTCTTTGCTTGTAATGTTCAAGAAACATGGCTTTGGTTGATTAAATATAAAAAGATTTAAAATGACAGAATCTTTCAATATTCAAGACTCTCATTCACGTTGAAGAACACGAGATTATTCTTATAAATAAAAATACTATCAATGAAGAACGCTTAGCTCTCCCCCCATGACTCTTTGCAAAATTTTTTTTCTCATCTTCCTGTCGATTATTTCACGGACAGCATACAATCCACTCTTAATATCGCAGCTTTACAGGCACCCTAGCCTAAAAACATCGTTTATAATAAAGGCACAATTTCGACGACATCTCTCTTTTTACCATCACCCCTTTAAATAAAGAAAAGATTTTAAGCTTGCCGAATATGTTGTATCCGCATATATTACAGGCTGTAACATATTGTTACTCATAAAATCACTTCCAAAAGAACAGAAAGAGGTTCTTATGGCTGATCTCGTAAAAGCCGCGATGCTTTATTCAACCTTGATCATTACCCTCAATGCTTTTGTTGTGTTTTTAGCGCTCATCATAGAGGTATATTAAGCATAATCTCTTAGCTTTTCGTAATCTGTGCAAATAAGCATCTTGATTTTCCACAAGATCAAAGTAAAATCTTAGCTCTCTAGATCAATCACCTCCCAGTTTCAAACATCGCTTGCAACTCTTTTGGTGTTAACCTCTCCTTTTTATCTGCATTTTCAACCATTAGTTTTTGTCTTTTCACGCTCCCTTGAATCCCAACGTCATCCGCGCCTAAAGGACAGAGTTTTCGATCAGATCCAAGCTGTAAACAATTTATCTTCTTATCAAGCATCTTACCGAGCCGATTTCACTTAATTTCCTCCCTCAAGGCATATCACGCCCCTAAAGGATAATATTGAAGCTTACGATTAAAAAGCACCACCATCTTGACCTCTATGAGAAAGTAAGCCACACCATCATACACTCAAAGCCCCTCATGGTACGATACCCCTTGGCTCTTGAGACAAATTTATAAGAGACATTTGTCTGCATTTCTCAATCGTTTTTTATTCGCAAGAGAACACATTCATTTTTGACGTGCAAAAAACATCGGGTTGTGTTGCTCAACCGAGAACAGATTTGAAATGAGAGAATTCTACGAGTATCCAGGGCTCTCATTCAACATGAAAACAATAAACACTCTTTATACAATCAAAGCATTGTGCAAATAATATTTACCAAACACTCAAGAATAAAAAAGAACACATGTATAAAATTTTACATGGGCTCCACCACCACTCAAAACGATAATACTACGGCAAAATTATAATAACAAACACCAAGAAAAAGGCGTACACACTTGAAAAAAAACAAAAAGACAGGGAGGCGGTCACCCTCTTACGGCATCCGGCAAAGCCATCCTGGCAACACTGGCTCACACTCTAATTGATGTGATAATATTCTCCAAATAAAAAGCGTTTTTTTAAAAATAGTTTAAGAAAATATTTGACTATAAAACGATAATAAATCCCTTCAGAATGATTTTTCCCCTTCTTAAAAACAGAAAAAATAAATTCCAAACAGATATTTCCCACCCAATTTTTCAAAATTAACCGTAAAAGCTTAAAGCCATTCTTCGTGTGATAAAATATTTATGTGTATTAAACACCCCAACATAGATTGAATCTCATATTTCATCATGCATGCAACCAAGGCATTAAAAAATTAGCGTATAATTTGAAAAAATGAGCCGCAACACGCAGCGTCTCATTCCGGTGCAACAGGTACCACAATTAAAAGCACTTTTTAGCTGAACAGATGACAATATGTCATCTGTTCCACAAAGAGTACAAACCGTAAAAGATTAGCTCTTGAAGTCAAAAGCGCCCCAAAAGTTAGAGGCAAAAATCCAAAAAACGGAATAAAATCAATAACGGTCCAATCCCTTATTGAAATAATAATTTACTGAATTTTATTTTTTAATGAAAGCCAAAAAGAAATTCCATATATGCTTGTTTAACGTTTCGACAATTTTTAGATTTCTCTCTGACAGATTCCTCCATTTTTTCACATTTCATTCCCCATTCTTGCATCAATTTTTCATCTTTCTTAAAATCTTCTACGCTATAAGTCTTTTCGCAACCAGCCACAACAACTCCAGTACAAAGCAGCAATGCTGTGATAATGACTTTATTCATCAATAAATTCCCCTTCTTTTTAACGGATAAATTTAGGGTCTCAAAAAAAGTTCTACATATGCTTGTCGAAGGTTTTTACAATTTTGAGAAGATTTGAACGGTGAATCATCCTTCTCACATTTCTTTGCCCATTCCTCGTATAATTTTTCATTTGTTTTAAATTCTTTTACACTATAGGTTTTTTCGCAACCAGCAATAGCAAGTCCAGTACAAAGCAGCAATGCTGTGATAATGACTTTATTCATCAATAAATTCCCCTTCTTTTAGATGATAAAATTTGGACACAATTGAATGCCCCGTGAAAATTGCACATTTGATCCATTGTGCATTTTCAAAAATTTTAAATCCAACTTCTGTACGCGATTTTCTTTACAATCCTTAAATCAATAGAATACGAAAAAAGCATCCTCCTAACGATAGTGGTTTATGATTTAATTATTGTCCTGCTGTTTTTCAGTTTCATTCCCACTTTGGCTATTTTCACGAAGTTTCTTTGCAAGATCTCTATAATGCTCTTGAAAAAGTTCCATACCGGCTTGTGCAAAATTTACACAATTTTGGGATTTCATAAAAGCAGGTGGCTCTAACTTATTGCATTTCTCTTTCCACTCTTTGCGTAATTTTTCATCTTTTTTAAATTCCTCAACACTGTAGTTTTTTTCACAACCAACAGCGATAATCCCTGTGCAAAGCAACAGTGCTGTTAGAATGATCTTGTTCATGAATTTACCCCTCTCTTTATTTTATACTTTAAGAACTTGTTTTATACTTTGAGAACGACATTGTTGGATTCACAAAATCCTGTATCGTACTCTTACGTATACCTTTCCTTTGACAAATACGAACAACTTCAACGCCAATATGTTGAATCATGAGAGTTGTTTTATTGGGCTTGCATTTGGAATGTTATCTACGCAGTGGCTCTTTAGATTTGAACTGTTTAGACTTCAGCAACAATTTGATATCTTGATATTTTCAAAAAGCATTTTAATCACTTTTTTCAAGAATTTTTCTTTTTTTTAAAAGAACCACTTTATCATGAAAAGCAGCACAAATATCGTATCAAAAATTCACCATACCCAGATCCATTGCAAGTTTTCTGCAAATGAAACAACAACTCTTTTAATGATTTGATTGCGCTCTTTCTTATTTCTTAATCCGCCGAGAAAGAAAAAACTTAAACGCCCCCTACACTTTTAAACTACCAATAGAAATTCTAAAAAAGCGATCTTATACATTCCTGATAGCCATAGAAAGGATTATTCCTTGACCATCATCAAGTAGCCTTCAATACTCAGACTCTAAAATCATATAGTCTATAAAATCACACAAATGAAAGAAATAATTTTCATATCATACTCAATGATTTCTTTTGGTTATGAGGAAAGCCTATAGCACACCCATATCAGTCAATTTTATTGATTTCCCCCCTGATAAACATGAATATAACTTTAAAAAGGAAATATTATCTAGCAGAAAAAAACAAACAACGCTACTACTAATTTATACGATTTACCCATGTATTTCAGTAAAATAAACAAAAAATAACTTCACCTTTAAAATCATGAATCAAGACAATTGTTATAGAAGAATAAACTGAACTATCCAGCGATAATACAAATAACAAGGGGGAGGATAAACACATCCATCGGAGACAAGTTGAAATGAAGAATTTTTATAGGTTCATGACTCTTTCATAAAATGAATCGTATGAAAAAAATACGTAAAAAAAATGAACGCTTTGATTACGATTACCTTCATGTAAAAACGACCGATATCATCTTTAAAAAAAACGAACCAACGCACATTTATTATCATAGATCTGTTATCGTATATTATTTTTTATTTTCCGTATTTTTTTGCAAGCAATTCGCGCACCTCATCAGCCATTTTAGTTCCACGACTTGCACAACTGACCTTCATTAATCGATGCAAAGTTTCTGGAATATCAATTGTGAGGCGCTTCATCCCTCCATTCGCGTTTCCTTTGTGGCTTCCTACCCATGCATCAGCCGTTAAAGGAACAGATTTATTGGTTGGTTTCATACCAATTTTAATTTTTTTATTCATGACGTTAACTCCTTGATTTCCGCTGCAACAGCTTCAATCTCTACGGCTGCTGGTCCTTGCTGATCAACTTCGTAAACAGCCTTTCCCTGTGCCGCAGCTTCTGCAAAAATCACACGTTGTGCAACGCTAGAAGAAAGAACATGAACGGGATATATGCCAAGCGCTTCGTTCACATCACGCCCTATCGCTGTATTGACAATTTTACGATTAATAACAAAAGCAGATTTGAGATTTTCTTTATAAACGCGTGCTTCGTCAATCAACTTTACAATTCCATCAGCAGCCCAAATATCATAAGGACTAGGCAAAACAGGGATAAGCACAAAATCCGAAGCCATAAGAGCACTACGCGCAAGATCCGTCACACGCGGGGGACCATCAATAATAATATAATCATAACTATGACCAATCTGTGTAATCTCTTTGTGAACCGTTGCACGCGGTAAACCAACAACGGAAAATAAAGGAGCCTCTTCACGCGCAGCAGCCCAATCCAATGCACTCCCCTGTGGATCAACATCAATAAGCAACACCCGCGCACCGGTACGGGAAAAACTGGCCGCCAGATTCACGCTCAACGTGGTTTTTCCAACGCCCCCTTTTTGATTCAAAAGTCCAATGATCATTCGTTACATCTTTCAGTATTATCGTTTTTACGATTATACTGAAAACAACAAAAGAAGCAAGCATCCAACACGTGCAAAACAAACAGTTCTCTTAACTTTTACGATAAAAACAACAGCCCGCAATTTTATCTTGAGAATATTCTTAAAAAGAAAAAGATAAGTTTAAACAAGTGATAGGCTTTTCTTCCCTCGCCTTAAAATGAAGGTTTCTTAAATCCATGCCAATCGATCAAGAATGGTCTCAGCATAATCTTTCTTGGGGTTAACCCTTCATGGGATCCTTGACCCACCCAGACAAACAATCCTTTTCCTTAAAGAGATAACAAATCCCCTAGGAGAATTTAGGGAAACATATTGAATGAGAAAAGAAAAATCTATAAAATTCGCTCATTTCCCCACTCTCTTCTTCAATCAATTAAAATCACTTGTCTCTCATCACCAGAAGAGCTGACAGATGAAAAAAACACTGAAATAAGGAAACAAGACGTCTTATGAAGTATCTGAAATGTCAAAAACAGCTATCCGCATCGGTGGCGTGTATATAATCGTGGCAGTTTGTTCCTTTTCTTGAATGAAAGAAGAGGTGTGTACCTTTAAATTGATACAGTCCCGTGCGACAGAGTGAAATGAGTTTGAGAAAAATAAGGACAAACAAGTAACACAATGGAATATTCTCTGCTTCGCAAGAACAATGAGTCAGCCATAAAGAGCGTTATCTTTTATAATGGTCAATCCATTGAACACATCTTCTTTACGCTTGAGAAGGAGCAAAACCGCCCTCATTACACAACTTGTGCCAGCTCATGGGCGTACGATAAGGCTCTTGGCCCTTGAAATGGTAAAAGGCATTTTTCGTCCTTTCTTATATAATTTTACCCCACACGTCCCCCGCTTATCAGCAAGAGATCTTGACTGATGGAACATAGAAAAGACTTAAAATAAGGGAAACTTGCGGTATTCAGAGTTCTAACGCAAGTTAAACAGCACTATATTATCATTATAGATCAAAGAGTTGCGTAAGATTGAATAAAAACATGTTGCGCTGTGAAATATTCTGCATCTTACAATGCATTTTTCCAAGCAAGTTTTCTCGACAAAAAGAATATTTTTGTTAAGATGTCCTTGAAAAACTTTACCTTCTTCATGTCCTTTTATAAACTTGAGAGTATCGTCAAAATCGTGCAATTGGGAATAAACGAAAATGAATTTACAGCAAATTGCCCCTGATATTTTTATCGGCACCCAAGTGAGTATAGAAAATATCAAAACATTGGCAGAAGCTGGTTTTAAAACAATTATCTGTAACCGCCCCGATCACGAGGAACCTCATCAACCTGACTTTTCAAGCATTAAAACGGTCGCAAATGACTATGGCATAAAAGCCTATTACCTTCCCATTTCTCCTCCGACCATAGAAAAATCAGATGTTGAGACCATGCAAAAAATTTTAAAAACAGCATCTCTGCCTCTTCTCGCCTATTGCCATCGCGGAACGCGTTCGCTGCATCTTTATGGGTTAGCATGTCTTGAATCATAGGTTTTACGCGCTCTCAAAAAACAAAAATTCTTAAATTCGCACTAATCTGTAAAAAAAAATCATCTGTCAATCATCTTTGTCTCATGCCTTCTCCTTGAACTTCTTCCTTTTAGGAGCCCTTTTCATTAGGACACGATAAACAAGCTCTGCTCTTTAAAGATACAACAAACCTTCCCCTTTGAAGCCATAAAGAAGCTATAAAAATTCCTGCAAATTGATAAAGCGATTAGCTTTTAACATAAAAAAAATCATCGATTTTAAATTTTGTGAAAGTGTAAGGTTAAAAGCGCAAGAAATTAAAAAAAACAGTTCTCCTTTTTCTTCTCATCTCTTCTTGCCAAACATGCTGTGTCCTTATTCATTCACGATTCATCATAAATTTTAACGAATCAGAAAGAAACAAGCAGTAAAGTTTTAATTGACAACAAAAGCCATACAATTCACTTTAAACAAGACAATGCCTCAATCAGATCTTCAGATATTCGATTCTCCCTCTCAACAACGCAAGAAACATATACTCCGTGATGTTTTGGAATATATGTTTGTGATGATCATCACTTTAAGTGCTATTTTTGCGAGTTTTCTCTCTTTTTCAGATAAACTTAGAGTGTATTTTTAAAAGTAAGCAGCCTATCCAACGGGGATAAGGGTTGGACTGTCTTTAAAATTTCTTTTGCTTTTTTTTCATCACGGTGCATTTGTGCAATCAAAGGTTCAAGCCCATCAAATTTTTCTTGTCCGCGCAAAAACTGGAAAAAAGAAACGCTACAGCTTTCCCCATAAAGGTCGTCATTAAAGTCAAATAAATAGGTTTCCAAAAGGGGGGCCCCATCTTTAACAACTGTTGGACGACAGCCAAAACTTGCAACCCCATCATATAAAATACCGTTGGCACGACGCAAACGCACCGCATAAACACCATGAGCCAAACGAACTTGAGAAGGCAACATCTGATTAGCGGTAGGAAATCCCAAAAGACGTCCAAGCTTGTCGCCTTGAATAATATTGGAGCATACCCGATAGTGATAGCCTAACAAATGAGCGGCTTTGTCCACTTCCCCTTGTGAAAGAAGTTGCCGAATAAAACTAGAGGAAATGATCAACGGTCTTGAACCTTGAGGACGAGAAACACCCGGATGAGAAACGCAAGGGACTTGCACGACCTGAAATCCAATTTCTTCTCCTCTTTGGCAAAGAAGAGGAACGTTTCCACTTTTCTGATAACCAAATTGAAAATTTTCACCTGTCACCACCACAGAAACATCAAAAATTTCCTTTAGAATTGATTTGATAAATTCATCGGCTGAAAGAGTGGCAAATTGAGCATCAAAGGGCTGTTCAATCACGCCATCAAAGCCCAAGATTTTAAAAATTTCAGCTTTTTCAGCCGCTTCAGTCAAACGATAGACAGGTGCTGAACGTTGAAAAAAACTTCTTGGATGCGGTTCAAAGGTTAAAACAACAGCGGGTTTCTTTTTTATCCGCGCGAAATCAAGTGCTTTTTGCAACACCCCCTGATGCCCACAATGAACACCATCAAAATTTCCAAGTGCCAACACAGCTCCCCGCCAAGCAGAAGGAAAGGTATGAATTCCCTGAAGACGTAAAAAATTAGCCATTACTGAAGTGCCCACATGATTGCTTGTGGCCTATAATCATGACGTTCGAGAGAAGAATGCAAAGCTTGCTTATCGACCACACCATTTTGCATATAATCATAACGATGAATCCCCCCCATAATATAAAGGGCATCAAGACCAAAATGCGCCGCCCCTTTAATGTCCGTCAAAAGACCATCACCAATCGCTAAAATTTGACTTTTTTCTACTGTCCCACGTATTTTTTGAAGTTTTTCAAAGGCACATTCATAAATAGGCGCATGAGGTTTTCCAGCAATGCGGACTTCCCCTCCTAATTGTTGATAAAGACGTGCCAATGCGCCGGCACACCAAAATTCCTTATTTCCATAATGGACAATCACATCCGGATTAGCACAAATAAACGGTAAATTCCGCGCCCTTATGCGACGAAACATCACCTCATAAGCAGAGGGTTCTTCATCCAAATCCTCAAGAAAACCACTACAAACGACAACAGAAGCCTCTCTCTCTTCAACAAATTCACACGTCAATCCTTCAAACAGCACCAAGTCACGTTGTGGACCAATGAAAAAAACTTTACGTGGTGCAGCACAAATGAGATCCCGCGTGACATCTCCTGAAGTGATAATGGCATCATAATAGTCACTATGAATATTCATACTTTGTAATTGAGCCGCAACATCTTCCCGGAGTCGAGGAGAATTGGTTAATAAAATGACAGTTTTTCCCATTTGTCGAATTTTATCCAACGCTTTCAACGCAGGTTCAAATGCATGGATACCGTTATGCACAACACCCCACACATCACAAAAAACAGCATCATAACGTTCTATAACAGTCTCAATATGGGTAAGTTCATTCATGGTGCACCTATCTCTATTTGTCATTGATCAAGCTGTTTTTTACTTCAAAACTACTTAGCGAAAGATAATATTTCTGTCATCTTCTTTCTCAAACCATATCCCAACTTTACATCACTTATTAAAGATCATAAGAAATGATAAAATAAATAAGCTATCGTTAAGTCGTGCAAAATTCTAAAGTGCTTTATAACAAAAGCTTATCATTCTACAATACTCATTTTCTTCATAAAAACTTCAATTCCAACAACAACTGCGTTGATGCAGTTTTTTAGCGAAAATACTCAA
This sequence comes from Bartonella kosoyi, assembly GCF_003606325.2. Taxonomy (NCBI): domain Bacteria; kingdom Pseudomonadati; phylum Pseudomonadota; class Alphaproteobacteria; order Hyphomicrobiales; family Bartonellaceae; genus Bartonella; species Bartonella kosoyi. The sequence continues at coordinate 2,058,867 of NZ_CP031843.2, forward strand.
GTTCTTAATTTGGAAAATAAACAGATTAAAAAACGCCTAAAAATTACTTCCTTAGGGATAAAATCATTGATTTATAATGATCGTTTATTCTTCAAGCCTCATGAGAAGCCCAAATATCTTTTCTCATTTCAAATCTGTTTATATTAAATTAATCACAACACTTTGTTTGCCCATTCATTAAGTAGAATGAGCAATAAAAACACTTAAAAATAAAGAATAAAATATTTCTTCCTCTCAAACGCAAAAATTGTCGGAGTATTTTGAACTGACAGAGGATTAGAACTATGCGCCATTGTACACCTTTTTTCAGGAAAGATAGAAACATAGCGTTTATCCTATCCATAGAAGCTTTCCCTTGCTATACTTTCACGCAGCACCATTCATGAAATGAGGACGAGCCTTGAGAAAGATTTTTTAAAACAAGCAGGTGAAGTGATAAAATCCAAGCTATTTTGTTTTTGTGTGTTGCATGAGGGATGTTCACTCATGAAAGCTTTTCCCTCTTATTATGATATCTCAATGATATCTCAACCACATAAGAAAAGCCATTTTGGTTATTGATCAAAGTCCTCGTGAGGCACCCACAGAGAGCTGAATTTTAAACTCCACGGGGAAATTGTTGCTCCCTTCAGCAAATGCAGAGCTGAGGCCATCATTTTGATGAGCACGTCTTAAAAATTTGAAAGGCAAACAGTCTCTCCTTCAATAAATCTACCCGTTATCAGAAAAATGATTTTTATTGCCAAGCTCTTAAAATTACTTTACCCACTGAAAGATGTTTTGATCGCATACGTGGCGATCAAAAGGAAAGACAAATTCAAAACCTCAAACCATAAAATTATCCCGCTTTGCGTTTTTTTTGGAATTCCGGGAGATTTTGCACTGTCCAAGTGCTTCCCAGCACTAAAAGCAAAATGCTGATTTAGCTTCAGTTTTAGACTCCCGGAATACGCATAAGAGACGCTCGCACTAGGCGGGGACAAATGCAAACTCAAAATCTTAATATTGATCTTTTTGTCGGCAAAAAAATTCGCTTGAAGCGAAAAATGTTGGGAATGTCTCAAAAAACATTAGGAGACGCTTTAGGGGTAAGTTTTCAACAAATTCAAAAGTATGAAAAAGGCTTAAATCGTGTAAGCGCAGGACGTTTAAAGGAAATTTCCGATATCCTAAAAGTTCCGGTTTCCTTTTTTTATGCGGATATTATCACAAAAGAAAACACCTCGTACCCTCATGAAGAAATTGCATCAAGCAAAGAGAAATTTTTGCTTTTAAAAAGTTTTAGAGTCCTGACCTCTGTCAAACAAAAAGCCATTTTAAAATTAATTTCTGATCAAAATTAAAACGTTTTAAATGACCTTTATCCTCTAACCTGCTTTCTATTCTAAGAACAAAGCCCTGCAATTTATAAACAACGCGTTTTTTATTGAACAGGCTATTGGGCTGATTTCCTATGATAGGCAACACGATATTTTCTCTTCATAAGCCTTCATGCCGCTTCATCAATATTTCTCTGAAAATATCTCGAAAAACATCATGACAAGAGCACGCTCATTAAGCCATCATGAAAACAATTCATGATATAAGCCTTAAAATATTGAGCAATACTTCTTTTGACTGTTCCAAATTTGAAAAAGTTCTATCCTCTCCACCTCCCCTGTGCTTAAAAGGAGCAGCTTACAATCTGGTGTCTTGTCTAACAGTTTCACTGAGCTGACTTCAACCTCTCAAAGGACAACGTTCCATGAGGCGCTACGAACAAAAACCCTCTAACAAGCGAGCCTCCTGCACACCTTTAAGCACAAAAATACTTCAATCCAGTTCAATCTGTAAACAAAACAATCCAGCTTTTTAAGGAAGCACATCAACTGGGTTTATTTTAATCACCCACCTCAAAGAACAGCCTCTCATGAGACTGTAAGGTTTGTCCTAATCTCACACATTTTTGCAATAAACATCACGTAAATATAACAAAACCAATCATTGGCTTGCAAAGGGGTTGTAAGATCCATTATCTTGCCGCCATTTTGAAGGTTCGGTAAAGTCGCTTGACCAAAGACCAATCTTGTTGTTACGTGCTTTTTCTTCCGCATGATGATACTGTGTTGGAAGAGGATTTTTATCCTCCTTTGAGAGCATCAACATCCCTTCTGTAAGACCTGCCTCAGCTAAATCAACCCCTTGAACAAAACACTGCGCATAATAAACACCATTGTGTATAAAAGCCCGTTTACAGGATAAATCCTGACCAAGTGTTTTGGTAACAAGCCAAGCCATTGTAACCGCACCACAAGGCCATTCTTGATCCTTTAATTTTGCTTTTTGGCGGGGCGCGCATGTGTCCACACCATAAAGATGAATATCACGGGTCATATGAGATCGCCAAGATTGTGCAGAAGGCGTCAGCAATTTAAACGTAACCCCACTGGTAACCGATGCCCTGCCATGAAAAACAACTGTATTATTGACACCATCGCTTGATAAAACTGTCTTCTGCTGCTCAAACACTGGTTTATTTTTTTCAAGCGCAGCTTCATTTTTTTCTAAAGACTGTTGAGTAATCGATTGACTTAAATCTTTTTCTTCCCGATAGAGATCAACAATATCTTGGATATCTTGCGTTTTTAATATTTTAAGAAAGCTGAAATCTATTTTATCTTTATATTGGCTTAATCCCCACACTATGGACCCCATAATGTAAATAATAACAATCCATTTAAATAGCATTTCTTAACACGCTCGCTCAAAAAGTTCATATTTTTCTATCATTTTATATTATTTATCAGCAATCCCCTTGTTTTTAAAGAAAAAATATAAATATTTGTGTTACACATTAACTACATTTTGTAAAAAATAATATTCTCTCTCACCTTATTTTAATATTGTTGTCTTAACCAGAAACACAACTTAAAATTGCCATTTTCATGTAACACAATCTAAATTTGATAAAGACTTCTGTCTCTTTAAAAGAAGCGTTTGAGAGTGAGAAAATCCACGATCAAGACTTTTAAAATGAAAAAACGAGGAGTTTAGACTGTCATAGAATAACAGAATTCTCCAGTTGTTAGAGGCAATGGAATGTCGACAGATGAATAAATATTGTTTGTTAAAAAGAGAGGTAAAATGACAGATAATAGACTTCAGAACATCATTTTTATCGTGACCATGCTGCTTTTTACAGCAGTACTTGTGTGCGATTTTTCTTATGCTGCTTCTGCTCCAGCTGCGGGTGGTTTCGGGAATCTTGATGGTGTTCTAGGCAACATTGTCGGGGTGATGACAGGTACAACGGCAAAGCTCATTGCCATTATATGTGTTGCTGCTGTGGGTATTGGCTGGATGTACGGCTTTATTGATTTACGCAAAGCAGCTTATTGTGTTTTGGGGATTGCTCTTGTTTTTGGCGCCCCTAGTCTCGTCGGCAAATTAGCAGGTACAGCATAAATGAACGAAGATACCCTTTTCTTGGCCTGTACACGGCCGGCCATGTTTGCTGGTGTTACAATGGAAGCCATGGCGCTCAATGTCATGGCAACGTCCATTCTCTTTATTGTGACCAGTGATTTTACCATGTTTGGTTTAGGCATCGGGATGCACTTTATTTTGCGAGAAGTGACAAAATATGATCACAACCAATTTCGCGTATTATTTGCGTGGCTCAATACAAGAGGAAAACAAAAAAATCTCAGCCGATGGGGAGGGGGGTCTACCTCTCCCTTACGCCTTGTCCGCACTTATAAGGAATTAAGCTGAAGGAATAAAACCGGTGAAACAGATGTCAATGATGAAACGGGAAACTTTGCCTGAAGAATATATTCCCTATATACGCTATATCAACCAGCATGTCATTGCTTTAAGTTCACGCTGTTTAATGGTTGTGATGGCTGTTGAAGGTGTCAATTTCGACACGGCAGATATTGATCAACTCAATTCTTTACATAACCAATTAAACACTCTTTTAAAAAATATCGCAGATGAACGGGTTGCTTTATATTCTCACATCATTCGCCGTCGTGAAACAATTTACCCGGAGGGTCATTTTCTTTCATCTTTTGCCACAACATTAGATGAAAAATACAAAAAGAAAATGGTTTCGCAAGAGCTGTATCGCAATGATCTGTTTATTTCACTGCTTTGGAATCCCGCAGCGGACAAAACACAGCAATTAGCTTCATTTTTTCAGCGCTTAAACAAAGCAAAAAAAACACAATCTGAACCTGACGCAGAAGCAATTCAGAAACTGGAAGAGTTAAGCCAAGATCTCATGCAAGGTTTAGAAGAATATGGAGCCCGTCTCCTATCAATCTATGAACATGAAGGACTTTTATTTTCCGAACAAAGTGAATTTCTCCATCAATTGGTGGGAGGAAGACGTGAACGTATTCCCCTTACATTTGGGACGATTGCTTCAACGATTTACTCAGATCGTGTTATTTTTGGGAAAGAGATTATTGAAATTCGCCATGAAAGCAATGAGCGCTTTGTCGGCATGTTTGGCTGGAAAGAATACCCTTCAAAAACACGCCCCGGGATGACTGATGGTTTACTTACGGTCCCCTTTGAATTCATCTTAACACAATCTTTTGTTTTTAAAAGTAAGGCGGCCGCCAGTGCCATTATGAGCCGTAAGCAAAATCAAATGATTAATGCAGCCGACCGGGCTAGCTCACAAATTGATGCACTGGATGAAGCTTTGGATGATTTAGAGTCAAACCGTTTTGTTTTGGGCGAACATCATATTTCTTTAGCCGTTTTTGCGGATCACCCCAAAATATTGACGGAGAACTTATCAAAAGCACGTTCTCATTTAACCAATGGTGGTGCCGTTATTGCCAGAGAAGATTTAGGATTGGAAGCTTCATGGTGGGCGCAATTACCTGGAAACTTTAGCTATCGTGCGCGTTCAGGTGCTATTACCAGCAGAAACTTTGCAGCGTTATCGCCCTTCCATTCTTTTCCCGTTGGCAAATTGAACGATAATGTTTGGGGAGCTGCTGTCGCATTGCTCAAAACACAGGCTGGTTCACCCTATTATTTTAATTTTCATTATGGTGATCTTGGTAACACTTTTGTTTGTGGTCCATCGGGATCTGGTAAAACAGTGATTGTTAATTTTCTTCTTGCGCAATTACAAAAACACAATCCAACCATGGTTTTTTTCGATAAAGATCAAGGAGCAGAGATTTTTGTCCGAGCTGGAGGAGGAAAATATAAACCTCTCAAAAATGGACAGCCCACGGGGATTGCCCCCTTAAAGGGTATGGAATACAATGAAAAAAATAAAATCTTTCTTCGTCATTGGATTTTAAAGCTCGTCACAGCTGAAGGGCAAATTGTAACAGAAGAAGAACGACAAGATATCGCCAAAGCCATTGACTCTTTAGAAAACCTACCCCCAGCACACCGCTCTCTTGGAGCCCTTCAGCTGTTTTTTGACAATACATCCAAAGAAGGAATTGCCATGCGGCTACAACGGTGGATCAGAGGCAATGATTTAGGATGGGTTTTTGACAATGATCAAGATGATCTTAATTTAAACGCACAATTCATTGGTTATGACATGACCGATTTCTTAGACAATGAAGAAATTCGGCGCCCTTTGATGATGTATCTCTTTCACCGCATTCTTGATCTGATTGATGGACGGCGTGTCATCATTGTGGTTGATGAGTTCTGGAAAGCTTTGGAAGATGATTCCTTCAAGGCCTTTGCGCAAGATCGGCTCAAAACAATCCGTAAACAAAATGGCATGATGCTCTTTGCCACACAAAGCCCCAAAGACGCTTTAAACTCCACAATCGCGCACACCATTATTGAGCAATGCCCCACCCAAATATTTTTTCCCAATCAAAAAGCAAATTACAATGATTATGTTGAAGCTTTTAAACTCACTGAGCGTGAATTTGAACTGATACAGTCAGAATTAAGCAGGGAATCCCGCCGTTTTCTCGTCAAACAAGGACAAAGTTCTGTCGTTGCAGAGCTTAACTTACGGGGAATGAACGATGAGATCGCCGTTTTAAGCGGCACAACAAAAAATATTGAACTCATGAATGAAATTATAAACGAACATGGCGCAGACCCTGAAAAATGGCTGCCCATCTTTTATAAAAGGAGAAAAAAACAATGAAAAAATATGGCTTAGTGACACTGTTATCTTTTTCTTTTATTTCTCATGCACTCGCACAAATGTCCCCCGATGCAGACGAATATTATAAACAAGCACTCGAAAATACACAAAAATTAGATACTGCAAGATCAGAAACCGCTGAGAGCATTTATAAGACAGCCACTGAAAAAGCAAAAAAAATCAAAGAGATAAATGGTAAACTTGAGCAACTGAAGTCACAAACAGAGACAACAGCAACTGAAACGACATCAGAGGCTGAAAAGCAATCTAATCTTAAAGAATTGCAGAAACGACAAGCTCTTCGTCAAGAGCTTCAAGTAGAAGTCTCTCTTCTTCAAGCCGATCTTCAAGCAAATTCTTTAAAACTTCAGGCCCTTAATATGATTCAAGCCAGAGATACAAAGACAAAAGAAGAGCTGCGTGAAGAAAAGGAGCAACAAAAACATAAAACACTTCAAGCACAATTAAAAGAAAAAGAAGAAAAGCTAAAAGAAAAACTTGAAAGTACTGGTGCAGATGTCAGACTATAATTTCCCTAAATTTGATAAGTTTTCTCCCTTTGAAAGCATTTCTGGGTATATTTTAAAGCCCCTCGACAATGTGATGAACACAACGGTGAGTGGGTTATCTTCTGCTATTTCAGCGCCCTTAAATCTCGCCGCAATCATTTTTATCTTTCTTTATGGCTATAATGTTATGACAGGTCGTATTGCGCTTTCCATGCACAGTCTTCTCAATAATGTTGTTAAAATTGTTATTGTGACAACAATGGCAACGAATGCAGAAACGTTTAATACATATGTCAAAGATATTTTCTTCAATGACTTGTCCAACGCTATTGGGAATGCGTTAAACAGCAATCCTGCAAACTCCAATGTTTTTGATTATATTTTGTTACAGGCAAGTGACCGCTATCAAGAAGTTTTATACAATGCTTGGTTTTTTGAAAAGATCGTTGTGGGGCTTCTTGGTTCTATCATGCTTCTAGCTGTTATTCTCTTTTGTATAGGTGGCTTTATTGTGCAAATGTTTGCCCAAGTTGCACTCGTGATGATTATAGGTCTTGGACCTCTGTTCATTAGTTTATATTTGTTCAATGCAACGCGAAAATACACCGATGCGTGGATTACAACTTTGGTTAATTTTACCATTTTACAAGTTCTCGTAATCATGCTTGGAACAATTATATGTCAAGTGATCATCCAGGTTCTCAGAGTTTCCTATGAATCAATCTATGTTCTTTTCCCACCTGTCATCGTCATTTCGATCATAGGGGTTATTATCTTCCGTGCACTTCCTGGTATTGCCACAGCGCTAGCTTCTGGCGGACCATACTTTAGCGCTGGTGTCTCTTCAGGAGGACAGATCTTCACGATGCTTACCAATAGTGCAAGAGCGAGTGGGAATGCCGTCAAAAGTGCCGCTTTACAAGTTTCAGGAGCTGCCAGTAATGCTGCGAAAGGTGCAGCAGGCGCAGCGGCAAAAGCAGGAAGTTTTGGAGGTGGTCGTGGTCGGTTTTAAGATAAAGCATCTCTTTAAAAGAAGAAGCATTTTGATTTTTGCTTTGCGTGCGCCTTTTGGCGCACGCACCATGATCTTGTTCCATGAAAGACTTAATATCATCTTAGGCTTTACAATAAAACCAATCACAATCTTGCCTCCCATAAACTTGTAAAAGTGTCCAAAATAAAAGGCTCTCATGCGTTGTATTCCAAGATATCTGTGAGTTCAAAAAATGAAACGAAAAATAACTTTTGTTATGATCTTAACAATCGCGCTTTCCGGCTGTGCCTCTTTGAGTGGTCCCAAAAAACCACCACGCTGTAATGGCAAACAGACACGTGCTTTAAATAAGGACAAGTGGAATTGGGACAACAAAAACGTTGCCTCCTCAGAAAAGGCCGTACATCCTGTTACCACTCCTATCATTCTCAATACTTTGGAAAGTGAAAAAGCAACAGCCAACTTAGCAGTTCACCCAGCTTTATTAAAGCCGGCTATTCATGAAGCGCGATCTGACAAAACTGTGGAGGTTCCGCATGAAAAGTGATGCCCTTGAAGAATATATAAAAGAAGCCCGCTCATTTGATATTGATCGCATGCACGGCATGCGCGTACGGATGAAAATTTCCATGGCTTTAACAGTGCTTTTTGGATTGATGACAATTGCACTGGCTTTGGCTGTCGCAGCTTTAACGCCTTTGAAAACGGTAGAGCCTTTTGTTATCCGCGTTGATAACTCAACAGGCATCATCGATACTGTAAGCGCCCTAAAAGACTCTCCTAATGACTATGATGAAGCGATAACGCGTTATTTTGCCAGCCAATATGTTCGTGCGCGTGAAGGTTTTCAAGCCTCAGAAGCAGAAAACAATTTTCGCTTAGTCTCTCTTTTATCTTCTCCAAAAGAACAAAATCGTTTTGCAACATGGTACTCGGGCAACAATCCAGAAAGTCCGCAAAATATTTATCATAACATGATTGCAACGGTCACAATCAAATCAATCTCTTTTATAAGCAAAGATCTTATCCAAGTTCGTTATTATAAAACGGTCAGAGACTTTAATGAAAAAGAAAATATTTCCCATTGGGTTTCAATCTTAAATTTTTCTTACGTAAACGCACATATTTCAACGTCTGATCGTCTCATCAACCCACTTGGTTTTCAAGTATCGGAATACAGATCTGATCCAGAGGTGATAAAATGATCAGACTTTTACAAATAATCTTTTTAATTTTTACGATCACTCAAGGCTTTCACACAGTTTTCTCATTTGCGGAAACAGCGCCTGTCAGTGCCCGTAAAGATAACCGCATCAGATTTGTCAATTATGACCCCTACAATGTCGTAAAAATCATTGGCTCCATTCGCTCCTCCGTTCAGCTAGAATTTGCCGATGATGAAGAAGTAACCTATGTAGGAATTGGAAATTCCGTTGCTTGGCAAGTTGCGCCAGCTGGTCACTTTGTTTTTCTCAAACCGCGTGAAATACAACCTGTGACCAATTTACAAATCGTCACAAGCCGCCAAGATGGAACAAAACGCTCTTATCAATTTGAGTTGCAAATCCGTGAAGGCGATGTTTCAGCCGGCAATGAGACTTATTTCTTGGTAAAGTTTCGCTACCCAGAAGATGAAGCCTTGCGTAAGAAATTAGCCGAAGCGGCAAAAGCCGAACAACGTGAAGAAAATTTTGTCAATGATATTTTAAATATCCATGAAGATTTTGGACCACGCAATTGGGCTTATGAAGCCCAAGGCTCATCCCTCATTGAACCTACTTCTGTCTATGATAATGGGAAAACAACAACTTTTACCTTTTTAGGCAATGTTGAAATCCCAGCCATTTATCTTGTAACGCCTGATGGACAAGAATCCCTCATTCCTAAATCAATTAAAGGCAACAAGGTTATTGTTCATGCGACAGCTGCACAATTCACACTACGACGTGGAAATGAAGTATTGTGCATCTTTAATAAAAGGTTCGTCCCAGAAGGAATTAACCCTGAAACAGGGACAACATCACCATCTGTAAAACGTAAAGTGAACATAGGAAGCAGCCATGAATAACAACGTGGATGAAAAAAATATTAACGATCGCGATACAATAAAAAATGCTCAAGGAAAAAGTCAACAAAGCAATGTAGGCAAAGCAATCGCTCTTGTTATTCTTTTCAGTGTCTGTCTTTATTTAGCCTATTCAACGCTTATCACAGAAAAAAAACAATCGATTGAATCTTCAAAAGAAGGACCAAAAGAAGGAAAAGTTATTAAACAAACAGAACTTTTTCGTCCTGCACAACCTGCCCCTCCCTCCGTTGAACCGGCTCACCGAAAGAACGCTCTGTTACCCAAAGTCGAGCTACCAACACCCAACATCAATCAATTAAATTCTGATGATCCTCTGTTGGAAGCCGCCCAACGTGCTCCTGTATTAGCTTATGCAAATACACAACAAGGCAAAACAAATGCACAAGCAAACAATGGCACTTTGCCACATCAACTTGACAGCAAACCTGATGAGACAACACAGCGCTTCAATCATCTTCTCAAACCTACAGTGCTTGAAGGTATTCGTGCTTCAACCCTTGGCAATCGAAATTATATCATTACGATGGGAACTTCTATCCCCTGTATCTTAGAAACTGCCATCAACAGTGATCAACAAGGATTTGCTAGTTGTATCGTTTCCAGAGATATTTTATCAGACAATGGTCGTGTTGTTCTTCTTGATAAAGGCACCCAAATTGTTGGTGAATATCGCGCTGGTTTGAAAAAAGGCCAAAAACGTCTCTTTGTGCTATGGAATAGAGCAAAAACCCCCAATGGTATCATTATATCCTTAGCTTCACCGGCAACAGACAGTTTAGGACGTTCTGGTATTGACGGTGATATTGATAATCATTGGTTAGAGAGGATTGGATCGGCACTTCTTGTATCTCTCATAAAAGATGTAACAAACTATGCCAATAAACGTTTATCAAAAAAACAAGAAAAAGAAGAGAATGAAACAATCTCTTCAGGACAAAACATTGCAAATATTCTTGTCGAAAATTACGCTAATATTCCTCCAACTTTATCTAAAAACCAAGGGGAAATGGTAAATGTTTTTGTTGCCCGCGATTTAGATTTTTCCAGCGTTTATAAACTGAAAGTTATCGAAAACAAAAAGCAGATTGTCAATCGAGCTGTTTCAAGAAACTTTTACAAAAATTCTGCGATACCTTAAAATGAATCCAAACCCACACACCCTAAGCGATGAAGCCGTCGCAATTGTTCTCACAAAACTTGAACCTATCAGTACTTTTTTGAAAGATGAGAGTCTTTTTGAAATTGTTATCAATCGTCCCTATCAAGTGATGACGGAAGGGGTTAATGGATGGGAAACGATAGAAGCACCAGCTCTCTCTTTTAATGAACTGATGGGAATTGCGAAAGTTGTCGCGTCCTATTCCAAGCAAAATATATCAGACAGGAATCCAATATTATCGGCTACTCTCCCAGGCAATGAGCGCATTCAAATTGTCATTCCTCCAGCTGTCGAAAAAGACACAATTAGTATGACAATTCGCAAACCCTCATCGCAGAGTTTTTCTCTCGAAGAGCTCGCCCATAAAGGTCTTTTCTCGTTATGTGAGCAGGTTTCTTTCACACCATTGAATGATTATTATACGCGTTTTAACGAACTCAAAATCATCGAGCATAATCTAGCCAATGCCTACTGCAATAAAGACTTTGTTTCCTTTTTAAATCAGGCTGTAAAATGCCAAAAAAATATTTTGATTGCAGGAAAGACTGGTTCGGGTAAAACAACATTATCAAAAGCATTAATTGCCAAAATTCCTCAAGACGAGCGTATTATCACCATTGAAGACACACAAGAATTGGTGATACCGCACCCTAACCATGTCTCAATGATCTATTCAAAAGATGGCCAAGGTTTAGCTTCTGTTGGTCCCAAAGAATTGCTTGAATCATCTTTACGGATGCGTCCTGATCGTATTCTTTTGCAAGAACTTCGAGATGGTACAGCCTTTTATTATATCCGCAATGTCAATTCGGGCCATCCAGGCTCTATCACAACCGTTCATGCCTCAACAGCCCTTGCAGCCTTTGAACAAATGACCCTTTTGGTCAAAGAAAGTGAAGGAGGGGGCGATTTAGAGCGTGATGATATTCGAGGTTTATTGATTTCAATGATTGATATTATCATCCAATGCAAACGGGTTGAAGGAAAATTTAAGGTCACAGAAATTTATTATGATCCCTTCAAGCAACGTAACATTTTTGGCGGTGACTAAGACAAGATCATATCGGTTGAAGGCTCTTTTAAAGCAATGATTGTCCATAAAAGGAAAAATACATGAAAACCAAAACAACAGAAAACAGAGAAAACCTTTTATCAATGTCAGCAGAAGAATTAAAACAACGCCGCCAAACCGTTGATGCCGCCATCAACACCCATGCGATAGAGGGAATAAAGCTTCATTCCACAACGCTCAAAATTTTAGAAAAATATGCAAAAGGGAATATTTCACTCGAGGAATTTAACACTCTTATGGACAACGCTAGATTATAAGGAGGTGACAATGCCAAAAGCCAAAGAAAAAACCAAAAATATAGAGACATCTTCTCCTCATCATTATGTCTATCCGAACACCACAACACTCAAAAATAAATATGGAATAACAAACTTTGACGCTTTTACTGCAAAATATACGCATGATACAGCAAAAGCCATAGTTAACCTGCGTGAAGCCCCCCTACCAGAAAAATTTGATAGCTCCTATCTATGCTCTATTCACCATCAATTGTTTAAAAATACCTTTGAATGGGCAGGACAGACCCGCAATGTTCCCTTTACATTTTTAGACGAAAGCGTTACCGCCATGCCAGAGATGAAAAGGGCGGAATGGAACAATGTTTTTGCGAATGATGATGAGATTGAAGAAGGTTTACAAACATTAAATAAAACACTTGCAGAAAAAAACGCTTTGAGAAGCTTAACGCGCGAAGATTTTATTTTAGAAGCCGTACCACTCTTTGTCTCTCTCAAAAATATACGTCCATTCATAAATGGGAATGAACATACAATACACCTCTTTTTTGAAAAGCTTGCTCAAGCAGCAGAGCATCAGCTTGATTTTTCACTTGTTACAAAAGAACGCATGCTGGTTGCTAGTGTTGCAGCAATACAAAATGACAATCTAGAACCGATGCAACATCTGTTTGAAGATATCTCCAATCCCCAAAAAATTCATCTTTTAAAAGAATTCATGAGCAATATGAAAGAACTTGGACGCGATATTAATGATCGTTCTGTTATGGTCACAAAGGAAGGTGAAACTTACACGGGCACCTATAGGGGGGCTGGTCATGATAGCCTTGCTTTCAATGTGAATGGCGCTTACATCATCGGAAATAAAGAACATCTCACACCAGAACAACTCAAAACATTAAAACCCGGTGATAGATTTACCTTTACCGTTCGACAAACAAAAGAGTTAAAAGGTATTCTCATTCCTGAAAAGAAATTAGTCCCTTTGACAAAAAATGAAAAGGCTGAAAGGGTTGCAGAAGATGCTTGTGTCAACACAAGCCTAAAACAGGTCCAGCAATTAGCAAAAATTGTTTATGGCAACGCAACAACATTAGACAAACAGCTGGTCGCAATGATTAACGATCCAGCCTTAGGCCAACAGCTCGCCAATCAGATTGAAAAAAATCCAGACTCTGTCGCTCATCTTGCAGGTTTGAGTTTATGTGGACTACAAAATCATGCCCGTGCAAACGCTAAAAATCATGTTGAGATGCTTTGTACTGCCGTTGTCAATTTCTCTCATGCTGTCAAACATGCTGAGAAGGAAATTAATCAAGAACATAGAGCAGAACAAGAACGTCGCGCCAAAACAGTAGAAATGCCAAGTCAAAGCTTGCAAGATCTGTTTGCCTTGCCAAAAGAATTACAGCAAGAAGTTTTAGCAAAAAATCCTGGACTTCAAAAAGAGCTGACCAGCTTTGTCAAAAACATCAATAGCCGCCTTTCCGCAACTGAACATAAAGCTGTCAAAAATAATGATTATGAAACATTAGCTCAAAGCATGGGTGTATCAGAAAATAAAGCCAAGCAAATTACACAAACCATTCAGCAAGCCAAAGAAGTACACCAACAAGCCAGCGCCCGTACAGTCAACCGTTCAAATGTACTCGCTCTGGCCAGCTAAGAATACCTTCCTCTTTCATGAGAAGGGCGCATAAACGAAAACGGATAAGCATTCTCTCGCATCTTTGCAAAAAGAAAGTATGACAACCCCTGAAAAGAGCGTTTTGCAGTATATTCTAAAGAGAATTGAAAGATAAAATACAATGAAATATACCAAGACACAAATGATCCTTATTTTAACTCCCATTGCCTTAGGGGCTTTAACGATATTTCTTGTCCCTCATTTTTTGTTGCTGATAACCAATGGACTAAAGAGCGATCAAATTTATTGGACTCTTCGTTCAGAGCCTTTATTAGTCTTAGCTCTAACGGCTGCTGTTTCATTGTTGTATAATCTCTCACAAAAACTACACCTACGTAAAAAGATTACTTTTGTTTCCCTGTTTTTTTTTGGAACCATTGCTCTTTACTATGTTGGGAGTGAAATAAAACGCTTAAGTCCCTATGTTGGTCAACAAGGAATAACGTGGAGTTATGCGCTTCAATTTATGGATCCTATGGTTGTCTTTGGCATCATCATTGGTACTTTTTTTTCCCTCATTCAATTCATTACAACCTCTCCACCTAAAAATAAGGTCAAGCGCGCCAAAAAAGAGGTTTTTGGGGGAGCGGCATGGATGGATTTAAGAGAAGCAGCAAAAATCTTTCCTGCCGATGGGCAAATTGTTGTGGGGGAAAGATACCGTGTTGATCAAGATAATGTATGCAAAATTCCATTTGCACCTGGCAATAAAACAACATGGGGGAAAGGTGGAACAGTACCTTTGCTAACCTTTAATCTTGATTTTGGTTCAACCCATATGATCTTTTTTGCTGGTTCTGGTGGTTATAAAACCACAAGTACAGTAATTCCTACGTGTTTAACCTATTCAGGGTCTATTATTTGTCTTGATCCTTCAACAGAAGTTGCCCCAATCGTCAAATTTGCTCGTCAAAAGATGGGCAATAGAAATGTTATTATTCTTGATCCTAATTCACTTTTAACAAAAAGTTTTAATGTCATCGATTGGCTTTTAGACGACAGTGTACCCCGCACACAACGTGAAGCAAATATTGTTAGCTTTTCCAAATTGCTTCTCACGGATAAAAAATCAGACAATTCTTCAGCGGAATATTTCTCGACACAAGCCCATAATCTTTTAACGGCTCTTCTTGCTCATGTGATATTTTCTGATGAATATGAAGACCATGAGCGCAACTTAAAAACATTGCGTGGAATTCTCTCTCAATCAGAAACAGCTATTATCAATCAATTACGCATGATTCAAGAAACAACCCCTTCTCCTTTTATTCGTGAAATGGTGGGTATTTTTACAGAAATGGCAGAACAAACTTTTTCAGGAGTCTATACAACTGCCTCAAAAGACACCCAATGGCTTTCTTTGTCTAATTACGCAGATCTTGTCTGCGGTGATGATTTTTCCTCCTCAGATATTGCCAATGGTAATATAGATGTTTTTCTCAATCTCCCCGCCAGCATTTTAAACAGCTATCCAGCAATAGGACGTGTAATTATTGGTGCCTTTCTCAATGCTATGGTTACAGCAGACGGTAACTATAAAAAGCGTGTTTTATTTGTCTTAGATGAAGTTGATCTTCTAGGCTATATGAATATTTTAGAAGAAGCGCGTGATCGTGGACGTAAATACGGTACATCCTTAATGCTCTTTTATCAATCCACGGGTCAGTTGGTCAATCACTTTGGTGAATCAGGGGCACGTTCATGGTTTGAAAGCTGCTCCTTTGTCAGTTATGCTGCCATTAAAGACCTCCAAACAGCGAAAGAGATTTCAGAACGCTGTGGTCAAATGACCGTTGAAGTCACCGGAGTAAGCAAATCAAGAGGTTTATCTTTAGGAAAGAGTTCTTACAATATCAATTACCAACAAAGAGCTCTCATTTTACCCCACGAGGTTATTCAAGAAATGCGTCAAGATGAACAAATTATTCTTATGCAAGGGCAACCTCCCTTGCGATGTGGCCGTGCCATCTATTTCAGAAGAAAAGAAATGTTCGCTGCTTCTGCAAAAAATCGTTTTGCCCCACAAAAGAAAAACTAGCTTCCCCATTATAGATATTGAATAAAACAACAAAAAGTCATACATCCCTGTTTTTTAAAAGCCTATAAAAAAACATCTACATACAAAAAAACAGGGGCAAAAAATCCGTGATTTTTTCTTTTATATTTTCCCCTTTCTATTTTACGTACCATTTTACCAGCTTCCATGATCTTTAAATTTTTATAAAAAACGCCCATCCCCCAACCAAGAGAAATATCAATATCTCTACAGAGAAAAGGGACACACACTTACAAAGTTTTTCATATATAATTTATGACAATAAATTGATTTATAATAATAATTCATCTTTTATGTTAAATGAGAGAGCCAATAGCCTCAAGATTCTCTTATTTCAAATCTGTTCCATGCTTAAGAACGCAATCGATGAAAACGTGCGGCAACGCCTATCCCCTTACAGACAAGCAAAGATATTTAAGAACGCTCATAACCCATCTCAATGACTCAAGAAAAACAAAAGATTCCCCTTTGAGACAAGAAACCTTCACCACACCCACACGACAAACATTGATTTTTCCCAAAAAACATTCAAGAGATAGACAAAAATGAATAAATCATTCTTATACAAGCTTCTCCCCCCCCTTTAATATATCATAACGTGTTCTATTTTAACGACTAAGCGCTAAAAAATGTCCTTTCTCGCCAGCCAAAGAAAAGTCTCTCACCCTTACGAGGCTTAGGCTTTAAAGTAGCACTATACCATAAAGCAACAACACAAAGTAAAAAACGTTTTGTTGCAAAAAACAAGAGGTCCCCATAGGCCAAGAAGAAGAACATAATGGAGAAAAATTCGTGATAACTGCTTTTATCCATAGACTTCCCAACCTGAACACTGTGTATGAAAAGCCCCGAAGCTATCCGATAACCAAGAGCAATCCTCTCCGCCATATCCGCGTCCCTCAACAAAGCGCTCTTGCAAACAACTTTACGAAAAGAAAAACAGCAAAAATCTTAAACAACATTTTTCTTTTTGACCTTTTCCCCTCATCTCAAAGAGGAAAAGACACTTTCTCTCTTATAACACTCAAAATCTCAAAAGAATACGCGAAGGGGAATTTTCAACATGACCCGCGTTTAAAGCGCGCATCAACCACCACCCTACTTTCTCAGGAGAGACGATATGTTAGAGCAAAATTATCTCTATAAAGGAACCCCAACACTCAAAAATAAATATGGCATCAAAAACCCCAAAAAACTATATGAACGCAGCGCCCGTGAAGCAGCCAGAGAGGCTGTTAATTTTCGTCATGAACCACCACCCCTAAAATTTGATGCTGCTTATCTAAGCTTAATCCACTGGAGCCTCTTCCACAAAACTTTTGAATGGGCAGGTCAAACCCGCGATACAACCTTTACCTTTGAAGATGGCAGCACTGCCCGTATGCCGGCGATGCGCCCTAAAGGGTATGAGGTTCCTTTTGCCATTGGACCACAAATTAAAAAAGAGCTCAAACAACTTGAAAGAACACTAAGCGAAAAGAACAATTTACAAGGTTTATCGCGCCAAGAATTTGCTGAAAGTGCCGCTGAAGTTTTTATGGCGCTGGAACACGCCCATCCTTTCCGAACAGGCAATGGACGCGTCAATCGAATGTTTATGGAAAAACTTGGACAAGCAGCAGGCCATAGCATTGACTTTTCGTTCACCACAAAAGGACGCATGACAGCAGCTTGTATTGAAGCCATGCAATATGGCAATCGCCAACCAATGAAAGATCTTTTTGAAGATATCACCCATCCACAAAAATCTCTTGTTTTAAAAGAATTCATTTCCCAAATGAGACAAGCTGGACTGGATGAAATAAACAACCGTATTGTTGTTGCCGCAAAGGAAGGGATCCCCTATGAAGGCATCTTTAGAGGCTCTTCAGCAGAAGGGTTTGTCATGGAAGTGGAGGAAGGATTCGTCGTCGGACACAAAGATGATCTTCCCCCAGAACAAGTCAAAACATTACGCAATAGCGACCAAATCCGCTTTCAAAAAAGCAACGTTCAAAATGTAAAAGAAACCTTGATCCCACAAGAAACCTTAGCCCCTCTCAACCCCGAAGAGTTATTCATGAAAGTTTCAAATGACCCTTATGTTGAAGCAAGCCGAAAAGAAATCGAACATTTATCAAAGACTGTATATGGTAAAGCCCACGCCTTAAAGACACAATTGGATATCATAACAGCATCTCCAAACTTAGGAAATCAATTTGCTGATGAAATTTTAGAAAACCCTCAGTCAATTTGTAAACTTGCAGGGAGAAAAATCCTTGATATGAAAAGTCCTCGTCGCAGACATGCCGAACAGATTGTTCCACAACTCAGCCAAGCCCTTAGAGATTATGGTACAATAACAAAACAAACAAAAGATGAAACTCTAGGGCAGCACCAAAGAGAACAAGAACGCTTAAGCCACGGGGTTGAGAAACCTGGAAAAAATTTACAAAACCTTTTTGCCTTACCAGAAGAACGACAAAGGGAAGCTTTATTACATTCTCCCGCACTCCGCCAAGAACTCCATACCCTTTCCCGTCAACTACACAATCGTCTCTCCGCAGAAGATCGTAAAGCCATACAAGAAAAAGATCATACAAGATTGGCTTGCCTCCTTGGGACATCGGAAAGCAAAGCAAAAGAAATTGCACAGACTGTCAAGAACACCAGAGACGCACAATGTCAAATCCGCAACTTGAAAGTTAGCCGTTCCTCATCGCTGGCTCTTACCGGCTAAAAAGGAGCCTTTTTGCCTTCCAACAAAACGCTTGATCCCAATCATTTCATCGCGCTTACCCCACCAATTGTTTTAAAATGTTACAAAAAAATAGTCCTCACAATGGGTCCTATAATTTATTATAAGTTATTGATAAGATTTCACAAAAAAACTGTATAAAAGACATAAATCTCCACTACAGATCAATATGAATAGCGCGAAATCTTTGGCAGGCCATTCAATTCGATATCTTCTTTTGTCAAGATATCAAAAAAGTGGGGAATGCCCCAAAGAGGTTTTCTAAAATATTGAAAGGAAACAGCCATGAAAAAAAGCCACCCACAACAAGAACCTCAAAATCCACAAACCCAAAAGCCAGAGCCCCTCTACGCCCAAGTAGATAAATCACGCAGAAGAGGCGGTCCGCGCATCCTAAGCCCAGAAGAGATACAAGCAGCAAACAAAAGACATCCTCTCCAAGAAGATCCCTACGACAGACCGAGGGGGAGAGAGCAAACGAATTCGCCCTACAACACACGGAGAATGGGAGCAGGTGGGTATGATATCCCCTCTCAACGACCACTAGAAACTCCCTATGCCCCTCAAAATCCCCTAGGAAGAACGGTCTATGCACCCCAATACCCATTAGGAGCTACCCGTGCAGCAGCCGCTGGAAGGGGTTCGCGTGAGCCTTCTCCGGAGAATCCTACAAATCCCTATCAAGTCACTAATCTGGGAACGGGTGAAATAGAATTTCAAGAACAAATAAATCCCCTTTATGACTCCCCGAACGGAAGCAGTGAGGATCTGCGCCATTCCCCAAGACCAGAAGAACATCTCTATGCAGAAATTGATCCGAGAACACAAGGGAGGCGCCCTCCCCATAAACCATTAGAAACAATCTATACAACATTGGGCGCGGGTGCTGAAGGTGGAGAACGCCAACAACAGGAAAATCCTCTCTACGAAGGCATTGGCAGAGCAACAACGCCCCCTCCCAGAACCCAAAAAGATGTGATCACAACAAAGCTCTTACAAGACACAGGCTTTCAATATGGTGTAAGAGAAACCCAAGAGTGGTGTACAATTGTTTATGGTAATCCACATGCCTTGAATAAACAACTTGCGGAGATTCTTGACAATCCTCAAGGTGCAGAAAAGATCTTATGGAATCTTGCAGAAAAACCTGAAAGCCCTGGAAAGCTTGCTGGTCTGCAAGTTCTTGGCGTAAAGAGCCCCGATCGTAAAGAAGCTGAAGATGGTTTTCGTCACCTTTGCTCATCTCTTGAAAGACATATCCATAAAGCACAAAGGCTCCATAAAGAGTTTACACGTGATCTGGAAAAAGATCAAAAACAAGAGAGCCCAGAACACAGACATCACCATCGTCGTCACGCAAGAGGACAAGAACGAAATAGTCCAGAACACAGCCCTCGACAACAAAGACAGGGAGAGAGTAGAGGAATGGCTCATGCCATGTAAGAGGCCATCAACATAAAAACAGATCAATTTTTGTTTTTCATATTATCTCTTTTTCCGTGAAATTTTTGGCGTAAGTCGTTTTATAGCGGTTGCGCCGAGAATTGTTTTAAAATGGTGCAAAAAATAGTCCTAAAAATGGCCCCTGTTATTTATTGTAACTCGTTGATAAGATTTCATAAAAAAACTGTATAAAAGACACAAAGGTCCGTTACACTGACTCTGAATAGCGCGAAATCTTTGGAGGTCATTCAGTTGGATATCTTCCTTCGTATAAAGGTTATCAAAACTAAAAGTGGGGAATGCCCCAAAGAGGTTTTCTAAAAATATTGAAAGGAAACAGGCATGAAAAAACATCAACCACACCCTTCTGCAAATCCAGAAGCCGTCTATGCACAAGTGAACAAACCAAACAGAGGAAACCAGCGCAGACCAAGCCCAGAAGAGGAAGTTCTATATGCAACTGTTAACACCGTTGATCCTCTTTCAAGAGGCGGACGCCATAATCAAAAGCAACAAGGACCGGAAACTGATTACACAGAGGTTGCTCCCTCAAGACGCGAAGAGGAAGTGACATACGCATCCGTGAGCAGCATTAATCCTCTTTCAAGAGGCGGACGTCAACATCAAAAGAAAGAAGGTCCTGAAACAGACTATACAGAGGTTTCTCCACAACAAAGAGGAAGAAGCTCTCTCACAACTGAGCAAATAACTGTACAGCTTTTAAAAAACCCACAGGTCCAAGCCCATGTGGAAGAGGTCGTGTATTGGAGTAACATTGTTTATGGAAAAGACAACCTTTTCCAGCAACACTTGCAAGACATCCTTACAGATCCTAGTAAAGGAAAAGCGCTTTCAGATCAACTTGCTGAAAATCCTGAGTCTATTCATAAACTCGCTGGCCGCCACGCACTTGGTATGAAAAGTCAAGCACGCAAGCAAGCTGAAGATGGTTTTAGACACCTCGTTGGGGCCATTGATGGATATACAAAGGCTGTAGGAGAGACAAAAGAGAGGCTTTTGCAAACCCCTCAAGCGGAACAAAGACGCCAGCAAGAACATACTCAGAAAGGTGAAAGCCATCATCACCATCATCGTCATCATCACACAAGAGGACAAGAACAAAATAGTCCAGAGCACAGCCCACGACAACAAAAACATGGAATGGCTTATGCCATGTAAAGGGGCATCAACATAAAAAAAGATCAATTTTTGTTTTTTATTTAATCTCTTTTGCAGTGAGCTTCTTGGCGCAAATCGTCTTCTTACGATTGCGCCAAGATTTGTTTTAGAATAGTACAAAAAATAGTCCTAAAAATGGATCCTGTAAATTATTATAAGTTATTGATAAGATTTCACAAAAAAACTGTATAAAAGACACAAAGATCGATTACGCTGATGGCGAATAGCGCAGGTCTTTGGAGCGCATATCAGTTCGATATCTTCCTTTGTCTCAAAATAATCCAAGCATAAAGAACGAGTATGCACCAAAGAGGTTTTCTAAAAAATTTTTGAAAGGAAACATGCATGAAAAAAGATCACCCTCACCCTTTTCCGTCCCCTTCAATACAAGAACTGATAAGGCTCTATGAACAAGCAGCGGCAGAGGTCTCAGGCGAAGCCCCCCTTCCTAAAGAAACGCCTTTAACAAGCAAAAGACTATCAACGATACCGGAACAAGATGAGGGAAGACTCTCTGTTTTAGAAGAAGAAACGATTATGCAGACAAGTGCACAGGCATCCGCTAGGATAATGAATCCAACAACGCCTCTTTCAAGCACGCGCGCGCCCCAAAGACCGCAAGAAGCTGAAATGACACGTGCAACAGCTGCTCCACAAGCCGTCCAAGGAGCAGCAAAAATTCTCTCAGAAGAAGAAATCTCTCGATTGCTTCCTCACCATTCATTGGTTCGAACCTATCAAGAAGAAATCGAGCGGTTATCCGCAAGTGCCTATGGCAACCCCCATATTTTACAAGAAAAAATGCAGGAAATTCAAAGAAACCCTCAAGCGGGAGAAGAGCTCTCATGGCGCATGGCAGCCCATCCTAAAAGCATTGCTAAACCTTCCGGCAGAAGCATGTTGGGCTTCAAAAATAGAGAACGCAGAGACGCAGAAGAGAGTTATTCCGCCCTCAGTCTCACCATTGAGTGTTATACAGAAGCCGTAAGACAGGCAAGAGAGAACCTATTACAATCTCCAGAGCAAGAACTCAAAACCTATGAACGTCTAATGGGGAAAGACGCCGTCTCTGCACTTCTGCAAAAACCGGGTCATTCTGAAAGGGAAAAAGAAAGTCTTTCAGAAGCAGACATGTCTGCCCAAATTCACCAACATTCCAAAGTCAAAAGACACCATGCACAAATCAAATATTGGTGTGGAGTTGTTTTTGGCGACGCAAACGTTTTGCAATCACAAGTGGAAGAGCTTTTCCAGAACCCTGAAACAATAGAACAGCTCGCCCAGCAACTTGCTGGAAATCCTAAGTCTATTCACAAATACGCTGGTCGCAGCTTTGGGGGTTTAAAAAATCGAGCACGCATCCATGCTGAAGCGGGTCTATCTCACCTCATTGATGCTGCTGACAATTATGCAACGGCTGTCGCGCAGGTCAGAGAGAGTCTTTTACAAACTCAGCAGACACAACAAGAACATCGTGAAGCATCTGAGCAAACACAAAGCTTGCAGCAGCAGCAGCAAAACGTTTCACAGTCTGCTCAACGCCTTGAATCTTCAACAATAACGCATGAAGGAACAACGCCCTCTCCCCAGCAAAGAGAAACGGATTTGCGTCCTCGCAAAACTGCCGCCCCAAAAGCGATGGCTTTTGCCAGCTAAACAGATATGAGTTTCCACGTTAAATCCAACATCTTGGTGCAACGCATAAGAGAGATGATTTGCGCCAAGCAAAAAGGTTGGAGCAAAACTCATTCTCCCCCCCTCACTTAATCTAAGCTATTGATAAACAAGTCTTTAGAGAGTGATGATAATCTGAACCAAGAACCCCAAATTTTGTGAGACCGCTCAGTTTCACATTTTGCCTCGTGAGAGAAAATAAAAAAGCATAAAACAGAATAAACACCAACACATTTTGTAAAATAGTCCTTAAAAACAATATTGGAAGAGCTTGAAAGGAGCATGCATGAAAAAAAAACACCCCTCCCCTTTTATCACTGAAATGATGGAAAAATTTCAACAACAGGCTGAACAATCCCCCACCAGAACCCCCCCTCCGCAAGTTTCTCAAAGCGTGCAATCATCTGGTCAAAAACGCCCAGAGAACTTACCTCCCTCTCCAAAGGTTGCGCCCCCGCCGCCCCCACGCGTGAGAGCCTCAGCGCAAACCAGCGTCAAAAACCAAGAGACGCCTCCTCTACAAACAAAAGTAGCGCCGCCAAAACCCCCACGTGCAAGAGATAGAGAACAACACAGCACACACGTTCAAGCCTCCCCCTCCCATACCAAAAGAGTGGCGCCCCCCTCTCCCTCACACGTAAGAGACAAAACACCAACCGACGCAAAAATCCAAAATCCTGAAACCCTCGAGAGCCCCTCCGCGCCCATAAAAGCAGCACCACAAAGACCACCGCGTGCAAAAGATAGAGAACAACACAGCACACACGTTCAAGCCTCCCCCTCCCATACCAAAAGAGTGGCACCCCCCCCTCCCTCACGCGTAAGAGACAAAACACCAACCGACGCAAAAATCCAAAATCCTGAAACCCTCGAGAGCCCCTCCGCGCCCATAAAAGCAGCACCACAAAGACCACCGCGTGCAAGAGATAGAGAACAACACAGCACACACGTTCAAGCCTCCCCCTCCCATACCAAAAGAGTGGCACCACCCCCTCCCCCACGCGTAAGAGACAAAACACCCCAGCATAGAACAGTCCGGCAGCAAAGCGGTTCATCATCACAAGACAGCGAAATATATGCAGTCCTTCGTTCAAGAAAAACGCACCAAACAGGAGAGAGAAAACAAAGCGATGCTGTTGTGCAAAAAACAGCCTCCCCACAAACAGCCATTAGACAGCCAAAACCATCTCAGGAACAAAAAGCCTCTATTAATACAATGGAAAGAGAGCTCTTGCTCGGAGCATATCACGAAGAAATACGTTTTTTGTGCGAAAAGGTTTATGGTGACCGGCTTATTTTAGAACAAAGAATAGAAGAAATCAAAGAAAACCCGACTATGGGAGAACAACTCTTATGGGATATGAAAGAAAACCCTCAGTCTATTTCTAAGCTTGCGGGTCGAAAAATTCTCGGCATAAAAAGTGATGCACGCAAACAAGCTGAAGAAACACTTCCTAATCTGTGTGAAGCCATTAACGGTTTTTTATATACCTCAAAATATGCAAAAGAGAATATTTTACAGAGTGCTCACGGGGAACAACGGCAACACGAACACACCCAACAGGAAGAAGCAATCACTCAACACACACAAAGTCGGCTCACTTCAGAAAGGCAAATCGAGCCTCTCTCCAATCAGGAAATTGCCCGCAGAGTTCAACAAGATCCATCGGTTCAATATGGTCAAAGAGAAGTCCAATATCGGTGTCAAATTGTTTATAAAGATCCATTTATTTTGCAATATAGAATGGAAGATATGCACAAAATTCCAGAAATGGGAGAAGAACTTGTCTTTCAAATTGAAAAGGATCCGACCTCTTTTGCTCCCCTTGCTGGTAGAAAGGCCCTTGGCATAAAAAATAGCGCACGCAAAGCCGCTGAAGAAAATCTTCCTACCCTTTGTACCGCCATTAAGGATTATGCTGACACGATAAAGCAATTAAGAGAAACCATTGTTCACAACCATCAAATAGAACAACAACAACGCCATCAACCGCTTACCGATCTCGATAAACAATTGCAAAAACAGCAAAGCCTATCACAACCCCCGCAGCTGCCTGAGCGTTCAACAACAAAGCGACGTCAAGAGCTTTCTGAAACATCGAGAAAAGAAGAACGCCCCCCTATTCAACCGCGCAGAGGTGAAGCATCAAAAGCCATAGCTTTGTCGTGATAATCTCATTACCATTGGTTTGTCATAAAAAACTTTGGTGCAATTATCTTGCCAAGATTGCACCAAGGATAGCGTATAACCTACAGAAAAATTTGAATAGACTCTCCTCTGCCAAAGTGCATTAATAAAATTGCACGATAACATTTCATAAAAATGGCCAACATTGATGCTGCGCCATCATGAACTTTGTTTCATGCGAAGAGGATCAAAATTTTCCCATCATTCAAATCGGCATTCTTCTTTGAAGAAGAAAAAACTTATGAAAATAACATAAGACAAAAAATGGAAAACATGAAAGAAAACACAGAACAGTGTGCTTCTTCCACACAGGAAGAATTACAAGAGCAACACCCTGCAATGAATGCAGTCGTTTTAAAGCAAATCAATGAAGCCGCACAAAATTTTTTCTACCCCAACAGCAAAGTGCTTAAAAATAAATACCGTATTAAAGATAAAGAAATATTAAAAGAACACTGTTCTGACAATGTAAAAAAAGAAATGATCAAACTTCTCCAAGAGCTCCCACCAGAGCAATTTGATGCTGCTTATCTCAAATATCTTCATCATCGCCTTTTTTCTCGTACATTTGAATGGACTGGACAAACCCGCCAAGCACCTTTTACCTTTGAAGATAACACTGTTGCTTCTATGCCCATTTTGAAAAGAAAAGAATTTACAAAGCCTTTTGCGATGGGCAGAAAAATCCAGGAGAGACTAAAAAAATTAGATAAAACACTTGCTGAAACAAATAGTTTAAAAGGCTTAACCCGCGAAACGTTTGTTGAACATGCTGCTGAAATGTTGATACAGCTCAACTATACGCACCCTTTCAGAGAAGGTAATGGACGCACACAACGAATGTTTTTTGAAAAACTCGCTCAAGCAGCAGGACACACACTCGACTTTTCTCTTGTAACAGAAAAACGCATGAACCTTGCCAGCACTGCATCGCTAATACATAACGATAAGGAAATGATGAAACATCTGCTTGAAGATATCTCCAATCCAGAAAAAATACTTATTCTAAAAGAATTCGTAGACAATATGAAACATATTGGGCTTAAGATTACTCATCATCATCTGATTATGACAGCAAAAGAAGGTCATACCTATACAGGCTTCTATAGAGGCTGTGGCCCCAAAGGCTTCATGCTTGATGCCAACGGGACTTTCATCATAGGAAATAAAAAAGATCTTACACCAGAGCAAATACAAACATTAAAAATGGGTGATACCCTCTCCTTTACAGCACCAAGCACTCAACACCCGCAAGAGGTGCTGATCCCCGCAGAAAAAATAGCGCCTCTTACAAGCAACGAAATTGCCACGAGGATAAAAAACAACGTATTACTTCAAGTAAGAAGAACAGAAATCGAAACTTTGTGCCAAATCATTTATGGCAATCGGCATATTTTGCAGGAAAAAATTGAAAGGATTCATGAAAATCACAGGGAAGGAGAACAGCTTACCTATCAAATTGCCACATCTCCTCAATCGATTGCTCAGTTGTCTAGGAGCAATATATTGGGCATAAAAAATAACGCGCGTGCCAATGCTGAAGCCAATATTTTGCCCCTCTGTAGAGCCATTGATTGTTATATCAATATTTTTAAACAAACAGAAAGAGACATTCTCCATGACCATCACACCAAACAAAGGCGCTGTGAACAGTCGGTCGCAATGCCTAAGGTTTGGATGCAAAATCTCCTCTCCTTGCCAAAAGAACAGCAGCAAGAAACGTTATCAAACTCTCCTGAATTAAGAGGTGAAATTAAGAGTTTATATCAAAAAAATCAATAAACGCTTATCCTCAAGCGAGCATGAAGCAATAAAAGAAAATAATCCCGAAAAACTGGCTAAGAGTCTTGGCACATCAGCTGTCAAAGCCAAAGAGATTCTGGAAATCGTCAAGCAGACAAAAGAGATAGAACAAAATATACACCCCTTGGCGTTTTATGACCACCAATTGAGTAACCGCTTAGCACCAAAGCAGCATCAATCTACCCCATAGCAATTATCCAAGAAAAACACTGAAAAAACATGGTCGAACACCAATGCCAGAAAACATCTATCAAAACATCAAGAGACAAGAAAATATGCCCTCTCACAAAACAGAGCACGCAAAGGCCATAACTCTCTAAAAATTCATATAAGCTTATCTTTTTTTACCCTCTCTGGTAAAAAAAGATAAGCTTTATCCCCTACCTTCATCGGCAAATCAATCGTGCGTCAACGAAATGCGAAAACCATAAGAGAAAAACTTTCAATAAACAAAGAAAAAGCCCCATCAATGATGAACAGGAATCTCAGCAGAGCAATTGATAAGGATTGGTCATTTTTGAAAAGATCATTCATCCCTTTCATTCCCTATAATGCCCTTGCCCGTGGTGCTAAAAACAGGCAAGATGTTGTTGAAAAATTACGTTTTGCCATCCTCTATTTATAGACTTTCTGAAACAAGAAGGCTGCCTCATTTGGGGAGAACATAAAGCTGTAAAGCCGTAAAAGTAAAACCCCATCACACGGCGTTGCCATCACCGTTGCGTTCAGCCTGACAAGCTTTTAAAAGCCTTAAAAGCCCTCTATCTTTTTCAAAAATGAAAATGGTGCATTGCTTCACGTTTTTATTTTATTTGCGTATCTTTAAATAGGGTATAATAAATTGATTTATGATGAGTATTCACTACTTTGCATGTTGAATGAAAGCTCCAAAGATCGTAAGATTCTCTCATTTCAAATCTCTTTATGTTGCATCAATCAAAACCATTCGTTTGCACGTTACAGATAGGATTAACGTATGGATCAAAATGATTTAAGAAAAGAGTAAAATGCCTTTTCATGAATCGCCTAAATGCAAAGTCTGTCGCAACATTCTAGAGCTGGAAAGATGTGTAATGGTGAGCCGGCTTGTTACTTCATAAGCACACAAATGGGTCAAGTCTCTCATGTAAAACACGGCGCCATTTGAATACACGCTCCACGAACATCACCCCCCTAGAGAGAAATGATTATTCTATATCCCTAAACTGTTATGATATCGCTTCCATATTTCATTTTGAAAAAGAAATTTTAATGATTTTATGACAACAATAAAAATTGTAAGGCAACTAAAACAAGGAGCATGTTAAAAGTCTTCACGCAACCATTGTTGACAGAAAGATAAACACCGTCGTAAAACGCTGCACAAATATATTCTTGTATGGGAATACAGATCAGATTTTTATGATTTAAAACGGCTTATTTCTCTACTCACCGCTTTTCTTTTACCACAAACCTGATATATTTTTATGACATTGATTAAAAAAATTGCAACCGTTGCTTCCGGAACTCTGATGAGCCGTATTTTTGGCTTCATCCGTGAAATGCTTATGGCAGCAGCACTAGGGACGGGTCCTGTTTCTGATGCCTTCAATGCGGCTTTTCGTTTTCCCAATACATTCCGCCGTTTTTTTGCTGAAGGTGCCTTTAATGCTGCTTTCATTCCTCTTTTTGCTAAAAAAATCACTGAAGATGGTCAAGAATCTGCCTGTAAATTCGCAGAAGAAGTTTTTGGTGTTCTCTTTTCGCTGCTTTTACTGTTAACCATTGCGATGGAACTGAGTATGCCTTTTTTGGTGCGAACGGTTATTGCGCCAGGCTTTAGCGAAGACGCCACAAAATTTAATGCCACCATTCATTTTACTGCGATCATGTTTCCTTATTTAACCTGCATGTCGCTCGCTGCGATGATGGGGGGCATGCTCAATGCTCTGCGCCGCTATTTTATTGCCGCCGTTGCGCCGCTCTTTTTAAATATTATTCTGATTGGTGTGCTCGCCTATGCTTGGATCTATCAACTTGACGCTTGGCACATCGGCTTAAATCTCTCTTGGGGTGTGTTGGCGGCAGGACTTCTTCAACTTGTCCTAATTGCGGTTGCTTTACGTCAAAGTGGCATGAAAATTTTCTTCCGCCGTCCCGATTTAACCCCTAATGTACGCAAGCTCTTAACCTTAGCATTCCCTGCAGCCATCACGGGTGGTATCACGCAAATTAATTTGCTCATCAATACCAACATTGCTTCTAGTCAATCAGGGGCTGTCTCTTCTTTGATGTATGCTGATCGGCTTTATCAATTGCCTCTAGGCGTGATTGCCATTGCCGTTGCAACCGTTCTTTTACCAGAATTAACCCGCGCGTTGCGAAGCAAAAAGCTTGAAGAAACTCACCATTTGCAAAATCGCTCTATTGAATTAACACTCCTGTTAACGCTTCCAGCATCCATCGCTTTTTTGCTGCTGTCCACCCCTATTGTTAGTTTACTCTTTGAGCGCGGACAATTTACCGATCAATCAACACAGCATGTTGCACAGTTATTGGGACTTTATGGACTAGGACTTCCAGCTTTTGTACTCATTAAGGTCTTTATTCCTAATTTCTTTGCCCATGAAGATACCAAAACACCAATGATTTTTACGGGCATTTGTGTTTTCATCAATATCAGCCTCGCTTTAACATTATTTCCTTTCTTTTCCGCACGCGGCATTGTTATTGCGGAAATTACTTCTGGATGGGTCAATACCCTACTGCTTTGGGGTGTCCTCATCAAACGGGGGTATTGGAAATACGACGCCCAACTGATCAAGCGAATATTATGCCTCATAATCGCTTCTCTTTTGAGTGCACTCGTCCTCTATTACGGATTACATGTGTGCGGATTTTTATCTTTTCCTTTATCTTCAAAAGCCTCCTTTTTCTTGCGTTTCAGCACCTTAGCAGGGATCATGCTGGGTATATTCTCACTCTATTTTATTGCCTATTTTTTATCCAACCCCCTTTCCTTTTTTCACACGCTTAAAAATTTGAAAAAACGTCCATAATCTCTATACTTTGTCAAAAATAATAAAACGAATAACCTTAAATTAGAAAGCGCACTCCTATGGATACCTTCACTCCCCTTGTTTTTTCCGGCGTACAACCGAGTGGTCACTTACATCTTGGCAATTATCTTGGAGCCCTTCAAAATTGGGTTGAACTACAAAATGCTTATCACTGCCTCTATTGTGTTGTGGATATGCATGCGCTCACCGTCAACCCAGATCCCCTTATTTTACGGGAATCCACCAGAACAGTGACTGCCGCCTTTCTAGCCGCCGGTATTGATCCCCAAAAACACATTATTTTCAACCAATCACGTGTTTTTCAACATGCTGAACTCGCCTGGATTTTAAATTGTGTTGCCCGTATCGGCTGGCTTCAACGTATGACACAATTTAAAGATAAAGCAGGAAAAGATCGCGAAAAAGCATCCCTTGGGCTTTTTGCCTATCCCACATTGATGGCGGCTGATATTTTAGTCTATCGTGCAACGCATGTTCCGGTAGGGGAAGATCAAAAACAGCATGTTGAACTCACACGCGATATTGCACAAAAGTTTAACCATGATTATGCCCACCGTATTGCTGACTTAAATTTTGGCATCTCTATGCCAACGGATGAAGAAAAAAAACAAGGCTTTTTTCCCCTCCCAGAAGCACTGATTGGAATAACCGCCCCACGCGTTATGTCCTTGCGTGATGGGACAAAAAAAATGTCAAAATCAGATCCTTCAGATTTCTCACGCATTAATTTGACCGATGATGCAGATCTTATTGCCCAAAAAATACGTAAAGCCAAAACAGATTCTGCGCCTCTTCCAGATTCTCTTGACGCTTTAAAAGAACGACCCGAAGTGGATAACCTGCTTGGTATTTACGCCGCCTTTTCCAAAGTGAGTAAAGAAAAAGTTCTTTTAGAGTTTTCTGGTCAACAATTTTCACATTTTAAAACAGCGCTAGCCGACCTTGCCGTCCATAAGCTTGCCCCTATAACAGAAGAGTTACGTCGTCTTCATCAAGAAAGCGGTTATATTGACTCTGTTTTGCATGATGGCGCAGAACGTGCTAGTATGCTCGCAGAAGAAAATATGAAAAAAATTCGTGAAATTGTTGGATTTTTGCACAATATATAAAAACAATACCCCTAAAAATTGTAGAAAGCAAAAAAAAAATCGTTTGTACAAAATAGAGAAAGTGCATGATTTCTAAACCCAAAAATCCGAAAAAAGAGCCCAAGAAAAAAAACCTTGTCATCATCGATGAGACACCAGAGTGTCGGCGTGCCGTTGCGTTTGCTGCACAACATGCTCAAAACACCAATAGAACGTTGGTTTTGCTTTGTGTTGTTGATAGTATAGAATTTCAACATTTTTTGGGTGTAAACAACGTTATGCGCACAGAATCAACGCAAAGTGCTCATAAAATATTAGGAGATATTGCCAGTGATGTCCGCACTTCCCATGCGCTTGAAACAGAAATAGTGGTGCGTGAAGGAAAAAAAATTGATGAAATTTCTAAACTGATTGACGAAGATAAAAGAATTGCACTCATTGTTTTAGCCGCCAGCGGACATGCAGAAGGACCAGGCCCCCTTATCCAATTAATCGGGAATAAAGGAACAGCTTTTTCAATCCCTGTCATTGTCATTCCTAGCAATCTTGCTGATGAAGATATTAAGTCTATTGCCTAAAAAATATAATATTTAAAAAATGGAATGATCTTTCTAATTCTTCATGATAAAAGGAGAGTCTATGTTTATTCAAACTGAAACCACCCCAAACCCTGCAACACTTAAATTTCTCCCAGGGCGGGTGGTCCTTTCTGAAGGCGTCTTAGAATTTCGTGACCGTGAAGAAGCGGCTAAAAGTTCACCTTTGGCAGCTAAACTGTTTAATATTCCCAATGTCAATGGTGTCTTTTTAGGCTATGATTTCATCACTGTAAGCAAAAAAGAAGGGGAATGGCAACATCTCAAACCCATCATTTTAGGCACAATTATGGAGCATTTTCTCTCCAATGAGCCTGTCATTACCACCAACGCCACAACACAAGCAAAAGCCCATGCCCTTAATGAAGAATTTTATGACGAAAAAGACGCTGATATTGTCCTAACCATTAAAGAGCTGCTTGAAACACGCATTCGCCCAGCCGTTGCCAATGATGGTGGCGATATTACTTTTCGCGGGTTTGAAAATGGCATTGTTTATCTCAATATGCGGGGTGCCTGTGCTGGTTGTCCTTCTTCAACAGCAACGCTCAAACATGGTATTGAAAATCTTTTACGCCATTTTATCCCTGAAGTTTTAGGCGTTGAAGCCATGCCACAATAAATATCGACCTCAATAGGTAAAACGACCACACAGATTATCTTTCTTCAACAAGGCTTAAAACAACATGGGGTGTGAAAATCCTCGACCATTTTGTCCCTCATAATTTTAGACGTAAGCCGTGCTGCTATAAAATACAGTACTACTTAAAAACAATCGTATACAATGATAAGGTTTCTTTTTCACTTCCCCATAGACCTTAAAATGATTTTTGTCCCCTTTAAAGGCATCATTTCAACGAACCCATCACATACATGCTGGGACACTCCCATAAACGCAGGAACGTGCTTTAAATTTATTTTGCCTCATGATCTTGTCATGCAACTTTACCCCCCAAAAACAAGGGAACCGTTCCAACAAAAAGAAAAGAATATAAGACAGAGCACAGACTTGTCCCCTTGTATCCGATCATTTTCAGTATTTGCGACGATAAAATTCCGTAAAATGCTTCTTATAACAACCAATCAACAAAGACCACGCTTTTATATTTTGTACACCTTGAATGGGAATCCTAATAATCTTCTCATTTCAATTGTCTTTATGGCATCAACCAAAATCATTTACGAACACACCATAAATTAGAAGATAACAAAAACGATACCTCTTATGAACATTTTCAACGATAAGAATGCAACCATAGGGATAAATATAAAGGCTGTTACAGCATTGAAGACCAGCAAAGTACGTGATGGTATTGGCTTATCCTTTTATGAAACATAAAGATGATAGCGCTCAACGGCGCTTGCCTTATACCATTTCATGGGCATTATTGCAAAACAGGCTTAAGCGTATTGAGAAATATTTTTTTAAGTATCATACCAACTTTTCCTATTCTTGAAATCAAGAATTATGCCTCTATCCCCTTACTCTTATCTCCATAAATATGGTGCAAAAGATATGGACAAATACCTATAAAAAATCAATCAAAGCCAGATCGTTGAGGGTTGTTTTGGAAATGATTTGATAAAAGGGGGAAAAATTCCTTCAATTGAGCCGTCGTTAATTTCTTACTTTACGGCATTATTCTTCTCATAAAGCGCGTTCTTTTACTGTTTTCTTAATATCAATGAACATCCTAGTCCCACTCACCAGCCGACATGTCTGAAAGAAAGCTATTTCTCTCGCAAGACATAGCTTTTGTATACCCAAGATATTGTATCTATCGGATGAGCATAATCGATGAAATAAGAACAGAACGATTGGAAAAGAACTCTATTGAAGCAGAATATGAAAACAGCAAACCAATGAAAGTCAAAAACAATGGCAAGAGAGTAACCGCCTAAACTTTTTTAACAAATTCCGACTTTAACCCCATCTGTCCAATCCCAGGAATTTTGCAATCGATATTATGATCCCCATCCACCAAGCGAATATTCTTGACCTTCGTTCCTCCTTTTAAAACAGAGGAAGCGCCTTTTACTCTCAAGTCTTTTATCACCATAACGGTATCTCCGTTGGTCAAGATTTGACCATTAGCATCATAAACAATCTCGGAGAGAACAGTATCATCATCCTTTTGGGGCCATTCATGGGCACATTCAGGACACACAAAACTTTCACCTTCTTCATAAGTATAAAGACAATCACAACGAGGACACTTGGGATATTGGGTCATAAATTCCCCTTTATTTAAGAAATAACCATTCACGATGATGGGTCATAAAGCAAGAAGAGCTTATTGTCCATTATTTTAGAAATAACAAGTTCTTTTATTACCTCTTGATCTGCCACCTATGTTCATAAATGCGATCATCCCGTACAATCGCTGCGTTTATAACATTGTACAATACCCCTCATAGACCATAAGATCCTCTTATATTGAATCAATCAAACCCTTTCGAATGTGATCAATCATCATATCTTTGCAAAAAACATTCCCATGATCTCATGTGATAATATCAGGGTGGTCTCGTCCCAATTCTTGTTGTATGTTTAACAGTTTTAGGGCCACCTGTTGCAAAGGTTGAAGAACGTCTTGGGGATTTAAATTGTGTCTGCGCCGATCCCCTTCATATTGTTCAAAATAAAGCCGTAAGGTTGCACCACACGTCCCTGTTCCCGATAAACGCACCACCAATCGTGCGCCATTCTCGAAAAAAATACGGATCCCTTGCCGCGTGCTCACGCTCTGATCAACAGGATCATGATAGGTAAAATCATCTGCTTTTTTGACCAAAAATCCAAAAAGTTCTGTTCCAGCTTGTGGTAAGTGCGCTCGCAAGTGTTCGAGTAAAGCCAAAGCCTTGTCTTCTTCAACTTCTTCATAATCATGACGCAGTGCGTAAAAGCGCCCATAGGTGCGCCAAAGCTGTTGCACAATTTGTGCAACTGTTTTTCCTGTTACTGCTAAAAGATTTAACCAAAATAAGACAGCCCATAAACCATCTTTTTCGCGGATATGATGAGAGCCGGTTCCAAAGCTTTCTTCACCACAAAAGGTTACTTTCCCAGCATCCAAAAGCGTTCCAAAAAACTTCCACCCTGTTGGCGTTTCAAAAAAGTTTAATCCGCATTTTTCAGCAACCAAATCTGCAGCAGGCGTTGTTGGCATAGAGCGCGCAACCCCCACAATGCCCCCCATAATATCTTGGCGATACCCTTTAATAAGATGGGCATGTTCTACCATAATTGCCAAGGAATCAGAAGGTGAGACATATTGCTGACGTCCAATAATGAGGTTACGATCACCATCGCCATCAGATGCGGCACCAAGATCTGGTCCTTGCTCTGACATCAATAAATCATAAAGAGCCTTGGCATAAACCAAATTGGGATCTGGATGACCGCCTCCAAAATCTGGCAAAGGAGTGCCATTGATCACCGTCCCTTCAGAAAATCCTAAACATTTTTCAAAAATTTCATGCGCATAAGGTCCTGTGACCGCATGCATGGCATCAAACTGCAAAGTCAAACCTCGAGCAACAGCCTTAGCAATACAATCAAAATCAAAAATTTCCTGCATCAAAGCAACATAATCGGCAACAGGATCAATAATCTCGATCTGCATAGCTCCCATAAAGGTCATCCCTTGGCGATCTAACTCAACATCTGGCGCTTCAAGAATTTTATAAAAGGAAAGGCGTTGCGAT
This sequence comes from Bartonella kosoyi, assembly GCF_003606325.2. NCBI lineage: Bacteria > Pseudomonadati > Pseudomonadota > Alphaproteobacteria > Hyphomicrobiales > Bartonellaceae > Bartonella > Bartonella kosoyi. The sequence goes on from NZ_CP031843.2 coordinate 2,094,274, forward strand.
GTTGCAAAAATAGCCTCACATAAAGAATTAGGCGCCGGTCCCCCATTGGCAATATTGTATTTGATTCCACAATCTCCCTCTGGACCACCAGGATTATGGCTTGCAGAAAGAATAAGCCCACCATGCGCATGGTATTTACGAATAAGATGCGAAACAGCAGGTGTAGAAAGAATACCGCCCCTTCCCATTTTTACACAAGAAACCCCATTTGCTACCGCCATCTTCAACACAATCTGAAGGAGAGTCCGATTAAAGGTGCGTCCATCTCCCCCAAGAATTAACATTTTCCCTTCAAGAGGTCCAATATTCTCAAAAAGAGACTGTATAAAATTTTCCACATAATGGGGTTGTTGAAAAACAGACACTTTTTTGCGCAAACCAGATGTTCCCGGTTTTTGCCCCTCAAAAGCCGTGGTCAAAACTGTCTTTATGGTCATGGTAATACCTTCATATTCTTTCATTTAATTTTAAGATGAAGAGTATTCAAAGTCGACCGTTAATTCTACTTGACGCAAGTGTGAAATATTTGCACACTTGTTAAAAGTAATATTTTTTTAAGAAGCCCTTTTATTTAAAATGATCTTTCCCATATGTTTTAAATACAAAGGTTGTTTTAAAACAAGATTTTCGTTAAAAAATACAGGAGCATCCTTATGGTAAAAAAAACAGTTCCCAATGTCACATTTCATACACGTGTACGCGATGAATCAATGGGAGGAGATAATCCTTACCGATGGCAAGATGTTAAAAGTGATGCTTACTTTAAAGGAAAGCGCGTTATCCTTTTTTCTCTTCCTGGCGCTTTTACGCCTACTTGCTCAAACCTTCAGCTGCCTGATTTTGAAAAACTCTATGATGAATTTAAACAGGCTGGTATTGATGAAATTTATTGCCTTTCCGTCAATGATACTTTTGTTATGAATGCTTGGGGAAAAGAACAAAATATCAAAAACGTGAAATTAATTCCCGATGGTTCTGGTGAATTCACCCGCAAAATGGGTATGCTGGTTGCAAAAGACAATCTTGGTTTTGGCATGCGCTCATGGCGCTATGCTGCTGTTATTAATGACGGTGTAATTGAGCAATGGTTCGAAGAAGCAGGTTTTTCAGATAATTGTACAACCGATCCTTATGAAGTTTCTTCACCACAAAATGTTTTAAAAGCCTTGAAAAGTTAATTTCAAGACTAATTATATATTTGTCAAATGTAAACTTTCTACCATAAATTCCTTCGCAAGAAGGAATTTATGGTTTTTGTGTTTTTTTTAAACATCTATTCGTGACAACATCTTGATTGATAATGATCCTTTAAGCGTACCTCAACTTGAGTAAGATACTGAAATATCGCAATATTTTTCATTTCAAATCTGTTTCCTATTGCATCAATCAAAATCACTTTTTTGCACATCATAAGCGCAGAGCCCATGTGGGGAAAACACTAAAAAAACGAGATATGCCTTATCTAAACGCTCTTAAGTTCCAAGGGAATTGATCATCCAAGGTTCACAAAACATCAAGAAGAAAAATACAGATCAACGATCTTTTTGAAGAGGACGTACGCATCAAATTTATCTCATGAAAAGAGAATAAAATATGGCATAAAAACTGCCCTGCACAAATAAGCACCAATAACTGTTGATGAAAAGGATTAAATCAAAACAGCTCCCGCAAACATTCCAATTCACACAACATCAATGTTGCTATTCTCATAGCCATTTATTCTACGCTTTTATTTTTCTCTAAAAGAGAAACAGTTAAAGCAGGCGTTTATTGGGGTGTTCTTCCGTAAAGTATGCTTTTGTTTCTTCTTCATCGAACTCAAAAGTTTCATCACATTTAGGAAGACCAAAAATATCAGGATTAATGAAATAACAACCTTCTCTTGTTCCCTTCTCTATAATCTGAATCCTTTCTAATTCCTTGATACCTTCTTTAAAACTTTCAAAATTAAAATATTCTGGTTCTTCACTTGAAAGAACACAAATTAAAAAAGTCCTTCAGAATATCATAATCCAACGTTATCTGATCAAACCATAAATCCACATCATTCCCCCTTCATTTAACACTTTCCCTATCTGCCACAACATCACAAAATAAATCTTCAATCCACTAAATAACCCCCTCAAAATCATACGCCGACACGACGAGGCGCCTGAAAATGTAATTTGCGGAAGGTTTTTAAATCCGAAGTTTGAAGGAGGAAGTTTAAATGATTTTCCAATATCTTCAGTTTTTTTCAAAATAAAGGGATTTCTTTCATAGAGCACGGTAAAATCATATTGAGCCATTTTCATTTCTCCCTTTAAAAATGGTTTGATTTAAGTTATTCGTTGCTTTTGAAACTAAAAAATCTTCTAAAATAAAACTCTTGAGAGCTCTTTCATCTCTCACGGATGTAAAATTTTAGACTGTCGATAAGAAAACAGCAGAAAATATGATACCAGCAAAGGAAAATTCAAAAGTTAGACGCATCTGAATGGTCAATATTTCTATAAGCTATTGGGTTTCTCTTATTGACCATTGATTTTTCTAAACACAGGGGTGGGACAAAGATCTTGAACGCTTCAATATCCCATATTGTACCTCAGGAAGATGTTTACCCCCCTTAAAAGAACTCTTTCTTCGTCCTCAAAATAATTCATTTTATCATGAATACAAAGCCTTTTTCACCTTTTAAAAGAATTCTTTTTATGCCGCATAAACTTTAAAAAAATAAGATTTTAAGCACACGAAAACAGATAAAAGACACATTATGAAAATTGAAGAGGAAATATTCAAGCGCTTCGCAGCGAATGCTTTCATAAAACTATTACCGTTTTTGGGTGGCTAAAATATCTTGTACTGTTTGCACCAATTGCTCTTCATCAACCATCACTTGCGCAGGACGGCTTTCACGCCATGTTTGATTATCCTTAATTTCATGAGACAAACGCGCACCTTCGATTAAATCTTTGATCTGTATTTTTCCGCTCTCACGTTCCTGTGAACCTTGGATGATCACACAAGGAGCTTGACGCCGGTCTGCATATTTCATCTGCGCTTTAATTCCCGATGCCCCCAAATAGAGTTCTGCACAGATTCCCGCATTTCGCAATTTCATCACCATTTTCTGATAGCGTGCAACAGCTTCTGGCTCTTTATCCATCATCAACACCACAACGGGTCCAAGACTATTTTTCACCGGCAATTTTTCAAGGTTTTGCAAAGCAGCAATCAAACGTGAAACCCCTATTGAAAAGCCTGTTGCCGGAATATTTTCTCCACGAAAACGCGCAACCAGCCCATCATAACGCCCCCCCCCCCCAACAGAGCCAAAGACAACTTTTTGCCCATCATCATTGAGAACATCAAAAAGCAATGCCGCCTCAAAAACAGGTCCCGTATAATATTCCAATCCACGCACCACCGAAGGATCAATTTTAATGCGATTATGATACCCATTGGCGGCAAAGATTGTTTGCATTTCCTCAAGTTCGCCAACCCCTTCAAGACCTTGCGCACTCTGACCAACGATTTTTCTGAGAGCATCAAGGGTTTCTTCTGCCGTTTTTGCTTCTATCGTGAGTAAGGAAAGAATACATTCAACCTCTTTATCTTGAAGCTCAGCCCCTTTTGTAAAATCACCACTTTCATCCAAACGTCCCTTGCCTAAAAGCAAACGCACGCCTTCAGGACCAAATTTATCCAGTTTATCCATTGCTCGAAGAACAGTTAAGCGCCGATCAAGCTGCTCCTTTTCTCCTAAACCAATCACCTGCAAAACACTTTCGAGAATTTTTCGATTATTCAAACGAATAGCATATTCATGGCGTGCAATACCTAATTTTTCCAAACTATCGGCTGCCATCATGCAAATTTCCGCATCTGCTGCAACGGTTGGTGTTCCAACAATATCTGCATCAAATTGCATAAATTGTCGAAACCGCCCTGGACCAGGCTTTTCATTGCGAAAAACAAATCCCAACCGATAACTGCGATAGGGTTTTGCTAACGTTTCAAAATTTTCAGCAAAATAACGCGCAAGAGGAGCCGTCAGATCATAGCGTAAAGACATCCATTGTTCATCATCATCTTGGAGCGAAAAAACCCCTGCATTGGGACGATCGGAATCTGGTAAGAATTTCCCCAACACATCCGTATATTCAAAAACGGGTGTTTCAAGCGCTTCAAAACCGTAAAGTTCATAAACTTCACGAATTTGCGCAATCATAGTTTCGATTGCATACAATTGTGCACTTGTACGATCCACAAAACCACGAGGTAAACGGGCTTTGGTTTTTTCTTGTTTCAATGACATGTTATTCTCTAGCAACAATATGGTGTTTACGGATAACCATTATCCCATAGCAACAAACGCTGCAATGACTTTATCGCCCTCAAAGCTTTTAACAACATGTTAGAGGCTTTTATTTTTACAAAAGCAATCCGCCTTAAAGCAATCCTCTAAAAAATTTCCCCTTCATAAAGTCACGCCCCCACACATAAAACAAAACACTTGCAATAAAAAACATCATTCTATTGCCAATTTACTCACCTGTAAAAAAATATCTCTTTATACTCTCGCATCCATTTCACAAACAACCTTATGAATCATATAATGATATGCGCATAAAATCTTCTGAACGTAATATAAAATCTTCATGAAAAGGATAAAGTCCATTATACCTTCATCCCTCTTACCACCTCAATAAAAGCTGCAAGCCGGTCACACGCTTTATCCTTCAATGTTGCAAAAACTCTTGGTACTTGAAGGAGGCATAAAAAGCATTTTTTCTTGTTTTCAAGTGTTGTACGCCACCTCTAAAGACCACTTATCACATGCAGAGAAATGACCTTAATTGACCATAAAAAGCTTTAAAATGAGAAAAATCTCATAACATGAAGGGCTCACCCAACCAGTAAAACAATGAGTGATGATCCCGTTGTGCCATAAAACATGATCATTTGAAAATCGTAATATGAAATCAACCGCTGAAACCCACTTTAAGGAAAAGCAAACTGTTTATAATCTCCAAACTGTTTACAAGCTTTTACAATCTATTATCTACGGATTGGTGGAACTTCAAGAATCTTTATCCTTTAGAGCCGTTAAAAGGTCAAAGCGAAACAAAAGCATTATCGCCATAATTATGTTTCTAGACATTTTCATAAATCTTTATGAAGAGACATGGCTCACCTATTCATATAAAGACAGCAGGGCATAAGCGAGACAAGACAGCGAGCTGTTTACAAACGATTTAATTGAAAGATGAACGCTTCTAAACACAGAAGCAAAACGATAGAAAGGAAGCAACCTTGCGAAATTGAAACAATCAAAAGAAGCAGCGCTTAAAGCTCATCTCATAACGTTTAATCGTTTTCATTATGAAAAAATGGAAGCATTATCACCATGCTACCCCTAAATACTTTCATGAATATTTAAAAAGAAGTGGCTTATATATTCATATGAAATTAGCCCAATGGAATGTGTTAGAAAAGACACCAGATTGTTTACAGACGATTTTTTTACAAGTCAGCGTGGATTAAAAATCTTCGACTTTGAAAATAAGGAGAAAGGAAAGAAAATGGTGGGCCATCCATCATTTAAAACGTTTTAATTCTGATCAGAAAGTAGCTTTAAAATTGCTTTTTGTTTGACAGATGTGAGGACTCTAAAACTTTTTAAAAGCAAATATTCCTCTTTGCTCGCTGCGAGTTCATCATAATGGTACGAAGCATTTTCTTTTGTGATGATATTAGTATAAAAAAAGGCAAGTGGAACATTCAAAATATCGGAAATTTCCTTTAAACGCCCTGCACTCATACGGTTTAAGCCTTTTTCATATTTCTGGATTTGTTGGAAGCTCACACCTAAATGTTGACCTAATGTCTTTTGAGACATCTTCAGCATTTTTCGCCTAAAGCGAATTCTTTTGCCAACAAAAAGATCAAGTTTAAGATTTTGATTTTGCATTTTCTTCCCCCACCGGGTGCGAGCGCCCTCGCAATGAGTATTCCGGGAGCTTGAAAATACTGAATCCGAATCAGCCTTTTTGCTTTTAGTACGAAAACGCACCTGGACATAGCAAAAACTCCCGGAATTCCGGGATACCCGCAAAGCAGGTTTATCTTCGCGTTCGGATTATAGGGTTTTCAAGGCCCTATTGGTCGTTGCGTATGCGACCAAAACACCTTTTAACGTGTAAAGTAATTTCAGGATCTTTGCAATCAAAATAGTTTTTCTTAAATTGGCAGAATTCATTTTTAATGAGAAGTTATCTGCTTCTCAAATTCTTTAACACACACGCATCACAATCATACCATCAAACCCCCATTTCACGAAAAGATCTCACCCTTGTTTTTTTAACCAGCTCCCCAGCCCCCAGCTTGGCAGCATCCTTAACCAATACAAAACAGCTTTTGTTTTGTCCTTCACGTAAGCTCCAGACGGGTGATTATTCTGCTCTCCCGTAAAGACATCGACATTGAGAGGATAGAGCCCCCATGCAAAACCAAAAAGTGGAACCTTTTTTAAAGAAAAAATCAGATTATTGACAAACCAAAATGGATTTAGAATTTTCAACTTTTAAGGCAGAGAAAAAATTAAAAATCCATCTATTGTATGGACCTCTCAGCCTTCATCCCTCTATTTGATTGAAAATGTGCACACTCTCAAATCCAAGGCTTCCCAACTCCCCAAAGACTGTTATGCTTCATCTCTTACTTCATCTCTGAGCCATTTTTACCTTTCTTTTGCACATTTCCCCTTATTTCATCGCCTTTGAAAGAACTCTTCCCTCAATATCTTTCCCAAGATCTCTGTATTTTCCTGCCTCTCTTTTTTCAAACAGTTGTTTTTTCAAACACTTGCTTACAGAACTCTCCCTATACCAACACCAAATACAAGACACATGCTTTTTTAAAAAAGTCTCAAGAGGAACATTTGCTTTTGGATAAATCCCCAAATTCCCCAGCATCTTTCTTAAAACTGAATAGAAGCATCCTTTTTTATAAGGAAGATCAGGAAGAGCCTTTCCCCTTAGAGCAAGCGCCCCAAATTTAAGAGAGAAGTGTATTTTTAGATTGCTCAGCAAAGTTATGAATGGCATTTTTTAAATCAACAGGATTTCGACCAACCTCTGTAATTGACCTTGAAATTGAAGGAATAATATTCTGCCATAGCCTTTGAGGAAACTGCTGAGTTAATTGTGTTATTGTTCCCCCTTGAGCCCCAATGCCTGGAACAAGAAATAAGCTATTTTTTAGCTGTTCAATTGTTTCTTTTGCGTCACAGCCTAATGTTGCACCAATAACCGCCCCGATAGGACCAACATGACGATATTGACTTGAAGATTGGCTATTATAGTCATAAATACGCTGCGCCAAATGGAGCGAAACCGTTTGATCCCCAATGCGAGCATTCCGAATTTGTCTTCCCTCTGGGTTAGACGATTGAACAACCATAAAAACCGCTGTTTTTGTTTCTTCTGCAATTTTTATCAAAGGAATAAGAGCATCAAACCCTAAAAAAGGATTGACTGTTATCGCATCGGCTTTGAAGGGACTATTGACGCCAAGCCAAGCTTGTCCATAAGCTTCAGCGGTAGAGCCAATATCCCCTCTTTTTGTATCAACGAGAACCAACAAACCTTGTTTTTGTGCATTTTCAATGAGTTCTTTCAAAACTTGAAGCCCTTCCACCCCATATAACTCAAAAAATGCAGCTTGCGGCTTTATGATCCCCACCTTCCCCACAACCGCTGTTAAAAGGATATCGCAAAAATCTTTTAGACCTTTATCATCGCAGCTCAAATTCCATGATTGTAAAACTTTATGACTCGGATCAAACCCAACACAAAGGGGTCCATATTTTTCACTGTTTTTAAAAAAAGTTGAACAAAACATTTAATATCCTAACACGGTCTCTCTTTAAACTTTTTGATACAATCAAAAAGAAAAGCATTTGTCAAAAGAATACAATCTTAAAAACACACAGAAAGCACTCTCGTAAACAAAATCTGCTCTTGCTTATGAAAGTTATTCCTATTCACAATACTTATCGCATAATTTTCAACCAAGACGTTGTCATGAGATGAAAAATTCAAACTTGATGACAGAATAGGAACAAAAAACACTCCATATTATTTTGTTTAATGACCTCGTAAAGCCCCCCATTTTATCTTTTTCATGCTTCTTTTTTTACACTCAATCAAAATTCTTGATCATGTTTCTTTAAACAAAAGACAAAAAACGCTCCACCCTGATGTTTTCAATCTTAACTTTGGATCTTTCTTATTCACCTTTAGCAGCCTAATTATCCATAATGGGCTATAAACTTTGGAACATAATTGGCAAAAAGACATTGTATCTCCAGCATATTCAAGGAGATAAAACATGGAAACCCACATTCCTGAAAAAACACCTTTCGATACGAATTTTCTAGGAGAAACATCTCTAGAAACAAAATATTCATTTTTTCATACACCTATTTCATGGTCTGCCATTTTTGCTGGATTGATAACAGCTCTTGCCGTCTCAATCTGCCTCTCTTTCCTCATAGCCGCTTTAGGCTTAAGCCAAATGGACTTTACCTCATCCTCCCCTTTTACAGGTTCTTTCCTCTCGATGGGAATTGGCTCGCTCATCGTTATGGTGATCAGTCTTGCAAGTGGAGGCTTTGTTGCTGGGCGTTTTGCTGAAATCTCTGGCGCTCTTCATGGTTTCTTAACCTGGGCGCTCATCACACTGCTGATGACATTCCAAGCCATCCACGTGGTTTCACATACAGCAAACTTAAGCGCGAAAGCTGTTGGAAAAAGCGCGTCTATGATAGAACAAACCGTCGACAACCTTCCCTCTCTACTTGCAAAATTAAACAGCGAAAATTTTGAAAAGTTTTTTGCAGAAACCCGTGACAATGGAATTAATTTTGATAAACTGGGCAATGAGTTGCGTACACTTCTCCAAAAAAGTGATATTCCGGCCCTCAATCCTGAACGCTTGAAACAAACCTATCAGGCTGCGCTCAACGATATTGGTTCTGCAATCACCGCTTTCAAAAATGATCCTTCGCATTATCGCAGCACTCTGAAAAATCTAGGGAATAGCCTTTCTAATCGCCTAGAAACGCTGACGACAAAATTTAATCAAAGTGATATCATCAAAGCCTTGATGAACAAGGGCATGTCGCGTACAGATGCACAAACGGCAGCCACCCACGCCGTTCAACTCTATGAAAGTGCAGAGGAAAAAACAGAACAAACCCTCAAAGCGCTAGAAAAACAAGCCGATACCTTGTCTCAAAAGCTTAATGCACAAACAAAAAATGCTCTTCACATAGCTGATAAAGTTACGACAAAAGCATCACACATGGGATGGTGGGGCTTTTTAGGGAGTTTAATAGGCGCTATCATTTCCAGTATTTGTGGCTATTATGGTTACAGAAGCCGTAAGGATATTTTCAAACTTTAAAACTTTTAGCTTTCAAGCAAGCATAAAGAAAAGCTGTACAAAAATGTACAGCTTTTTATTTTTTTTTAATATTTCAGCCGTTCTTTATGCTTCATTGCTCCCATACTCCTTAAATAAAAGACATGTAAACATTAAAAAGACTGTTAAAGAGATATCTATTCTCCATAAAAATGCTCAATTGCCATGTCCTTAAGCTCTTAGAATTTTTCACACTATATTGGGTTATTATGTTTTTTGTGCTCCTAGGTGATCAAATTTCTTTCCCTATGGAATCCCTTTCTTTCCTTGAAGATTTGCATAGGATTAAGCATACATTTTAATGCGTAATAAGCCCATAAGTACGCTAAAAGCTACCTCCTCTCCATCCATAATAGCACACGAAACCTTCTCTACCACGCGACCGTAATGGGGAACATCACAGGGCTCGCACAAAATCAATAAACAAAACAACCCCACCTCCAATCCTTGCAATAACCATCGACGCAAGCAAACCTGCCCCACAGAGTGAAAGAACTGGAGACGAAGTAAAAAGAAAAGAGAACATGAGTATTTGCACTCACAAGATGCATGTAAATTATCCTCTGCAGATAAAACGCGCTCTCTTCGCGCACATCAGTGATTTTGTAAATGCGTTACGCATCTGCTTCAAATGATAACACCCCATAACACATATGCCCCATTTTCTTAAAGCGCGGATCAATATCTTTCTCTTGTCCTTCCGCCTTTCCCTATTTCACTTTTACTCTCTAGCCTAACAGTTATGAGATTACAAAGCTCTGTCTTCTCTTTCTGAGAAGTAAAGAACCGATTCCAATATTTAGGAACATAGCCTTTTATGGTCCTTCTCACGCCATTTCTATCTGATTTTAAGAGACAAAAAATCAACACTATTTTGCAAGAGGTTGGCTTATGTGTGATGTTAAAGTGATATAAAAGCCCAGCAGTATCATTCTGATGCATACTCTCTCATAGTTAAGGAAAGTTTCATCGCCCACCCCCATATTTTTATAGAGGAGAAACCTTGAAGAGTTTATGCGCCTTATTTCTCGCTCTTTCACCGCTAGTTGTCCTTGTTTTTCCCTTTCTCTCCCATTCAATATTTCAGCGTTTGTTTTGCTTTATTATTCCATTGTTTCTCTCTCCACTTTTTTAAAGGATAAGAGGGTTGTAGAAAATGTGAAACAGCAACAAAGAGACCTTGAACTTAAGAGAGCAAATTTTTAGCATGGAGAAGTTTCTTGATAAAATTCACAAGGTTAGTGTCATATCTGCAAAGG
>NZ_CP031843.2:2115000-2234681 GCF_003606325.2 Bartonella kosoyi
AAATTCAACATGCGAATGGATATGTCAGCAGTTATTCACACCAAAGCCGTTATGCACCAGATATAAAACCAGGCGTGAAAGTACGACAAGGACAGGTCATCGGCTATGTTGGAACAACAGGGATGGCAACCGGTCCCCATTGTCATTTTGAAATCATCGTCAATGACGTCAAAGTTGATCCCATGCGTATCCGTATACCTGATAGCAAAGCCTTAACCAATCAAGACCTGCAAACATTCTTACAAGAAAAAAACAATATTGATTCCTTAATCAACAGCCCGATAAGACCCTCTGAAGAAACTTAAAGCATGAAAAGCACCGTGCAAGTGTCTTTCTCACAAAAGCTTAACAGCATTTTCAAAGTCTTTCAAAAAAAACCTAAGAGTTTAAAAGACCTCAAAGGGATTTCCGCGCTTAAGAATAGTTTAAAGAAAACGGATACACAAAAAAAATAGAGCAATGTTTAAAATAGGCATAAGCTCTATTGCCTTATCAAGACGTAAAGGTGAAATTATAAAGAAAAATAGTGACTCTTCCCTTATATATTCTATCAAGAATCTGAAAAGCGCATTCTTCTCTATATCGAAAAAGATCATGAGGAATAACAAAGTTTAAATTTTTCTACAAACAACAAATAAATAATATAAAATTTGCCTTCTTAAATTTTTAATTGAAATTTTCATAAATGTAAAATATGTAAAACACATATTGTATAAAATTATTTTATATTTTATAATACAACGATAATAAATAATTAAAAAGGATTAAGTTTATGAAAGCTGCAATAATAAACATAATTATTATTATAGCTTTGGTTCCTTTCTTTTTTATCTCTGAAAAAGCGATAGCGACACCTTATCACACGCAAAATGGTGTAACAGTCTCAAAAATGCAATCAGAAAAATTGTAAAATTATTCAGCAAATAAGAATGGAGCTAAAAATCTAATAATTTCTGTTATTTCAGTTAAGATTGAAGAAAAGGAAAATGCACAACGAGAAAGGAAGCTTTAACCATAAAGAAATTGAACAAGAAAAAATCAAAAGACAATTGCACGTCTCTCAATAAACAAAATAAAGGGCTCTTAATAACGAAAATTACCCCAAAATAAATATATATCGGATTTAAAAGCTTGTAATACAAATTCTATTTAATAAAAAATATTTTATAGTATATTACAATATATTATTGTAAATAGAAAACTATCAAATAACTGAGGGGCTAATTTGATGAAATATAAATATACAAATATAAGTATTATTTTTTTATCAATATTGAGTTATACAAATTATACTATTGGAGGAGAAAAGGAAATTTCAAATAAACCTCATGAGGTGACAAAATCAAAAACCAAATTCGGAAATTTAAACCATCGCTCAACTGACGAAATTGATTCTCATCATAATGCCCAAAAATCTTCAAATAGCCCGAAGAAAACCTCACCCAAAAACTATACTGTGATCATCATGAGTGATCCGCAAGCATGGCGTTTGGATTATGGTGATCCTAACAACAAAACAAACAAAGTCCTATGGCTTAAGAAAAACAAGAAAGTTGCAAAAGCAATAAAATCACAAAAACCGACGTTTTATATCGTCAATGGTGACTTAACGGAGTTTGGTCGTATAGAAACCTACGAAGATTATACCAATACATACAAAAACCTTGGCTCTCCTGTTTATGAAGGGCTTGGAAATCATGATTATGCGAATAATATCGGTTATTGTATAATTCCTGAAGATAAGAATTCTTCAGGTGATGCATGTGCTATAGACGCCGTCTCTAGAATGATCAAAGAAATCAAAAAATACGAGGACGAACTCCCCCATTTCAATCAAGACATCACGGAGGTCACCAACCCTTCTAACAAATCTGTTCGTTCTATAGAAGGAAGTTTTGGCTACTCGTGGGATTATGGAGATATTCACTACGTACAACTTCACAATTATCCAACTTATACAGTTAATCTGAAACAAAGGGATATGATTATCCATGTTAAGAGCTCTTTGGATTGGCTAAAAAAAGATTTAGCTGCTGCTGATGCAAGAGGGAAAATCACTGTTATAAATTTCCACGATGCAAAAGCATTTTTTCCTAATAATTCTTCTCATTTTATTAACCCCCAAAATGCTCAAAGTCTGTCGGTCTTTAAATCAATCATTACCTCTCATAATGTTAAAGCAATCTTTGTTGGTCATAGGCATTTTCAAACTTATTGTCGTGCACAAGATGATAAAGTTTTCGGCAATATACCTGTCTACACATCAGGAGCACTCTTTAGAGGAGACTATTATCACATCACGGTACAGGGAAAGAATATCCATGTTAAAGCTTATAATGGCATAACCGGAAAACCTACTTTGATCGAAGATTTAGGCATGATAGGCACCAATATAGAATTCTTTGAGAGTTGTAGTAATTTATAAAGGGGCTTTTCACCAAACTGTTGTTGTTCAAAAATCAAATAATCAAAACCTAGCTTTTCATCCCCACACTATCTCTTTTATAATGAATAACGATTGTCCATTTGGCTGAGAGCCAAAAGAGATATAAATATGAAGGAGACGATGATCAGAACAAGCATATTTTAAGAATTTGGTCAATAATTCACCAAGGGTAATTCCAAATGTGTTGCATCTCCTGAAAACAAGCAGCTTTTATATGAATAGTGATGGTTTCGCGAAAACGTATTATGTTATTTTCTTCTCTTAAAAACGAACAAACAGAAAAAATTTACGCCTTTTAAAAATTAGTCAGAGATTTTTTTTGAGCTCTTCGTGCTAAGTTTTGGCAAAGGAATGACGATCTTTGTGCCCCCTAAAGCAGAAGTTTCAAAAAGAGGTTTTTCACCAAATTGCATACAGAGCTGTTCCACAACCACACGCCCAAGTCCCGTTTTTTGTTCTAAAGTTTGGCTTTTCATCCCCACGCCATCATCTTCGACAATAAGCATCAATTGTCCATTTGCCTCAGGACCAAAAGAGATATAAATATGCCCCTCTCGTTGAGAGGGAAAGGCATGTTTTAAGGAATTTGTCAACAATTCACCAAGGATAATTCCAAGTGTTGTTGCATCTCTTGAAGACAATCGACAATCTTTAAAGTTCGTGTGAATGGTAATGTTTTCACGCAATTCAAAAGGAACTGCCAGTTCGACATCATGCACAACAGAACTGAGAAAATCGGCCAAGAGAGTTGTTTCCATATCATCACTCAAGCGCAAACGACGATGGGCTGTGGAAATTGTCTGAATACGATCCCGTGCAGCGCCTAAAACAGAACGGACTTCTTCATTTTTACTCCGACTTAATTGAAGCCCTAGCAAAGAAGACACCGTCCCCAGAGAATTGCCAATGCGATGGCTTGCATCTTGCAACAATATTTCAACTCGTTGGCGTTCTTTCTCAGCGTGATTACGCGCTTTTTCTAATTCTTGGGTTCTTTCTTTCACACGAGCTTCAAGAGCAGCATTTTCGCTATGAAGTAGCAATTGATACAATTTTAAAGAACGCACATCACGATGAAAACGATTAATCACAAAATAGGCAGAAATAAAAGTACTCACGACAGAAACGATCGCTGCCAATGTTAAAGCAGCCCGCATCAATGCGATACCCTCACGCTGTTTTTGTCGCACCACATCATCACCATTAATAAAACTTGTCATCAATTGCGCTAAACGAGCCACAGGAATCCTCGAAACATCCAACGACACAGAAGGTTGAGAAGATTGATCAGGAACTGTGTCAAGCGCCTGCATATGGGCATTCATAAATGCTTTTCGTGCTTCAACCTCGCCTTTAAAAGCCTTAAACCATTCATCCCATTGTGGATGCGCATAAACAATAAGTTCGATATAATCAAGAATATCTCCCAATTCCCGCTCTGCATTTTCAAAGCGTATTTTATCTTCTGGCTTTCGGGTTTTTGCATAACTACGATCAGCAACAGCCATATCAATCAGGCTGATCAGCACCAAATCAGCCTGTTCGCGCAATTCTGAACTTGTATTTAACTGGGCAACTTCTCGATCAACGGCATTGGAAAGCAACATAATAAAAACCGATGCTAAAAGAGCCATCACAAGGGAAACAACAATTGCTGCCCATCGCCAGCGTGATATCGTTGCATCAGAAGAAGGCATTTGAGGCAGCAAATTTGTTTTTGTTGTCATAGAATTTCCATTGGCGAACTTGAAAGTCGTCATTTTTCAGTACAAAGGAAGGCAACCTTATGGAACAAACACCAAAAGCCTATGAGAGTGTTTCATACAGGCTTTTCTTGTGTTCCAAAGGATACACGTCAAACATTCTGAATTTTCTCAGATACTGACTTTACTGTAATAGCTATAACGAGAATAAAAAAAACAAGGCTATCCATCATAATTATTATGCTTTTTTAGCCGTTAAATGAACACAATGTACTCCCAGCAGAATAAGAATCAGGCCCATAATCGGACTCACCATCGACATGAAGAAGCTCCTGTAATCGATGACGCGCCCTACTTACACGACTTTTAATGGTTCCAACAGCACAGCCACAAATAGCTGCAGCATCCTCATAAGAAAATCCCGATGCCCCAATCAGAATAATGGCTTCTCTTTGATCAGCTGAAAGCAGATTTAAGGCTTTTTTAAAATCCTGCAAATCAAGCGTTCCATATTGAGAAGGATGAACCGCAACATTTTGGGTAAATACACCGTCGGTATCTTGAACTTCTCTTCCCTTTTTGCGCATTTGACTATAAAATTCATTGCGCAAAATCGTAAAAAGCCACGCTTTAAGATTAGTTCCCATCTCAAAAGACTTTTGTTTAGCCCATGCTTTCATCACCGTATCTTGGACCAAATCTTCGGCTTTATCATGCTTGCCACTTAAAGAAACCGCAAAAGCACGCAGAGCCGGCAACACCAAAAGGAGTTCTTGTTTAAAGTTTTTAGCGCATTTTGACATAAAGGGTTCAAACCTTTTCCACATTGTTTAAAGCAAATTGCTCTGCGCGCTCCAACTTTTCTAAAAGCTCGAGCAAACGCCGTGGTAGCGCTTCTTCTTGAATTTCCATGTAAAATTGGCGTAATTTCCGTGCTATCTCACTGTTAGCCCCGAGAAGATCATCTCCAACTTTAAAGGGTGTGGTGAGATTTTTTTCATCACGGTCGTTCATTTTTCATCCCCCTAATCCATATAATATAAGTAGCACCGCGAAGAATTTTTTCGCCTTATGGTTGTAAATATGGCTGTGGGCAAAAAGTTCCATACAAATCGGAACTTTTTTATCTGTTGAGAATTTCAACCAACAAAATGCTTTAAAGGTCAAAGGAGTTATAAATTATGTCATTATCCACGCGCATTGCCCCGCATCTTCCCTATCTTCGGCGTTTTGCCCGTTCTGTTACCGGGAGCCAATCCTCTGGCGATGCTTATGTATCAGCGATGTTGGAAGCGCTCATTGCCGACATTTCTATTTTTCCCAAAGCATCCAGTGACCGGATTGGGACCTATTGGCTTTTTTGCCATCTTTTTGACCAAACCACCCCGAATATCCCTGAACCTCTGCCACAATTTGGAATTGAACAAAAAACCAGTGCCAAATTATCCTATCTGACACCCCGTGCCCGCCAAGCATTTTTGCTCATTGCCGTTGAAGGATTTAATGAACAAGAAGCCAGCGAAATCATGGATCTAGATACGAAAGAGTTTCGTAAGCTTCTTACCCAAGCCTCGATTGATATTTCTCAACAAATTGCCACACAAGTGATGATTATTGAAGATGAACCTCTTATTGCACTCGATATTGAGCAAATGGTAGAAAGCTTAGGTCATCATGTTGTAGGCATAGCACGCACGCGTGATGAAGCTGTGATCATGTATCATAAGAAAAAGCCACGGTTGATTCTAGCGGATATTCAGTTAGCCGATAACAGTTCAGGCATTGATGCGGTCAATGAGATTTTGAAAAATGATCGTATCCCGGTGATTTTCATCACGGCTTTTCCGGAAAGGTTATTGACCGGCGAGCGTCCAGAACCGACTTTTTTAGTGACCAAACCTTTTAATCCAGATATGGTGAAAGCGCTTATTTCGCAGGCTTTATTTTTTCAAGAGAATGCTTCTAAAGCAGCTTAGAGCAAAGTAAACCTTTTCCATTATGATCGTTACGCCTCTTTCAAAGCCTCCTATGGATAGATCTCATATCAGCGCACTCATGCAAGCGATTCGAGGTGCTGATATTTGTGTTCTCTATCAGGCAACAAATCTAGTTTATTTATGGGCTGAAAACTTGCCACACCATTTGCACCATAAATGGCGGGTTGGGTGTCGTGACAGCGACTTTTTTTCGCTTGACCTTGCAGACAATATGGAAACCATTAAACTGCAGGTTTTAGCCAGTGGCAAAATGCAAACCGTTGAAGCACGTTTTGAAGATACGAGTAAACAAGAGATTTGGTACAAATTTTCTATTGATTGCCACCGCAATGACAACGGAGACATCATTGGTATTATTACCACCGGTGTTAATATTTCCGGCTTACGCCGCCGTGAACAAGTGCTTAAAATTCTTCTCCGAGAAGTCAGCCACCGTTCTAAAAATCTTCTAGCGATCATTCAAAGTATTGCGAGCCAAACGGCCCGCTATACGGAATCCCTTCAGGTTTTTTTACGCAAATTTCAAGGTCGTCTTCATTCTCTTTCTCATTCTCAAGATCTGATCACCGATTCTGATTGGCGAGGCGCCCAATTTCGTGAATTGGTCCAAACGCAAGCGTTTGGCTATTTAATAAAAGAAACAGAACGTTTTTCACTTGAAGGTGTTGATCCTTATCTTTTTCCCAATGCCGCTTTGCATATTGGTTTGGCTTTTCATGAATTGATTGTCAATTCTCTTTCTTTTGGAGCCCTTTCCCAAGAAAAGGGCCATGTCTATGTACGCTGTGAAATCGAGACACAACTGAATGGCAAAACGCATCTACGCATCACTTGGAATGAACACTTTGAATCCGGCGCCCTTCCGGCAAATGATAAAAAAGCTTGTTTTGGCAGTGCGGTTCTCGAAAAAATTGTTCCCATTTCTGTCAATGGTTCAGCTTCTTTCAAATGGACAAAAGAAGGGATTGTTTATTGCCTTTCTGTTCCTGATACGTATTTTGATCTTTTTTCTTAAAAGAAGCCTTTTAAACCGTAAATTCCTCTCTTCAGGAAAATTTCTAATCTTTTGAGGCCTTTTTCTTCAGCCCAAAGATATTTTTCCCCTCGCAAAAAACCGTAACAACGAAAATCCGCAATAAAAGCCCCTTCCTGCTATCCCTCAACGCCCCATCCCTCCCATCACAGCCTCTTCTTCTAAAACAGAAACCAAAACAGTGAAGAACAAGCCGTTTCAGTTTTTTATATACCCCATCAGAGCAGACCTATCCCCCTGTCTTTTTGTATAATGTTCGTGTGTCATTTTTGCCCTGTGCAGACCTTTTTATTTTGGAAAAATGATGAAATTTTAAGGATTAAAGCCAACCATCACGCTTCAGAGTTTGACTGAGCTTAAAGCATCTATGACAAAATCAATAAACCAATAAAAATGACACAATTCTAATGTTTTTATTGACCGCATTCTAAATCCTCCTCTTCACACAAAAGACAACATCCAAAACAGAAAATCCCTTTTCCCTTCACGCACTTTTTTAATATTTCTCAATATTTTCAAGTTCATTTCAAAACAGCGCCTGTCAACAAAATCTTCTCCCCCATAAAGTGAGCCACCAAGCCCTTCATAGCCCTTACGCGCTAAAAAACGCCATTGGACATCATTATACCCAGCGATACAACAAATCCATTATATTTTCCCGTACAACAAACCTTTGATATGAAAGAGCATTCACCAGCGCTATTTTGAGTGTTTTTTTTCAAATCGTCCCCTTACCAGTTTTCTCCAAAAGCTT
Source organism: Bartonella kosoyi (assembly GCF_003606325.2). Classification (NCBI taxonomy): domain Bacteria; kingdom Pseudomonadati; phylum Pseudomonadota; class Alphaproteobacteria; order Hyphomicrobiales; family Bartonellaceae; genus Bartonella; species Bartonella kosoyi. Next base: position 2,122,934 of record NZ_CP031843.2, read on the forward strand.
GGCTTTTATGCGGTGCAAGCCAATGATTTTGAGTGATTCAATTTGGAAAATTTTGGAACCGCTTGGAACAAAAAAACGTTAAAAACGTTTAACAATGAAGAGACCCTAGGCTGAAAAATTGGAACCCACGCTATCAACCGCTCATTTGGGAAATATTTTATGAATCCCCTTATTTTTATTCTCTTATTGGTTTCATGTACGGATGATTTTAACAGTTGTTATTCCAACAATACCATGGCTAAAATCTACCCAACGGCTCAAGCCTGTGAGCAAGCCATGGTGCCATCCATAAAAAAGTCTGCATTTTATGGACAGCAAGTTTTTGCCCAATGTATAAACATACACCCCCAATTACATCAACAAAAAGTAAAATTGATCTGGTCTGTAACAAACCACGGAAATTTTCTGCTTAAAAGCCAAAATGTCAATGACAAGAGATCAACAGTCCACAAAGAAGACATTTTACCAACATTGCCTTCTCTTCTGCGTTCTTCTTCCACAAACCTCTTGCACAAAAAACTTTAAACGCATAAACCCATCAGAAAATAATCAATAGAAGACATGATGGATAAACAAGCCAATGCCCTCCTCAAAAGCCCCTCACACAGAGCAAAATTCTCACCCCCAAGATCTCCCCTTAGATCCTGCTGTAGAACGAGTGAGAAAAAAATTGATGGGTTTAATGATGATTTCCGTTTTAATAACGCTCTTCCTCATTCTAACCGTCCTATTTTTAATCGTTTATAAAGTTACAACGGGATCAGCGCTAAAACAAACAGAGCTCTCTTCCTCTCACAGCAAAAATCCACACGTTATCCACCACACGCTCTCCCTACCGAAAAAAACACAGATTTTGTCGCAAAGCCTCTCAGAAGACAATATTGTTCTAAAGACGTTAACCCCTGAGGGGCAAACAAAATTGATGATTTACAATTATCATACCGGTGCACTGATTGCCGTTCTTTCTATTGAAACAATAGAAGAAATATCAACGGCAATACCTCATGAAGCAAGTCAATAACATCACCGGCTGACAAAACCATTCTTGGGGTTTAAACATTGTCTTCAGCTTCAAGGTGGGGGCACTTCAAGATAGGATTACTTGAGCAGATGGTGGTTTTTCTCCGTCTCCTCTCGCCTCATCGAGATAAAGGAGCTACTTTTCAAGTCAATGCATTCCCATTTTTAAGAAAATGGATATTGCCTGTAAAAACTCAAATGAAAGTGCAAGAAACACCCCTTCTTGAGGACGAAAGTTCAACCTATTAATTTATAATAACCCTTTATTTTTGCATGCCAAACGAGTGCTTCAAATACCTTAAGATTCTCTCATTCCACCGCTCTTCATGATGAAGCTTATCAAAAGCATTTCCTCACACATCACACCAAAGAAGCCTATGCATAAAAAGCTCTTTATGAACTGCTTCAAAAGCCAAAGGAAAAGCCGTTGCGACATTGAGAATAAAAGCAAGAATGCCCAGTTTGCACCTTTTATTTAGCAAAAGCAATTGATGGCTTTCACAGTGTAGCTTTCCGGTAGTAAAATAGGCTGAGTAGATTGAGAAAGATTAAACACCACACGCGCATAAACAAAGCAATCTATTCTTTATAAAAGAACGGCCTCTTAAAATACACAAACTAAAATACACAAATGCGGATTTTCTCCATCCCCCTCATCTCTTCCAAGCCGCCCCACTTAAAGCTAAGAGATAATCTTCTTAGCCACATCTCCCCTATTGGCGACTATTATTCATAAAAACGTAAAGAATAAAAACTCAAAGAAAGTGCAAAAAATCGCACCTTTACACATTCTTAGATCAAAAGCACCATTAAACACTTAACATAGCTTACTTGAAGAATTTAAACATTTTCCTCTGCTTCAAGATTGACCACACGGCGACGGCGGGTTTTTCTCTGTATTCCCTCACTTAATCCCGGTAAAGCAGAGACCTCTTCTGTTGAAGTTGACACATCGCCATTTTTTGAATTTTCTGCTGTAGTCAGTGAAAGCTCAAGAGATGCTTGCTCTTTAGTCCGTACCGTACGCCGGCGGGGAGAACGACGTGTTTTCTTAACCGGTTCACCATTTTCCACAGAGCAACCATTCTCCTGATCTGTTTTCTCATCCGATAGAGCCTCGACAGCATTTTCACGCGCATTAGCATTTTGTGCTTCGACATATGAACCATGACCATTTTTCTGCGACTTTTTCTGCAATCCATCTGTGTTCTGCAATCCATCTGCGTCACACGCGATAGCCTCTGTTTTTTGCTCTTCAGGATCACTTTCACTACATTCTTGTCCATTGTTTTCATCACGATTTTCATCACCACGCGTTTCATCACGTCGAGCTGATTGAGCCATTTGCCCAGCTGCAGCTAAAATAATCCGCAAATAGTGCTCGGCATGTTGTAAATAATTCTCGGACATCACACGATCCCCCGCCCCTTGTGCATCCCGCGCAAGGCTGATGTATTTATCGGCAATTTGCTGAGCATTTCCGCGAATTTTAACATCCGGACCGCTACTTTCATAATTGCGAGACAACGGATTAGGACCGCGACGATTATTATTGTTATTACCATTATTGTTATTATTGCGACCGCGTACCCGTCTATTTTGTTGTGGCCTCATCTTTATCCCTTTATTGGAGTGTGTGTCTTAATTGACTCTTCTTCATTGCATTATTTTTTGATCATGCTGCTCATGTTTAACATACGGTTATCAAGCTATCCGCGTTTTATTTCACTCAAACGAACCCTACTGATATTGATAAAAGCACATGTTTTCTTGAAAATCACCCAACAGCAGGGAAATTGTAAATCAAAAATTCCCTCTTTCTCTGTCAACCAGCAGAAACCTAGTGATGTTCACATAAAATGCCAAGTGTTTTTTTTAAAATAAACCATATTTCACTAAAAAAATAACTACCTTGTGGAAAACAAAAAGGAGAACACATATAGAACATACCTGACAAGGAACAAATTCACAAAGAACAAACTCCTACCAGAGAACATGGGAAGCTTCCCTTTTTCTGCCCTAAAACCACTTTTTGCTCTAAAACCACCGCTCCTAAAAACGCCGATATTCCTTCCCCCCTCGAGCCTTAAACTCATAAGCACCTCTGCCCTAACGAGTCATTGCGCGAACCTCTTTATTTTATGAATATAGCCTTTCTTCACCGCTAAAGCAACCCCTTGCGAGCGATAATTCACGATCGCTTCACAAAATCTCTTAAGACTCTTATAGATAGATTAATATGAAAGATTATTCAAGCCCTATAATCATCAAAAGACCACTCTTCTTTCTCAAACATGCCAACGATCCTCTTAATTTCTATTTTAATCCCATAGATTTTTAAGTTAATCCCCCCTCCTCATTGATAACAAATTGAGCAAAAAAATAAATAGTTAAATACAAAAAATATCAAATTATTTAAAAAAGAGACTAATATGTTACACTTTCTTAAAAATCGGATTCTTCTTAAAAAAAATGTCTCTTCAAAGTCTATCCATATGAATAATATCACGCATTTTTTCTCTTATCCTAATCTTATCAAGAAAACTGGGGGAGATAGAATAAGCTCCATAGCAAAACCCCATAGAACGCTTTAGGCATAAAACAACCTTGAAGTTTATACCCTCGCAAAGAAAGAAATGTTTTTACTCAGTTTTATCATATCTATTGCCGCCTTTGTTATCCCTGTTGGCTTATGCCCCCTCAAAGGAAGCGGATTCTTTCTCCACACCAATCTGTATAATCTGAAATTTTTTTAAAATTCATACAAATAAATTGATTTATAAAGATCATTCATCTTTTTTGTTTTAAATTTTTGTATTGAGTAAAAAACCTTCAGACCGTAAGATTTTTTCATCCTCAATCTGTTCCCTATTTAATCAATCCAGATTCATTGACTTGCACATTACATGCGAAGGAGAGCCTACGCAGAGTAAAAACGGCAAAAGGAAAGATTAAAAATACCTCTTATGAACTGTCTATAAAGCTCAAAGGCTGTCCGTAACCTTGGAGCGCTAGCTTGCACTTTTATGAAACAAAAAGAGAGGGGGCCTTATAAGTTTTATATACTCCATAAACGTTTTATATATTTCATGAGCGCCTTCCTCATTTACGCAGCATCGTTGCAAAATGGGCTTTCCACGCTGTTCTTTCCCTTACATGAAACGCGCACAAAAATTCCCTGAAAAAGCACCATACCCCTTAAAATACTTTAAAGAATCCTCCATAGCTTATACGATCACACCTTAAATGGACCAATGCTTGTACAAAATAAATACATTTTAGTGGTATAGAGGTTATGGGTAATAAAGGCAGAGAGTAATGAGGCGTTTTTTATCTTTTCATCAAAATTCGCATTCTTTTAACTTTCCGTATAACAGCTTAAAAGTAATTGCGTTTTCTGCCTTTTTCACTTTCTTTTTCATTGAGAAAACAATCTCGTAAGAGAAAATAATTTCCATCCCCCGGTCGAACCCTTGTCAAACATTGTTTTTTTGCCGTATCAGAAAGCTTATCCCACATTTCGCGAATAGCAAAATAAGCCTCACTTTCCAAATTAAGGCAATGCTGATAAACTTCTCTTTTCATATCAGACGTCACGGAAGCAGAAATTTCCTTGCAATACACACGCAAGTCAAAAACAGGAATAGTCAATTCAACAGGCGCTTGTTGTGCTATTTTTTTGTGAGAAGAAAAATAACTGATCGCCTTTGCAAAAACAAAACACAAAATCACGATACAAAAGAGTATCATGCAAACAAAAGCAATCTTGCGATATAACCTTTTGAAATAAGCCTTTTGTCTTGCGCGGATTCTTTTTTCCATAAAGACTATACCTTAAAACATACCAAGAGAAGCTTTTTACAGCAAAAAATGATAGAAGTGTCTTCTTACATAATACAGGGTATAACAGCAAACGATCAATACGCTTAAAGACTCTTTTTTCTCTGTATTGTTAATATTTTTACTGTTTTTTATCGTATAAAATTCTTGTGAAAAATCTTTTTCCTTTATAAAGAAGCAGAGATTATCATTTTTTCACAGCAGCTTAAAAGACAAAGATTCTTCATCCAGCCCACTCTGTAAACAATTCATTTTCGTTAAGACAGAACTCGTTGATTGATAAAAAATGTTCATTATTTTTTTATGTTGCATGAGCAATCCGGCGACCATAAAATTCATTTTGCACCTTCATCTTTACACTTATGAAGAAGCAAGCCGGCATTATTACACTATTTTCCAGCTCTAAAATGTTTTAACAACCCTTGACGCTTGAGATACTCTACTAAGAAGCATGTCTTTCTTGAACCGTTTTTACCCACACGCCAATCCCACTTATACGATGCGAACAAATGATTTTGATTGATTGAAGCTAAACAGGTTTGAAATGAGAGAACCTTACGATACTCAGGGTTTTAAATTCAGATTGCATCATGCTAAATTATTATAAATAAGTAGGTTAACCAGATAAAAAAGAACAAAGATCCCCTCCTTTTCAGCAACCTTGAAGACAATCAATGCAAAGAAACAAAAAACAAAACCCTGCATTTTCACTTTAAATTCACCCTATTGTGATAAAAACGCAAAAGAATTTAGAGATTTCATGACAAAAAAACATCACAAAATATCATTCACAAAATATCATGATGAGAATTATGAGAAAAATATCCAAAGCTCTCTCAAAAACAGAGATCAAGCGCTCCACCTGTGAGGCAATAAAAAAAAGCCGCACCATTTACATGGTGCGGCTTATGAATAGAGATATAATTTAAATAACATAAAAAAGAAATCAATCATCAATACTTATACACGAAATGTATAGTATTGCAAGATTTTTAATTATATTTATAAAACTTATCCAAAGATAAGTATAAAGAATGAGCGATAAACGCACTTTTTTATCACATTCATCTGAATGAAAAAAAACCGTTGTCTCTCTTCTTTCTCTAACCATATGAAGGATAATATCTTTTTATTGACGGGGCCGTTTACAGTAACGCATACTAAAAAAACAAAATAGATTGAATAAATCAAATTTTTAAGGATGGTATTTTACGACATCAGCAAGATACGATAAACAAACAACTGCTTCCCTATAAGTATACCCTATCTTATACGGCATTATCGATAGGAAAAACAGAAGCCTTCTCCAATTACACAGCCTTTCTGTTCCTGATAAGAAAAGACACAATACCACGCATTTTTTTATTGATAATTTTCTCTGCTCTGATTTTTTGGTAATTTAAAAATTCTTTTTATAGAATGTTTAACCAACTAAAATTGCCACAAATTGATATTTTTTTCTTTGAAAAGAGCAAATTTTTATAGATGTAAAACCAAGATGTGCTCTATTATCAAAATGTTTCAAATGGCTGCAAGAGCTTTTTTTGCAAACTTTTTTGCCATTGTTTTTTATTTGGGTAAGGCTTTTTTTGCTCTGTGGGCTCCCAAACCTTCCCTATAGACTTGCCTATGCGCACTCATCATACGCTCTCATTTTTTCAAAAACATCACGATAAACTTTCCTGTAACACCGCTTGTTTCTGAAGACACGCTTTTTAATCAATTTTTGACATTTTTAAAAATATCTCAAACGTATAGCAATGACACGCCCACCAAAGATAGTAATAAGATTTCTCTTTATCTATAGCTTCAACGCATACATACTATTATGATCACTGTTTTTTATTTCTCTTTTTTAACAAAAGAAGAAGAGCCTTTAAAAGATCCAAGAGTGATGTTATCATCAGCACAATTGTGTATTTCTGGGGTCTTGAGTGATGTAAATTCTAAAAAAAAATTTCTCTTATCCACAGATGGTTCTAATTTAATTTCCGGTATATTCATTTGAGTATTTGGTACGGTTATTCCACCGCTCACAATACTACTACTCATAATGCTTTGATCATCTTCTTTCGCATTTTTTTTCTGTTTGAAATTGTCAAGATCGAGAGTCTTTAACTTTTTTTCTAAAGCATCCATACGCTCTGAAATTTTTGTCATATCTTCATATGCTTTTTTCAACAATGCGTTCAAAGGAGCATGGCCCATTCTCCCGCTGGCATAAAGCACCACACGAATACATTCAGGATCATCAATATCGGCAATAGAAAATGGAAAAAGTGCCATTATACCCCCTTTTTGAACAGCTCCATGGAGCCTTTGAGTCTCTTTTCGCTTTGCACGGTTCTTTCATTTTTTATACAACCGCGTAATAGGTTTTTCTTTATCGAAAATTTTTACAAAATATTTTTTTTAGATTATTTCTGTTTTCCACCTAAAATGATGATTTTACCTCCTCCCCCCTCAAAAAAAATGCATAACGACATGGCATACTTTGTCGACTTCTCCCAACAGAACAAAGCAAACCTCAATCGCTCTTTCAACAATTCCCATCGATAAACAATAGTCTGGAAACAATACGGCTTTTTGCCAAGCGGAATTCTGCTTGGATTTCTCCTTCAAATGCTCTCTATTCCTAAAGCTCAAAGAAGAGGATTTCATAAAAGCGCTACGAGCAAATCCTGTACTGAAGATTTGCTCATATCTTCAATACTGAATGGATCAAGCGATCTGACGAGATATCATCACCTTCAATGACAGTATTTTAATGATGATCTTTTACGACATTATAAAAATAAAACTATCCCTGCGCTCTTTTTCATCGCCCATCAAAGCATTAAACTGAAGCACTCTCAACAATGGATCACGACACCACAAGAGAAAGAGAGATTGAATAAAACCTTTGATTTTTTAGATGAAAACTCTATAAGCGAAGGAGGATTTTCTTCTCTCTTTTAGCCCCTCCCCACAATGATCCCCTCCCCACAATGATCCCCTCCCCACAATGATCATTGCCTTGATTTTCTAAAGAACAAGAGGCAAAAAGATCTTTATCTCCAACAAAGGTGCGACAAAAAGTAAAATCATCAAGAGGGTTTAAGGGCGCATTTTTTTTTCAGGAGCATCTCAAAGCTTTCTGCACGATAAATTCGATAAGGCTTTTTTTCATCATAAAGATTTTGCAGCCATTTTGCTCTCTCTTTTATCTCTCAGCTTTCATTCTCAGGCTTTGATCGCATAAACCACCGCCATATTGATGGGGCGTGTTTCATCTCCCCCTGTTTTTTGCAATAAAATCTTATGTTCATGCTCTCCCGCAGGTTCTGTCAACGTTGTTTTAATGAGGGTGAGAGCTGCATACCTTTTAAGATCCCCCCAATCCGCCTCGAAAATTCTGTTTTCAGACTCTGAAAAACTATGCTGGTGTTTACCTGTCGAATCTGTTTTCCCTTCATGGGTATGGGCTTTAAAAGACTCCTCTTGTCGACTTCCCAAGAGGCGTCCTTTATCAATGTTTTTTCCACTATCGAGCCCCCGTAAAAACATTCCCCGCAAATCGGGAACATTAAATGTTGTTTTCCCATCTCCTTTTCCCCATATTTCCCCCAAAACAGCAAAGAGATTGGCATAACTCTTTCGCGAATATTCTTTCCCATCACACAACAGCCACCCAGAGGGTATTTTTTCACTGGCAAAAGTTCCAATAAACCCAGGTGAAAAAGATTCCGGCAAAGGAGGAAAGGGCGGAATTTCAGGAAGTTTTATAGTAGGATTGGTTAAAAACCAGCCATCAGCATTTTTCCCAGCAATATCATGCGTATAGACGAGTTCATAAAGCCCTCCCTTTTGGATTTCTCCCCCTTTTAAAGGCATAATCCCCTCTGTCGTTGCCATATAGGTTGGTCTTGGAGGCAATTGATTTAAAGAAACATTTGTTATTCCTCTATTGACGCCTTGTGCTTTAAAGCGCACCACAATGCCATCGATATAGGTCTCAAAAAAAGATTTTGTCGCCAAACGAAGGGATGTTCTCTTGTTCTCGTTATCAATCGTAAACTGTGTTTCAATCACGCCCCCATTATCCAAAACATATTCTTTGATACGTTGCATCATAGCACGTGCACTATCATTGACTGAACTTGGCGGTTGCCCTTCAGCCCAGTTTATACTCTCATCGACATAAGCATTTTCTGATGCGATGATTGACCAATCATAAATCGAACTCATAGGAGACACTCTTTTTGCAAAAAGGAAAGACGCGCAAAAACGGAAGAAAAGAAAGCCAGAATTTTATTTTTAGAGGCCGGTGTTTCTTCGATTTTCATTTTCTTCATTTTCAGCCCTATTTTGTCATAATCCACATGGAGTAATTTTGTTTTCGCATTGACAAAGACAGCTTCCGGTTTCACACGCAACACTTCTTGCGCCAGAACACCCTGATACCGTTGTGGATTTCCTTTATAATTAAAGCTATAAAGAGAATATCCTTTTTTCTTTCCCACAAGGATAATATTTTCTTTTGCTCTCACATCACAAAGCCCCAGAATTCCTCCAACCAATCCCAGCACTTGCTGCGCATCACGCAATGGATCTTTTGTCACAGAAGGGATTATTGTAGATTTTCCGGAAGTTGTTCCGTAATTTCCAGCCGCCTGTGTTCCGACCTGTAACAAGCGTTCCAACCGGTTCCAATCTTGATTATCTTTTTCTGACCATTTTTGGCGCTCCGCATCTAAGATATTTTGACGGTTGAGATCTTGAATCATCCCCCCTTTGAGAGCATTTCCTTGTACATTACTCTGCCCTTGATAATAGGCGTTTGCCGCATTCACTTGATCATGCTGCGCGCGATCAATCATCTGGTTTGCATTCATCATATTGTTAATATCTTGATTATATTGCTGTGCTGCGGCATTTGTAGCCAAGGCGCCTAGTTCATCAGCAAGCACGCCGGTATGGGCTCCAGAGCCATAACGCCCCGCCCCAGACATCGATTGATTAATGGCATCAGAAGTTTTATTGAGAGCATTTTGCAATGCAGCATTAAATTTACTATTACTTCCCATCCAATTTCCCTTCGCCATACTGGAAAGATTTGCAGCACTGTTGGTTGGTGCATTTAACCACTGGGTTACCACAGGATTATCATAAAGCTCTGCGGCTTGTTGTAAACCGGACAGCGCATTTTTTGTCATATCGCTAAGACCTGCAACGCGCTCTCCTTGATAAACGTTTCCACCAATTCCTTTCTTATAAAGCCCCTGTGCATCCGCACTGGCTTGTTTAAGAATATCCGCCGCCCAAGCGGGTGGTGCATTTGTTTGTGTTGTCGTCTGCACTTGAGGTGTTTTTTTTCTACTCATGGCCCCAGAACCTTTCTATATTGAATAAGATTACGAGAATATCCGTGATGAGCGAGCCTTTTCGCCCATCCAATTCTTCCAAACATGTGTATTTCTTCAGCGTTGATTTTTCGCGCCCATTTTTCGACCTCATCAATCAATTTGACCAGTTTCAGTCCTCCCTCTCCAGCAAGATCTGAGAGAACGACGCATTTTTTCCCCGTATGGGCACTTTCAACTTTGGTTATTGCAAAAGCACTAAATTGGATTTTATTTTTTAAGACCAGCCACAATTGGGCTTGTCCTGTCGCGATTTCTTCAGCAATTTTTTCCAGACAAACATCATCAGGAAAACGCTGTGCATATTTTTTAAATGCCCCATTGATTGCCTCTTGATAAGGCGCTATTTTTTCCCATGGCCATTGCTCTGTTAAATGAGCAGAATACAAATCTTGACGATCTTGCATCATGATTTTAGCTCTCTTCACTTTTTCGCGCATCCCCTTTAAGAACATCCCCCCTGGCAGACTTCACCCATTCCATGTTTACCGCCCACCTTTCAAAAAAAAGAAGAAACCGAAAAGCCCCCCCCATCATCCCCCATCATCCCTTTTTCACAAGATAAGAGGAAACTTTTTATAGAAAAAAAACATGATGCAAGCTATTTTCCCATATCATAAGAAAGCATCAGCCCCGCCTTATTCCTTTAAAGATAAGGACATAGCTTATCGCATGGTTTCTTTGGTTATCACGACTTGGCTTATCGCATGCCGGCAGGCATCAACTCCACATCAAATCCGGTGACATGAGACCAATTCATCCCCTCAGGAATGCGCAATTTAAAGCGATAAAACCGTGCCCTTGCGCGACAATGAATTTGTCCTGTATTATGAGAAGGCTGTTTTTCTGGTAACCAAACCGTTTCTTCTTCAAGAGATTGTCGAAAGCGCATTCCCACAGACAAATAAAACTTTCCACTATTGACTTGAGGCATAATATTTTTCACCCGTGTTATCATGCCATTTGTCTGCCCCATTTCTTGTGAAGTGACCACACACCCCATAGGAGAACCAGAAAACGACCCCAATCTTCCCTTTTGATCAAATGCGCCCAGAATAGGTGATTCATTTTTCCACGCTTTACTATCGAGAGAAAAGGACAAATCATCAATATTCTTAGCCACAAAATCAAGACCTTCTAGCGTTGTTCCCGTCAAGAAAATGGGGAGGATCATTTTGATATCCACGAGAGCTTTTGTCCATTTTTGCAATCCCCAATCATAAATGAGCAAGATACGTTTATGGAGGCTCTCATCGCTATCCACCATCCAATAAACACGATTATACACGCCATCGATCGCCGCAGACATGGTATACAGATTACTCTGTCTTGATTTTGCAGTCATGGTTCGATCCACTTTTTCAAAGCCAATGGGTATAATCTGTCCGTCATTGGTTATTTGATAAAAACCGCCCTCATCCGCAAAAAATGCCAAATCTCCGCGACCAACAATCGATTCAGCATTTTTTGCGCCTCGTTTATCGTGGATTTTTTGGAAACTAAAAATAATCTTAGAGCCTGGAATAAAAGAACCAGCATAGATTGCAGAGCGCATAAAGATAATGGGATTTGTTGTCTCCGTTGCCCCTTGCACGAAACCGCCATCAGGAAAATCTTGATAATCACAGCTTTTTTTCCCCACGGTCCAAAATTCTGCATCATTAAGTCCAGACCAATGCACCCGTCTTGGATGTTCGGTTAATTTCATCAAACAAACGAAATCTCCCCAGACGCGAACGATCCCTGCTTGTGGTGGATTTCCTCCTAAATTTCTAAATGTTTTATCATGAATAATATCGATCACTTGTGGTTTATCATTAGCATTCACCGCAATAATAAAATCACCAAACAAAGCAAAAGACCACGGGGCATCGATATTCGCCAGATAAGCCTTTCCTTTTTGGCTAATATCTTTCCACTTCATTGTTGTGTTATCCAGCAAGAAGATTTTTTCTCTTGTCCCAACAAGAATAGAAACGCCATTTTTTGTTTTAACCGCAAGAGCGCCTAAAATGGGCTCCGGACATGGCTCTGACAAAGCTTCAAAATTTGGCATAGGGATATAAGAGCCATCCGCCGGGAGCACATTGACAAGTTCATCGGTAAAAATTCCATTGATATCCGCCACATCGGGTCGATAATCAGCGATTGGGAAAAAAGCCATCAAGCCCCCCTAAAATGTTTCAAGCACCCAGTGCCAAAACACCAAGGCTTGCTCATTGAAACCAAAAAAAGCCCTTAAAATTCTAAGAGCACAAAATTCTATAAATATACAACCCAAGGCTGACACACGCCTTGAGAAAAATAAGACCACACGATCATGGCAAGCCTACAGCTCTCACCAGCGCCCAACCAAAATCCACCACCCACACTCTTTAAATGCCAGTTAAATGCCAGCGGCACCCCCAAGGATTAAGAAAAAATCATCAAACACCCCAGAAGATGCCTCCATAAGATAAGATAAGATATCTGAAAAGCCTAGTGTTATTCAAAACATCAAAGCTGATTGATGAGCCCCCCCTAGAACAAAACTTTAAAGGCATAAAATTCCATCAATATACAACCCAAAGTTGACACACGCCTTGAGAAAAATAAGACCACACGATCATGGCAAGCCCACAGCTCTCACCAGCGCCCAACCAAAATCCACCACCCACACTCTTTAAATGCCAGTTAAATGCCAGCCTCAACCTCAAGTATTGAAAAAAAGCCATAAAACTCTCTATAAAATTTTTGAAGAGTCCAACATAATCAAGGGACAAAGGCTTGCTCATTGAAACCACAAAAGCCTTTAAAACGAGAGCATGCCCCCAATACACAACTCAAAGTTGATACATTCAAAAAATATCAACATCCACTGCCCTCAGAAGCGGCTCCTCGCTTAAAACCCGCCCCTCAAAGCCAATCTGGTTCTCAGCACCAATCGAGATACCAACACGAATTCAGTTCCCAAAGCTCATCGAGGCATAAGCACTGCTCTAATTTTCAACGCCAATCTGAGGATAAAGGATTAGAAAAAAAACTTTTAAAAATTCATTGGACGAATTTTTAAGGAACCTTTTCGACGGGATGTTTCAATACGCAAAGCTTGAAGCTGTTCTTGAAAATCTCTAAAAGAAACGGCAGCATATTCAGGATCTTTAAGGATATTTTTATAAAGTTCATATTTTGCCCGTGCTTTAATGAGATCAAAAGCATAAATCAACCAGGGATTATCGTCCTCTTTCAACTGTTCATCGCTAACATAAACAGGAGTATACGAAAGTTGTACGTCTTCGACACTTTCTGGTGTTGGAAAGAGTCCTATTTTTTGATCAAGGGTGGTATAAAAGAATGGCGTTCCTAACTCAGGATGCCTACCATATTGTTGATGCAACACTTCAACGGGCTTAAAGAACAACTTTGTTGGTGTTGCATTCTTTGTTACTAAAAAGACGTCTTCCAAACTCTTTTCTGATTCAATAAAAACGCCTTCTTCTCGTCCATACCATGTTTTTTCACTTTGTGTTTTGAAGGTGCTTTTTCTCCTTTCATTAAAGAAAAAGGGTTCGCGTTCACACAAGCGCAAAGCTGTAACAATAGAATCTTGAATTTGCAGAGAATATTCAGCTGTTGTATCGTCAATTTCATCTTGAATCAGCGCGACCATAGAGGCAAAAGTTTGCGAGCGGTTTGAATGTGTAAGATCGCGCTTGTTAGGATCACTGGATAAAGCGGTCATAAGCCTGTCCTTTTTCTGGAAGTATTTTAAATTTTCCCCCAACAAGAAGAATCTGTTGGGGGAAGTGAGCAAGCATTCGCTTTAAGCAGGCGCTCCATAAGTTGGGATAACGATTGTGCCGAAATCCTGAGCCCCTTGCGAACTTCCTGGCAAGGTAAAGCAGGTTTTTTTCATTCCAATAATGGTTTTTGCCGCGACCCCGAATTCTCTTTCATAATCGAAGAGTTCTTCGACCAATTTATAGCGTGTTGCGCCTCGATCTTTCCCAAAAGCGATTACAGCACTTTGCGCCCCAAGCAGCACCGCACGACGCACATTGGGGACAGCTTTATTTGCCGTTCCAGACTCGACCCCTTCGGTAATATGTTCAGCTTCGCGTAAAACGACACCATTATACATTCCCAAAGATCCATCATAGAGCGGATTTTTGATACGGCTTCCGCTATAGATTGCCTTAGTAATGTCGAGCCATTGTCCCGCATCTGTATTGGTTCGCAATTGCGTCACTTGGGTTGGATGAAGATAAAGCACATAGACATTTTCCCCATCGATCCGCACGGGTCTAATTTTAGGATTTGCCAATTTAGCCCGTTCAACAGCTTTATCGATGAGTTTAAGATCAAAAACATCATTTTCTTTTAAGTCTTCATCTTTTGTTTTATCGTGAGGACGCACCACGCGTTTATTGGTTGGAGCCGTTGGGGCATTAAACCCATAATGAACGGGTTTAAGAGTAATTGTGCGTCCCTCAAAGTTAATGGTTTTTGCGGTATATCCGCAAACTTGAATGAAGAACATCATACTGAGACGATCCGCATACCAATCAACCAACCCATTTTTTGCTTCTGTGCGCAAATCGTGGAGAATGCGTTGTTGATCAATGGTGCCCTCATTTTTGACACGCACCGCATGAACGAGTTCATTAATTGCCAAGCGATCATTGAGAAACTGTAAAGCTTCTTCATTGCCTTCCAATGTCTGCCCTTCACTCACCCCATCACCGAGCAACTGGACACGTAAATTAAAGCTAATGGCATCGCCACTTGCTTTCGTGGTTTCATCCTTTAATTGTACGATACTGTTTGAATCATTTCCAATCAACGGTGCAATTGGGATTGCTTTTGAGACTTCTTGATTTAAAAGTTTAGACCATGTGCGCACTGCCATTGGGTCATTGAGTCCGATATAAGTTACAGTCATTTTATCCTCGAAAAGTTTATTGACATAAAAAAACCCGGCAAAGTGCCGAGCGCTCAAAACACCACATTTCATTTCAGATGGTGAATAGGTTGTTTTCGTGTGTTTTGTTTCTGTTAGCCTCTCGCCTCCCACTGATAAGAGCGCTCCTCACCGCATCCGTGCTTTGAGAAATCCCCTCTTCCCCCTCCACCCACACTCTCTTATGTTTCCACAAAAGACATCCCCCGCATTTCATGCACCAGAACCCCCCTCACGTATCCCGCAAAAGACACCCCACGCATTTCATGCACCAGAACCCCTCTCACGTATCCCGCAAAAGACACCCCACGCATTTCATGCGCCCAAAACCCCCCTCTCACGTATCCCGCAAAAGACACCCCACGCATTTCATGCGCCCAAAACCCCCCTCTCACGTATCCCGCAAAAGACACCCCGCGCATTTCATGCGCCAGCCCCCCCCTCTCACGTATCCCGCAAAAGACACCCCACGCATTTCATGCACCAGACCCCCCCTCACGTATCCCGCAAAAGACACCTACTACATTCTTGTTTTTAAAATTCTCTGCCACCCATTAAACGATTAAAAGCCGCTTTATTCTTAGGATCAGCAACCCAAGTACTAAATTCCGCTTCTGACATTTTATCCAGCATATCCAAAGAAATTGGTCCATTTGGCATCAAGCCGTTATAAGCAGCCAGTGTCCGAGCAGAATTGTGTCTTTCTTGTAAATTTTCCCCCATGGTATTGGGAACATTTGTATAGCCAAATTTTTGTGCAATCGTGTAAATCACTTCAGCTGGATTTTGATTTTTTTGCGCACAATCGCGCAAGATCTGCTTCAATTCATCACCAATCCTTGCGTCAATATTTTGGGGATCGGCCAGCTCAGGATAGAGCGAAGCAAAAGCTGCCAACTGTTTCGCACGTGTTTCATAAATAAAATCGGCTGCTTGATCAAAATCATGGTGCTTTTGTTTAACGCTTGCAACCGACTGCTGATAAAACGCCTGCAGCTGTTCTGCTTCGGAAAAAGAGGAAGGTTGTTGTTTTTCATGTAAAAGCCCTTGTTTTTGCAGTGTTTTTCCCAACCATTGCATATAGCCCATAAAGTCCTTTTGCGGATCTGGCGGCGCATTTTCTTCCCCCTGCACCTCTTTTCCCCCTTCTTGGAAAGGTGTCTGTTGTTGATGCCTTTGTCCTTGAAAATTTTCTTCCAAAGTTTTTGCTTCTCTTCCACTTTCACCCTCTTCTCCCTCTTGTGTTGAGGCAAAAAAATCCTGTTTCAAATGGTTTTGTTCTGCTGGCGTTAAATGTTCTTGATCCATGACGTTAGCCTTTTCTTTTTTTAAACAATAAAATTAAATTTTTCAGATAAAACAGTTTGTGCGCATTGATCCCCAATGCCCTTCCATCACTTGGGCTCCAGCATATCGACACCATGCTCCCTCTCACATGACGGCAAAACACCATCTTCTCACCTGCTTCTGCCCCAAAACGGACTGTCCAACAAAACAGCTCTTCTGAGCTAAAGAGAGATGACATTGCACAACATAAGCAACACTGTGCTATGGAAATTATAGAGATAATCACCCCGCCCATTGATAAAGATCATCCAAGATCGCCCATCATAAAGCCCTCTATTCATAAAGCCCCTTATTGTTGGGCATTTACTGTCTGCAACATCTGCATGATCTGCTCTGCTCCTCCATGCATCCCCATCGGTGCTGCAGCATTTTGCTCTTCTTGAAGAGCGTTTTGCGCCTTTAGCGCAATTTTATGAATAAGGGAGGCGGGTAAAGGCGAATAGCGTAAGAGATCGAGCATAATCTCTGGTGTTGCAAAATTTTGCATCAAAGGGAGCAATTGCATGATCAATGCAAAAGTACGCTCTTTTTCATTGAGACTTGTTGGAGCATCATCGACGACAATATCATATTCCAAACTTGTCACCACTTCGCGTGTCAAAGGAACATACTGCGCATTTTCATCCCCAGCAATACGAACCAACCGCCCATCGGACAGATAATTTTGAATGAGATAGAGAATAATTTTCCCCTGTCGCTGCCGATATCGACGCAAACCATCAAAAAAGGAAGCCAATAGATTAAGGGATGATTGTCGCCGTTGTTGTTCAAGAATACCAGGCTGATTAACAGCGCGCGTCCCAATAAATTCAGAAGACAATCCCGTCACTTGCTCGAGAGCGCTCTTTGCTTCATTAAACAATTGGAAAAACCCTTGCGGAAATTGCGCCACCGGTTTAGGCTGGATTCTTCCACCAGACACAGCCCCACTTTTCAACCAAGTAATGCTATCGGCTCTAGCCCAACTCTCGACAGCTTGTCGATCATCATCAAAAGCATCACGTTCAGCCATAATCCCGCCTTTTGATTGGCTATTAAGCAAATGCATCACTTGACTAAAATATTTGTTTGCCCACCGTTGCGGATCTTTTGTAGGGCGCACAAGCCCGTAGAATTGCCGGCTTAACTTATCAAAAGTACCGGTAATACATTCCCATCCCAATTGCCCTGCGGGGACCAAAGGCTTATCCGGTGCTTCGAGTAATTTTCTGCCTAAAAACGCTCGTTTGACAATTTTTCTCATCAACCGTGTTGCTTGAATATCCGGAAAGGCTTTACTTAAACTTTGGAAATCCTGCTCTGCATAATCAATAAACTTTCCACTTTGCGGCTCGAGTACTTTATAAACCACCTCACGTTCAAACCAGCGACATTCTGCCAATGTCACCATTTTAGGGCGTTGATAGCTTGTTCCCTCTTCTCCCCCTTCTTGATATTCCCCCTCTCTTTGATAAGGTTGTGTCCCATTGTTGGTTGGGTATAAAAAACTCTGATGTTTCACCCAATCGGCATGAAGATCGCTCCAATGAACATGGGGAAACATTTGTTGAGCCACTTCTAAAGGCTTTTCATCAATGTACCATAAGCGTTGTGCATCAATGAGATTAGACTTAACAGCACTCGCATCCCAGACCATTTTCATAGGGTCAAGTCGCGCAATGATTGGTTTTCCTTGCGGATCTTCTTCATAATCAAGGCGGGTATCTGTCCAGCCCATTCCACAAATGACCGCATCTTGAAAAGCATCGGAATCTTCATATTCCCCATCAGCTTCATCGCGAAACCATTCGGCTGCCCCTGTTAGAATCTGGTTTGCAAAGGCTGCCCCTTCTTGTCGTGGAATAAATTGGACTTGTCTTTTATTATTGCGCTCAGCCCCAATAACGGCATTAATCAAAGGCGCAATACGATTAAAAGTCATGACCGGTCTATTTTGTTCGTTCAAGACAGCCAAGTCTTGCTCATTCCATTGCCGTCCATTATAAAAATCATAGTCTTCTTGGGCATTTTTTCGCCATTTTTCCACATGCGCAATATCATCCTGATACCAGCCTACGAGTTTTTTAAAAAGCGCTTGTTGTTCAAGCGTTTCGATTTGATCGAAAGAAGAATCTGTAAGTATATTCATTAAAAAGCCATCCATGAAGTTTGAGAATGGTGAGAAGAGCGATAGGTATTTTTTTTAGGGCGGACATGGGGCTGTTCATAAGCCACACACATCAATCCAAAGGCATCAGCCCCATGGCTTGCCCAATCATGTTCAGCGCCAAGACCAATATTGCGTTGTTCATCACGCTTTTCATGATACCAAGCGAGCGCTTTTCTCCCCGCAGCTGTTGTGTCACGATTAAACCATAGAGCAGGAAACAAACGCCTTACGGCTTCGATCCGCATTTTCACCGCGCCTGTTCCCTGATTAGGAATGATTTTGGTTTGAAAACCGGCTTGTTGGAGTGCGCTTTCAAAACTGACATTATAGACACGATCTTTTGTTGCGCCATCATGAGGCAAAACCATGAGCGCCTTTTCATATCCCCTTTGAAAAACCCACCCCACATGTTCAGAGAGCGGCTGCCCTTGGGCTTCATAATAATCGAGCACGCGAATTTCCCGCCCCACAAATTGCGCGACCCACAAGGCGGTAGCATCGGCCTTTGCTCCCGTTCCCCCGATATCCCAAAAGATTCTCACCTGCATCAAAGGATCCCGTGGAACGGTGGTAATGCGCCCTTCCATTTCGGCTTCGAGCAGACATTTCTGATAATAAGCGCCTTGCACAGCTTGGAGATATCCCCCTTCCCAAATATGGTTATACTGCTCTGGTCTTTGCTGCAAATCGCTCAATCGATCTCGATTGAGTTTTTCGGGAAATTTGGGATTATCGCGCCAATTAATTTCCACGCCTTTGATATTGGGATTATCGACATTTCGAAAACGTTTTTCCACGGGAGCATTTTCATGATATGGGTTCCAAGTGACCCATAATTCTGCATTCCAATCGTCTCCCTCTTCGCGCAAAGTTGGGATAAGGGTTTGCCAAGCTGTCTCAGTGACTGGCTCCGCCTCATCGACCCAACAGAGGAACACCCGTCCCATAGACTTAATACTCGCGATATTTCGATCAAGCCCCGCAAACACATAGACGATCCGTCCATCTTTTGATTTAATATATTTATCGCCGATTTCATAATAATCTTGCAGAAAAGGGTAAGCTTCAATGGCGCGTTTAATTTCTTCCAAAGAACTCTCATTGAGAGAATTTTGAAACTGTCGCGCACAAAGAATAATCCCGCGTTCTCCTGCCATTCCATGGCGATATCCCACCACCGCTGTCATCAGAGCAAAAGAGCGTGTTTTTCCAGAGCCCCGTCCGCCCCAAGCGGCTCGGACATCTGCTTTTCCAGTAAAGACAGGAATAAGCTTTGGGATAAGAGCCACTTGAGCCGTTTTCTGCCCTATTTTTTGAGAAATTTTCTGAACCATTGTCATGATAAATTTTTATACTTTATCAACAATTGAGCTCCACATTTTTGATGATGCCAATTTGATGATGCCAAGTTTTATTATTCCAGAACCATTGAAGGAAAAACGCTTATCTCAAAAGCGCTCTGTTCATTCTGATACGCGATACATCCTTCTTTTTGGGCACTCCCCTTTTTTGCATGCGCCCCTTTTGACGCCCCAACGCCCCCCCACTTCCTCGAAGCGCGCGAAAAGCCCCACCCCTTGAAACACCGTCCCCCTGTCCCCCACAAAAGCACGGTATTTCCCCTCCCCTGAATTTCACCGATCCTTCACAAAAGCCCTTACAAGCACACCATCTTAAATTTCACGCTCCTCATCCATCAAAACAGTATCTCGTACCACCCACCCCCAGATACCCAAAGCCCCCAGCAGTTAAGTATCACGAACACCTACAAGCACGATATCCTCTGCTTCAAACGCCCTCACACCTCATCCCCCCAAGCAGCGCCCTTCCAAAAGGACATCTCCGATCATCCACTTCCACGCAACATTTTCCGATATCACAAACCTCAATTTTCCGCAGGCTCACGCTTCAAAATCTTGCTTCTCCGGTTCGGTATTTTTAGGCTTCACGGGTACGATCTCGATCCGCGAAATTGTTTTGACCTCTCCCCCCCTTCAATAACGAGAAAAGACAAACCTTCACAAGAAATCCAAAACGGCAAAGTGCATCAAGCGCTCTCCCCCGCGCCTTTCAAGCATCACAGCCATGTCCCCTTACGTACCAAGCCCAGATCTCTTGACAAAATCTCTTGAAAGCTTCATCCACTTCGATACACGCCCTCACACCTCATCCCCCCAAGCAGCGCCCTTCCAAAAGGACATCTCCGATCATCCACTTCCACGCAACATTTTCCGATATCACAAACCTCAATTTTCCGCAGGCTCACGCTTCAAAATCTTGCTTCTCCGGTTCGGTATTTTTAGGCTTCACGGGTACGATCTCGATCCGCGAAATTGTTTTGACCTCTCCCCCTGCTTCTCCCGTCACCTGAAGAGGCAAAACTTTTGCCAGCAGTGAAAAAAAAGGCACGGGATTATTCAGCGCATGATATTGAAGATAAGATACCAACCCATCCTCCCCATACTGAGATCCAGCCTGTTCAGCGGCTGTAAGTAAGGCTTCATTAAATCGCTTTGTTGTTTTATTCAAAGACCCTTTTTCCCGCCCTTTTCGACGTAAGGGAAGACAATTTTTCTCAGCCATCATCATGTTCCTTCCAATAAAGAAAAACCAATTCCATGCCATGAAAAAATGTCATGAAAATCAGCAACGAACCTTCAAAAGCACTCCACAATTAAAAAAGGAAAACCACCCCAACAAGCCAAAAGCTGCCATAATGTTGAAACCTTCACCCCCAAACCTCTCATCCCATTCCATGCCCTCACAAAAGGGCAACAAACACGACCAGAAGCCCACACAACGTGTAAATTCTCCAGCTCCTTGAACTTCCTCTTCCTTTTTTACAGATCCACGTTTTTACGCTTTTACGTCTTTACAGAGAATAGCCCAGAAAGGCTTAAATAGCCAGCCCGCGCTGCACTATAAACACCAATCTGTAGACCAATGACTTTTCTAGCAGAATTTTCTTCTAACCACTTCATATGGTTATCACCACCCCTCAGAAGACGATATTTCATAAAAACTTAAGAGCAAGAGCTATTCTTGCCACTTTTTGCCTTTTCACACTCTCTGCCCCCTATTTTTCTCACCGCATTCCCTACCACGACGAAAGCCCACACAACGCATAAATTCTCCGCTTCATTTTTACAGATTCACATTTTTACGCTTTTGCATCTTTACAGAAGGCGCCAAACGAAACTCAAAAACCGCCATCCCTACGCCCCCTGTAAACAACAGTCTATAAAAATCCAGCTTCGCTTAAAGCAGGTGCGGCTTGCTAATTATTTTATATGGTCATCCCCCCTCAAAGGACCTTACTTCATCAGATTTACCACCCCTAAAATATTTCACCACACACTTTTAAAAAAGCATCTTATAAATTTATAGGTTTGAAGGTGCCTTTAACAGCCTATCCCAGCTCTCATGAACCATCACCCCTCAAACAACAATGTTGTACAGTATAACCGCACAGCCAAATATTTTAATTTTTCTTGCCAATCTTTTGAAATTACTTTATTGATAAGTTTGTGTTTTTGATCGTCCACGCAACGGTCAAATAGGGAGTTGAAAACCCGAACGCTCAGTACATAAATTTATCCCGCTTTGCGGGTATCCCGGAATTCCGGGAGTTTTTGCTATGTCCAGGTGCATCTTCGCACTAAAAGCAAAAAGCTGACTGAGCTCAGTATTTTCAACCTCCCGGAATACTCATGCGAGGGCGCTCGCAACCGGAGGGGAGCTTGAAGTACAAACTAAAAATCCACATTTTCCAACCAAAAATCCCAATTTTATTGACATTTCAATAGGCAAAAGAATTCATCACAGACGCATTTCAATGGGGCTTTCCCAAAAGGAATTAGGAAGCCACTTAGGTGTCAGTTTCCAACAAATCCAAAAATATGAAAAAGGTTTAAATCGTGTAAGCGCAGGACGTTTACAAGAAATTGCCAACAGATTGGAAGTTCCCATTCACTTTTTTTACGCGGATATTGCTACAAAAGAAGATCTTTCCACAAAAGACAATCTCTCACACCATGATCAAGAAACCTATAGCGAAAAAGAACAGGCCCTTTTGAGAAACTTTAGAGAACTCCACCCTAAAAAACAGAAAGCAATCTGGTGGTTAATTTCTGATTAGACAGAAGTCCACACAACGCATAAATTCTCCACTTCATTTTACAGATTCACATTTTTACGCTTTACCATCTTTACTAAAAATCAACCAAACGAAAGGCTTAAACAGCCAGCACGCGCTGCACTATCAACATAAATCTTTAAACCACATGACTTTTCTAGCAGAATTTTCTTCTAACCACTTCATATGGTTATCACCACGCCTCAAAGGCCGATATTTCATAAAAACTTAAGAGCAAGAGCTATTCTTGCCACTTTTTGCCTTTTCACACTCTCTGCCCCCTATTTTTCTCACCGCATTCCCTACCACGACGAAAGCCCACACAACGCATAAATTCTCCACTTCATTTTACAGATTCACGTTTTTACGCTTTTGCATCTTTACAGAAGGCGCCAAACGAAACTCAAAAACCGCCATCCCTACGCCCCCTGTAAACAACAGTCTATAAAAATCCAGCTTCGCTTAAAGCAGGTGCGGCTTGCTAATTATTTTATATGGTCATCCCCCCTCAAAGAAGAGTGTTCCCCAGCCTGCAAATCCTGCCCTAAAATATCCACCCCCCACTTTCATAGGCAAGCCCTTACATTTACATTACTCAACGAACATCACACCCAAAAAAGCAGTGTTTTATGGCTTGCTAGGATAAACTTGCGAAAGCAAAAATTTTCACCGCGTGAAAATCCTTTTCTCAAAAAATCTGAAATCTTTGCTAATGGAATCCAAAAAGTTTTTAATTTATCTCGTACAGGTCATCGTGTTTTGATAATTGTTTTAGAGGAGTGTCAATCTAATAAGACAGAAAATAAAAATAATAATAGTATTACTCTAATTTGGTTTGATGGAGGCGTTAATGGAAAAAAACACGATATGGTCGACAGAACTTTTCACAATGGTTTAAGAGAGCTCATACAAAAAGGAATTTTAAAACCAAAATTACCTAATCAATATTGGATCAATCCAATCCTATTCTTCAAAGGAAATAAAATTACTTTTATGAAAGAATATCAAATAGATCTCGAAGATTTTACAAAAATATGACTTGTATCATTTATCGTATTGTATATATTATGAGACATCTTAATTTAAGCGCGTGAGGGGAAAATAATGTCAAAATTACAAATAGGCAAAAGCGCATTGTTTTTTTTGCTTTTATGGCTTCGTGGTCCTGTAATAGTTATACTAAGCACTCTATCAGTTACATCTTTTATAACATTAGTTGGACTTCCTATTGCAATACATTTTACAGCAGTAAGTCGGTCAATATCATCATTAATATACCCCATGTTTTTGTTGTTTATTGTCAGTTTTGGCTCTTTCCTTCTCATTTTTTGTTATGAAACATTGATACGCTTTTTAAGGTAAACTGTTTACACATTCCCCATTAACAATGCTCATAAAAAACAAAAGCGCGCGATAATTAATCTGTACACCAATACAATAAACCATCTCATACCTTAGGATGATGATATTAACACATATAAATTTAAAGAGGGATAAAAATGAAAAAAACCATTTTATTATGCATGGTTATGTTAGCTGTAGGATTTAGTATTACCGGTTGTGGTAAAACTGAAGAGGAAAAGCGTAGAGCCCAACAAGAAGAACAAGCTAAAAAGTTTTTTGAGACAAAATTACCAGATACAGATCGTGGACATGCATATTAAAAAAATCCCCTACAATATAAGATGTGAATTTTGACTTCCCCCCTCACCTCAAAGGACGCAGGTTCCATCCAGCGCCATTCTTGTGCACGGTCCAGCTTCTTCTAGAGAAGAAGCTGCCTGTTGACTTCAGCTCACGCCCCTCAAAGAGCAGTGTTTGACGGCATGATGGGATAAATAAAACACTCCGCAAACGGAAGTTTCACAATCACTTGTTGAAATATCCTCTATAGAGGTATACCGTGTCAGGAAACCGCTATTAATGGAGAATTTATGAGCACGATCCCCTCTTAATCCTGTTACCCCGAACCTACAGTTGATATACGTATCAAACATCGAGCATTCTACCGCTTTTTACAAATTCATCTTCAAAAAAGAGCCTATTTTCCTCTCGCCACGCTATGTTGCATTTACTTCTTCGGGTGATGCCCTCTTTGCTCTCTAGTCTGGAGGCGATACGCCTGAGGAAAATGTGCCTCGTTTTTCAGAAATCAGCATTATGTTGCCTCACGGAGAGGACGTAGATAAACTCTATGCAGAATGGCAAGAACAAACCACCGTTGAGATAAATGTCTTGAAAGAACCCTATACGGACGTATTTGGACGAACCTTCCTCATCAAAGATCCCGACGGTCATCTTATTCGTGTTTGCCCACTGGATTAAAAAACTTTAAGACCTGATCTTTAATCGCCTGAATTTTGAGTTCCACCCCTCTCACCTCAAAGGACGAAGACTTCATCCAGCGCCGTTCTTGTGCACGGTCCAGCTTCTTCTAAAGAAGAAGCTGCTTGTTTACTTCGAGATCTTCACCCCTCAAAGCAGAGTGTTTTATCAAGCTTGTCCATCCAGCCCTAAAATATTTTTTCTCTCGTCATCCCTCTTCATCTACCCCCCCTGCTCCATAAACAGACTCCTTGCACCCCAATCCTCTCTCTATTCCACGCCATAACAAAAAGCCCAAATAAATAACGCATCAATTCTCCGCTTTCTTTTACAGATCCACGTTTTTACGCTTTTACGTCTTTACAGAGAACAGCTCAACGAAAGGCTTAAACAGCCAGCACGCGCTGCACTATCAACATAAATCTTTAAACCACATGACTTTTCTAGCAGAATTCTCTTCTAACCACTTCATATGGTTATCATCACCCCTCAGAAGACAATATTTCATGGAAACTTAAGAGCAAGAGCTATTCTTGCCACTTTTTGCCTTTTTACACTCTCTGCCCGCTATTTTCTCGCGACATTTCCTAGCACAACAAAAGCCCCCACAACGCATAAATTCTCCGCATCATTTTACGGCTTCACGTTTTTACGCTTTTGCGTCTTTACAGAAGACATCCTAGGGAAATTTCTAAACCACCCCACCATTCGATAAACAAGAATCTGTAAATAATCCAATTTTTATCGCGTACATTGCAGTCGAGCAACCACCTCTCATCGCCCCTCAAAGGATGAGATTACACCAGACACAACAGATAAGCCCGGCTCTTAAATATTCACCACACACTTTTAAAAAAGCACCTTATAAATTTACATGCTTGAAGATCCCACAACGGCATATTCTTGGCCTCTAATGCCTCCTCCTCACCCCGCCTCAAACACCCCTTTTTACGGCATAATCCTATTTTACGACATAAGAAGGATAATTAGATAATTTTTAAGATACAAAAAATGCTCTCATTTTTCACATCTTTTAATTTTTCTTGCCAATCTTTTGAAATTACTTTATCACTCAAAAGGTGCTTTGGTCGTCTACGCAGCGATCAATAGGGAGTTGAAGCCTGAAAAGCCTAATACATGAATTTGTCCCGCTTTGCGGGTATCCCGGAGTTCCGGGAGCTTTTGCTATGTCCAAGTGCATCTTCGCACTAAAAGCAAAAGGCTGATTAGGCTCAGTACTTTCAACCTCCCGGAATACTCATGCGAGGGCGCTCGCAACCGGAGGGGAGCTTGAAGTGCAAACTAAAAATTCACATTTTCCAACCAAAAATCCCAATTTTATTGATATTTCAATAGGGAAAAGAATTCGTCACAGACGCATTTCAATGGGGCTTTCCCAAAAAGAATTAGGAAGCCACTTAGGTGTCAGTTTTCAACAAATCCAAAAATATGAAAAAGGTTTAAATCGTGTCAGCGCAGGACGTTTACAAGAAATTGCCAACAGATTGGAAGTTCCCATTCACTTTTTTTACGGAGATATTGCTACAAAAGAAGATCTTTCCACAAAAGACAATCTCTCACACCATGATCAAGAAACCTATAGCGAAAAAGAACATGCCCTTTTAAGAAATTTTAGAGAACTCCACCCTAAAAAACAGAAAGCAATCTGGTGGTTAATTTCTGATTAGATAAAAACGCCCTCATCAGCATATTCCGCAACATATCCAACACAACATACCTCAATAAAACTTATGTACATCTCAAGAGACAATATTTCAAGGAATCTTAAGAACAAGCCCGATCCTCTTCTTCACTCTTCGTCCCCACTTCTCTCCCTACAGGCTATGCCACAACAAAAGCCCCCACAAAGCCCAACTCCTTCACATCATTTTACAGATTCACGCCTTTACGCTTTGCTCCCCCCCTGCACCTAACGCTTTTGATATCGGATATCACCCGCCTCCAATAATGTACAGTAGCCTCCCAATGGGGAAGGACATCCCCCCACTTCAAACGACATCCCCTTGTTCATCCCCCCTTGACAGCATCAGAGAGCAACAAGCAATAAAGCAACAAAATCTTGGAAAAAAACCTTGAGCACCCTCACCCCATATTCCTTCTCACCCATCGTCTTCCCAATGGTTTTTATGGGGGCTCTTATCTTCTCTGGTTTAAAGATACAATTCCGATTGTGTCATTATGATACCTTTTTACATTAACCTTGTCAAGTTTTTATATTGTTCTTTTAATATTTCGTGTCATTCTTTCTCATAATCATCTCTCTTATGCAACCAGAATGCCCAAAACATAAAGCACAAAATAAACCATCATTATGTTGCTTATTCACGCATTTTTGAAAAAACATGCCTACTGCTTTTGCCATTTCACGACAGTGCACTGCAAAATAACGCTCCATACCTTGTGATCATATAAACCAACCTTTCCCCCTTCACCTCTCCTCCCTCTCTTATAGTGACCACGCCCCCTTCATCCCATTCTCTCCCCCTTCACTCTCTGCTTTCTCTTCTCTCCCATCAACGCACCCATACGCCCCTCTTCATCTCAACGTGTCCCCTCCATTGACAAAATCTCCACCTCCAAATCCTCTCCACCCCTCAACGCATCACACAAAACGCCAATACGCCTCCAAAGGCTATACAACGCCTAAATCCCCCCACGCTCTTGAACGTTCACTTCATTTTCACAGAACCACATTTTTACGCTTTTACAGAATTAAGCCAAATGCAACGTCCACAACAGTTTTACAAGAGCGCATACATAACCACTTATTTCCCAACAAGCTTATCTTCCCACGACCTTGCCTCCATTCTCCACGCATTCCCTCACGCTTCTCACCGTCTCTTTTAAAGAATTTTCTGCCCTTCCTCAAAGAATGAAAATTTCGATTAACATCGATTGACAATCCCTCTTCAAAAAGCATCTTCCCCAAAAAACAAAACGTCCACACCACTCAAGCAACAATACGCTACACTCCAACTTCGCCAAGCCAAGCCCCCTTCATATCACATCCCCTCAAACGATGTTTTTTCTTGATAAAAAACATCAAAGATCAAAACAGATATCTTAATTTTCCTCTTACACGACAGATTGAAAAGTGCCTAGAAAATTTAATTGATCAGCTTCAACCATTAGACTAATATTTAAAAGAAGATTACAGAAAGGAATTTCCTATGCAAAAGAAATTACCCAAAAGTTATATGACAGATGCTGAACGTGAGGAATTACGAGCAGGCGGTTTAGATTAAGACTGTATCTATCTCTCTGAATCAGAAGCAGCAGATCGTGCTGGTGATGACAAAGCAGCATGGGAATGGTTAGCAATAGCTGATTTACCAGCTCACACACTCTTGTTTCTTAGATCTCAAAATGGAGCACAATTTATACGTGATATGGGGTTTTCTACCAAGAATGCGGATGAAGAATATTGTGCAGATTGGCTAGACAAAGGTGTTATGATAGGAGGTCATTATTTCTAAAGAATTAGAACGGATTTTGTCTCGCGAAGAAGGCTATGTGAAAAAAATCAATGATACATTAGCCGCGAAGAGATGAAGAGATTATGTGATATACGAAATGATTTGTGTAGTCATATTCGTAACGTTAGAAAGAGTGGGGATTTATCATCGCTTCTTGATACAGAGCGTAGCATAATAAAAAGTGACTTGCTCAGATATGCCAATAGCCAGGCTATGACCAGCAGCCTTAAAACAGCATTAACTGAAATAAATGTTGTTAAGAAGCACGGAGCACTTGTTAATGATCCTACGCGTTACAAAGTGATCAATGAGGCTTATAGTTTACCCAAAAATCGTAAAGGTGATTTGCCTTATGATGAAGCTATGCCAAGCCATGGCATCCCATTATGCACGGTTAGAAAATTTAGACAAAGAGCGTTTAACATCCGTTGAAAAATCAATTATTGACATGCGAAGAGAAAATATCAAGGCAATGCAAAAACTTTACGAAAAGATGCAAGCTAAAGCTATCGGCGTAGACCTATAAAAATCGATTAGTATACAAATTAAAAAGGCTTTTCATAACGCTCGTATCCAATTACCTGCCATCTCCCAAAGACCGAAAGTTTTTAAGCATCAATTGACAATCCCACTTCCAAAAGTAGATTCCCCAAAAACGACAAAGCACACACACACCACTCAGTAAACAACCGCTCAATCAACAATCTCCCCCTCAACACATCAGACAAAAGCCCCAATACACCTCCAAAGGCTATACAACGCCTAAATCCCCCCACGCTCTTGAACGTTCACTTCATTTTCACAGAACCACATTTTTACGCTTTTACAGAATTAAGCCAAATGCAACGTCCAAACCAACCACCCCACACTGCTCTATAAACAACAGTGTGTGCATAAATAATCTAAATGCTTTCCTAGCAGATTTTCACCATTGTCCACTCAAGCAGAGCAGCAGACCGTAAGAACCCCTAACACCAACGGTGTTATGGTATAAGAGGATTATCGCCCCTCCTCTTCGCCCTCCAATCCTCTCCACCCCTCAACACATCAGACAAAAGCCCCAATACACCTCCAAAGGCTATACAACGCCTAAATCCCCCCACGCTCTTGAACGTTCACTTCATTTTCACAGAACCACATTTTTACGCTTTTACAGAATTAAGCCAAATGCAACGTCCAAACCAACCACCCCACACTGCTCTATAAACAACAGTGTGTGCATAAATAATCTAAATGCTTTCCTAGCAGATTTTCACCATTGTCCACTCAAGCAGAGCAGCAGACCGTAAGAACCCCTAACACCAACGGTGTTATGGTATAAGAGGATTATCGCCCCTTCTATCCCGTGGAATTTCCCCCGACTTATGTTTCCGGTAAAAACGCTAATCGATCACCTTGTTTTGTCACTGTCACCGCTGTTTCGTCTTGTATTTCTCCAAACAAGATTTTTTCTGCGAGAGGATCTTGAATTTCCTTTTGGATAATCCGTTTAAGGGGGCGTGCCCCATAAAGGGGATCATAGCCTTTATCGGCAAGGAATTGTCGTACTTCTGGTTTGATCTGCAAGGTTATGTTGCGTTCATTGAGCAAATTTTGCAAATGTTGTATCTGAATATCAACAATCGCCTCCATATCTTTGCGTTGCAACCGCTGAAAAAGAATAATCTCATCAATACGATTTAAAAACTCCGGACGGAAAGCAGCTTTTACAACATTCATCACATCGTCTTTTGCTTGATCAACCGTTTGTCCTTCCGGCAAAGCGGTTAAAAATTCAGCACCAAGATTGGAAGTCATAATCAACAAAGTATTACGAAAATCGACTGTTCTTCCTTGACTATCGGTCAAGCGCCCTTCATCCAACACTTGCAGCAGCAGATTAAAGATATCCGGATGCGCCTTTTCAATTTCATCAAAGAGAATAACTTGATAAGGTCTTCTTCGTACAGCCTCTGTCAGCACGCCCCCTTCTTCATATCCGACGTATCCTGGAGGTGCTCCGATCAAGCGTGCTCCTGCATGCTTTTCCATATATTCCGACATATCAATACGCAACATGGCATTGGGATCTTGAAAAAGAAACGCTGCCAAAGCTTTGGTGAGTTCTGTTTTTCCCACACCGGTAGGTCCCAAAAACATGAAAGAACCCAGAGGACGATTGGGATCTTGCAGCCCTGCCCGCGCCCGCCGTACAGCCCGCGCAACAGCTTGAACCGCTTCACTCTGTCCCACAACACGGGTAGCAATTTCATCTTCCATGCGCAAGAGCGCTTCGCGTTCTGCTTCCAACATCCGATCAACAGGAATACCGGTCCAGCGTGAAACAATCCGGGCAATATGTTCAGCGGTCACCGTTTCTTCAACGAGATGATTTTGCTGGTCATCATTTTCGGCTAAAGTTAATTGTTTTTCGAGTTCTGGAATAACACTATAAGCCAATTCCCCAGCGCGTTGGAATTGTCCATCCCGCTGTGCAATAGCCAAAGCATTGCGCGCTTCTTCGAGTTGTTTTTTCAAATCAGCCGCATGCCCTAATTTTTGTTTTTCAGCCTGCCAAGCCGTTGTCATTTCCGCAGATTGTTGTTCCAATATTTTGAGTTCTTCCTGCACATTTTTCAAACGCTCTTTAGCTGTAGGTTCAACATCTGTCTTCAAGGCTTCCCGTTCGATTTTCAACTGTAAAATGCGCCGATCGAGAGCATCTAATTCTTCAGGCTTTGAATCAACCTGCATACGCAAGCGTGCAGCGGCTTCATCGATCAGATCAATCGCTTTATCGGGCAAGAACCGATCGGTAATATAACGAGAAGAAAGTCGTGCAGCGGCAATTAAAGCACTGTCTGCCAAGCGCACTTTGTGGTGCTGTTCATATTTTTCTTTAATACCGCGCAAAATAGAAATGGTATCTTCTAAAGAGGGCTCAGGTACGAAGACCGGTTGGAAACGTCTAGCAAGAGCAGCATCTTTTTCGACATATTTTCGATATTCATCGAGGGTTGTTGCGCCCACACAATGGAGTTCTCCACGGGCAAGAGCCGGCTTTAACAAGTTGGAAGCATCCATCGGACCATCAGATTTTCCAGCCCCCACGAGGTTATGCAATTCATCAATAAAGAGAATAATCTGCCCATTTTCGGCTTGCACTTCCGCTAGAACAGCTTTAAGGCGTTCTTCAAATTCCCCGCGATATTTTGCGCCCGCAATAAGCGCGCCCATATCGAGCGCATAGAGTTGTTTATCGCGCAAAGTTTCTGGAACATCGCCATTGATAATACGCAGTGCCAACCCTTCGACAATAGCGGTTTTTCCCACACCGGGTTCACCGATCAGCACAGGATTATTTTTCGTCCGCCGTGAGAGTACCTGAATGGTGCGACGAATTTCTTCTTCTCGCCCGATGACAGGGTCGAGTTTTCCCTCGCGTGCATCTTTTGTGAGATCACGAGCATATTTTTGCAAGGCATCATATTGGCCCTCAGCATGGGGGCTTGTCGCTGTTTTTCCTTTGCGCAGATCATTAATTGCCTGATTAAGGGCTTGCGGGGTTAACCCAGCCTTTGTGAGAATATCAGCTGTTTTTGCGGACTTTTCCATCAACAGCGCTTGCAACATGCGCTCCACGGTCACAAATTGATCACCGGCTTTTTGTGCGATCTCCTCCGCGGCTGCGAAGACTTTTGCCACCGGCTGCGAGAGATAGAGCTGTCCATTTCCCCCTTGCACTTTTGGCAAAGCTTCGAGCGCTTCTTTAAGCGCCTTTTGAATAAGCTTCAGATCTCCCCCTGCTTTTTGGATCAGCGATGCAGCCAATCCTTGCGGATCATCTAACAAGACTTTCAAGAAATGTTCCGGCATAAACTGCTGATGATCAGAAGCCAGAGCATTATTTTGTGCTGATTGTAAAAACCCCTGCACGCGTTCGCTATATTTTTCCAAGTGCATTTTTTTCCTTTCTTGAGGCAACCCTTTAAGCCTGACTTCTTAGTCATCGCCACGGCCCTTTTTCTCTCTCAAAACACCTACCAAAAGCTCTCCCCAGCATGTCATAAAGACCGCCCCACCACACGAACACCAGAAACGTTGAAGCATGAAGAACTGTCGTGTTAAAATGAATATGGGTTGTGATCCAAACGAGTGCAAGAGCAAAACATGAAAGAAAAAACAAGAACAAGAAACGCATGCGAAAAACCTCATAGAACCAGAAGATAGAGCACCAAGATTTTGCAAAAAAGCTCTCCCAAAAGTGGCTCTCATCCCTTGCGACAAATTGCCCATCGCCCAAGACACTCAGAAGAGCACCTTTAAGAAGAACATGAAAGCCGCCGCCTCTCAAAAATTGACTTTACCCCGCCATACGTGCCCCTCTTCCCTCAACACACCCCGAATATTCAATTGTTCTCACCTTCCCTCCATCAACACCCCAATACGTGCGCGCCCTTCTCCATCCCAACTTACCCTCCATTCATAAGATCTTCACTCCCCAAGCCTCTCTCCCCATTCCACACTATGGCAAAAAAACCAAACCACACCCTAAAACCTCCACAGCTTAAACGCCCCTTTCTTTTTTACAGATACACGCCTTTACGCTTTCCCCATTTTTACTCAAAAGCAGCCAACCAAAGCGGCACACTCCTGCGTTTCTCAATACACAGCCACTTTGTAAACAACACAAACAATTTAGCAACGCTCCTATCTTGAGATCACCGCCCTTGGGGGGGGCGGTGCGACAAAAGGTGCAACAAGCAAGCTCCACAATCCACGCAGACAAAAAAGAATCTTAAATGTATAAAGCGATAGAACTGATATCACCACACTTCAAAGATTAGTGTTTTACACTATGGTAGGATCATGAGCGCACTGTCTTTTTTTTAAAAAAGAAACGACATGGAGATCTCAAATCGCTCAATGATCGTCCTCTCCTGTCGTATCAGAGGGTGTTAACGTTTTACTTTTTTTAATTTTTATAACACCAGTCATTCCAGTAAGAATGATAAAGGCAGACATCGTTAAAAAAGAGCTCATTAATCCGACGAGAGCAAAAAGCCCAGCAATAAGGCCAGACGCAGCTTCAGCAGAGTTTGCTAGAGTTGAAAAGGTTCCAAAACTCTTACCAAAATCTTCACGACGAGAATATAATTGAAGCGCTGAGACTAAACTAATATCCACAAATGCACCCGTAAATCCTAAAACAAAAGCGAACACGAGAAGGAGTTTGAAAGAAAGGACTACCACTAAAGGCATAACAAATAAAACGCTCCCATAAAGAAGCCAAAAGACCATAAGCTTTAATGATGTAACCTTGGATATAATTTTATGATAGAATACACCACCGATAATCGTTCCCACAGCCATGAGAGAAAAAAGTGAACTCACAAAGCTTTCTTCTCCCCCCACAGACAGAACAAAAGCTGGAATTAAAAATCTTAAAATTGCCCCCGTAAAGAGAATAGCAACCGACGATCCAATAAGCGTAATCAATAAGTTATTATTTTCAGTATAAATAGCTTTAAGATAAGAAGTGGTTTCGCGATAAATTTTTATAAAATTGAATGATTGAGTCTCACTTGCATTTAAACTCATGAGATTCAATAACAGGATAATAGAGATAAAGTAGGTAAAAAAATCAAAAATGAGGACGGTGGATTTATTGGCTAAAAACAGCAGGAGGGAACAAACTAAAGGACCAATGACGGCGGCAATTTCATTGATAATTTGTGCAAGACTATTTGCTTTAGTCAGATCCTTTCTTGCAAACATTTTCAGGATAGCAGCTTGAAAGCTTGGTTGAAAAATACTTCTTCCAATTGTTGTACCTATTGCTGCCAAAATAAGCACAATAATATGAGCCGTCCCTGTTATCGTGGTTATCCAAACGAATAATGAGGCAAATAATCTCACCACTTCACTGCAGATCATATTTTTCTTCAAAGAAAAATTATCTGCGAACCAACCGCCTATAGGTCCAAAAAAGAGAAAAGGGATAAATCGAAAAAAATACACAAGACCGATCAAAAAGGCATTATCTGTGACTTCTAAGACAAGTAAAACGAAAACGACTTCATAAGCATAATCACCAACTTTAGAAATAAACAGAGAAGAAAAAAGAGCGAAGGGACTCTTTTTAAAAAATAACTTCATATCACCCACCCGATATTAAACTTTTTTACAGTTAAAGTCCCCCGCCCTTTCATACAATTGATGATATGAACTTCAAAGGAACGCCCAATTCGTTGTCAAAATATCTCCGCTAAGTATTCCATACCCTAATATCGATCTCAAAGAACATTTTTTCACAAAAAAAGAGGATAATTCTTGAGTTCCAAAAAATATTTTCACCTTCCCAATATCTTCATTTTTCTTGCCAATCTTCTGAAATTCCTTTATTACTTAAAAGATATTTTGATCGTCTACGCACCGATCAAGAGGGAACTAAAAGCCCTAAACCCTAGCGTATAGTTGAACCCACTCTTGTGGGTGTCCCGGGATTCCGGGAGATTTTGCTATGTCCAGGTGCTTGACCGCACTAAAAGCAAAAAGCTGACTAGGGTTCAGTACTTTTAGACTCCCGGAATACCCATGCGAGGGCGCTCGCAACCGGAGGGGAAACAAAGTGCAAACCAAAAATTCACAGTTTCAAACCAAAAACCCACATTTTATTGATATTGCGATTGGCAAAAGAATTCGTCAAAGACGCATGGCCATGGGGCTTACTCAAAAGGCATTAGGGAATTCTTTAGGGGTGAGTTTCCAACAAATTCAAAAATATGAAAAAGGTTTAAACCGTGTAAGCGCAAGCTGTTTACTAGAAATCGCTACACAACTACAAGTTCCAATAAGCTTTTTTTATGCGGATCTTTTAACAAAGGATATTGTCTCAAAAGACCATCACGCACACCCTGATCAATACATCTATAGCGCACAAGAATTTTCCCTTTTAAAAAACTTTAGAGAGCTTACCCGCAAAAAACAGCAAGCGATTTGGTGTCTAATCTCTGACTAGACCAAAGTGCACAGAAACATTCTTCGCGCATCTCCCCCTAAAATATAAGATTCAGATCAAGCCCCCTCAAAGGACAAAGGACCGTATTTCAAAAAACTTACCAAACAAGCCGTCCCTTAAATATTCAACATGACATGCGCACAAAAACACCTAAATTGTAAATCTATTCTCCAATACCAACCTCACAGAACGGTGTTTTAGGGCATGATAAGATACTTGTTTCATTGATGAGTAAATCATTTAGAAGAAACAATTGATAAAGAACTGTTTACCAATATTCTGATCCCCAATAAACAGAATAATCCCATCATTCCAGAAAGAAGGAATAACTTCCCCGAAGAAGTGTGATCTAAAACAAAGGCTCCAATAAACGGCGCCACCAACATCGCTAAATTTTGTATAGACTGCACCCATCCAGAAGCGACCCCAATTTGTTCATTAAAATTGGTTACCAGATAAACGTTAGAAGATATGGAAAAGTAAGCACTGACCATTCCAATGAGGAAAAAACAGAGCAACAAAGTTTCAATATGGAGTAAGTCTAAGTAAAAAAAGCACACGGAGATCATGACAAAACACACCATTGTTAACATCGCTGGCATTAACAACTCCGATATTTTGCCTGTAAGGGGTCTATGTTTTGATTTTTTCACACTCCAAAACCCATATAGAAAATTACCAATCGCCGAAGCAGATACCAGCATCCCAAGTGCCTGTTTATTCATCTTCATTGCCTTAAGAATGACCGGCAACTGATTATTCACCATAAAAACCATGGCAAAATAAATGAACATCACCCCCACATAGGCATACCAATTTATCCCATAAAGGCTCTGTTGTGATGTCTTACTATTTGCTTTTTTTATCATTGACATTGAGACAGGCTGCGAACCAATACTACAAAACACCATAAAACCTAGCAATGTCAAAAATCCAGAAAACAATAAAGTATAGGTGTCTGACCAAAGTGCAGAGAGCGTACTGCCCAAAGCAGGTCCGATCATTTTTGCCGCGCTATTGATCATGTTCAAAACAGAATAGTAACGGCTCCGTTCGCATTCAGGGACAGAATTTGCACTAAGAACGGAAATTGCAGGCATAGCGACACTATTGAATATCGCTCGAATGACTGCCAATACAATAAATCCTTGCAGAGTAGTCGCCATCAATAAAGCGACAGTACACAGCGCGCGCAACAGCAGTGACGCCCGCAACCAATGTATCATATACTTGCTACTAACAAGCATTCCAATTGGCTTAGACAGAATAATTCCAGGGAATAATGTTGCAGCCCCAATAAAAGCGACATCATATTGATCTGCTTTCCAATAGAACACGGATACGGTCAAAATTACAATGTAATCAATCCATCCCCCAAATGACACGATGCCATCTCCCAGCAAAATCACCCGCAAGCGATTTTTTGTTGCCGCATTTACTTGCACCAAAATACGACTCCTGCTTTTTCATCAGCAAAGCTGATAGGATTTTTGCTTCTTTCTTGCGCCCTAAAGGCATCAATGACTGTCCTGCAACCCGGCAATTTATAATCGTCAATAATAACAAAACCAGCAGTGACCATTGCAGTGCAAAGCAGCAATGCGGTTATCATGATGTTGCTCATAGATTTCCCACCCCATTTGTCTTTCAGTTTGAGGAGGTTTAAGCACAATTTAAAAATTCTGCCATACTACCAATTTTTCACAACCAATGATGCCAAGATATCATGGTGCCATAAATACAATGGACCTTAGATTACCATACCAGAGTGGATAGATTCCGCTGTAACTATTTGAATGGTTTAAGACATTTCCGATGAAAATTCCCCGCTCTTTTAGTGTCTACTGTAGTCAGTAGGCATCTATTATATCTTCCCTACCTCTTTAGCAAGAGATAGTTGTGGAATGATACACTCCCTTGCAGTTTTATAGTAATTTTTTCATTTTTCTTGCCAACCTTCTAAGATTCCTTTATTAATGAGCACGTGTTTTTGATCGTCCACGCAACGGTCAAATAGGGATCTAAAAGCCCGAAAGCTTAATACATAAATTTATCCCGCTTTGCGGGTATCCCGGGATTCCGGGAGATTTTGCTATGTCCAGGTGCTCGACCGCACTAAAAGCAAAATGCTGACTAGGGTTCAGTACTTGTTACTCCCGGAATACCAATGCGAGGGCGCTCGCAACCGGAGGGGAAGCAAAGTGCAAGCTAAAAATTCACAGTTTCAAACCAAAAACCCACATTTTATTGATGTTTCAATCGGCAAAAGAATTCGTCAAAGACGCATGGCCATGGGGCTTACTCAAAAGGCATTAGGGAATTCTTTAGGGGTGAGTTTCCAACAAATTCAAAAATATGAAAAAGGTTTAAACCGTGTAAGCGCAAGCTGTTTACTAGAAATCGCTACACAACTACAAGTTCCAATAAGCTTTTTTTATGCGGATCTTTTAACAAAGGATATTGTCTCAAAAGACCATCACGCACACCCTGATCAATACATCTATAGCGCACAAGAATTTTCCCTTTTAAAAAACTTTAGAGAGCTTACCCGCAAAAAACAGCAAGCGATTTGGTGTCTAATCTCTGATTAGACCAAAGTGCACAGAAACATTCTTCGCGCATCTCCCTCCCCCAGCTTAAAATTCCCATCCCCCACAAAGAGCAGTGTTTTAGGGCATGATAGGATAAATTTATCATAGAAGAGAAAAATGCGCTAAGCTTAAAAAGTAAGCCCCATTATTCCTATAACAATGACACCATCACGATCTTAACTGAAAAGGTTAAGAAAGGAGTCTTGCTGAGAGCCCATTTTGCGTTAGCAGGTCTATTGCTAATTTATCAAATGAAACAAAGGTTTCACCGCCTAGCCAATGTCCCTCATAAGATATAATTCCATCAGCAAAATCTCCACCAGCCTCAAGCATAGCAAGCCCTGCTTCAACAGCTGGTCGATTCATGACAACATTACGCGTTGCAAGAAGATTACGAACCATCAAAGCAATCTCTTCTTTTGATAATTTTGCCCCGCGGCGGAGTATCCAAATAAGTTCACAAAGACAAGGCAAAGAAATAGCGATGAGAGAAGCTTCTCTTAAGATCTTACTTGCTATTTCACCTTGCTTTTTATCATCTTGTAAAACAGCGCGGGCTAAAACATTTGTATCTACAGAAATCCTCACTTTTTCCCCGCCCAACCAGAGGCAGCAATTTCGTTCATTTCTTCGACAGTCAGTGTTTTTTTAACTTTTCCGGCAAATCGTCCAATAAAGCTATCAATTGTGCTTGTAGGCTGTGCTGCTTTTATACGAAGTTCACCACCTGGTAACTTATCAAAGTTGATGCGCTCTCCTGGTTTAACACCAAGGTGCTGGAGTAAATCCCGCTTCAGCGTCACTTGTCCTTTTGCTGTAACAGTTAGTGAAGGCATAGAAAAATCCTCTTAATATAAATATCGTTATTCAGTATATATATAAAAAATAATGAAAAATTCAATTACTTTTTAAAATTACCAAAGCACTATAGGGCAGATCCTGAACATGAGGAATTGTAAGATATATTCGTTTTCATACCGGCAATATCTGATTACACCCGAAAAATAGGAGACCTTGAACTCCTTCCTGCATTAAACAACGGTGCTTTATGGCATAGGAGAATGTGTAGAATTGAAGATGATCATGTTTCATCTATCCACTAACACAAATGCGATCAATAGGAAAAGCTTTTAAAGCAGAAAAACACGCACCATTGAAAAAAAATGATGAGGCCGTAGGTTTTACGCATCCTCCACCTTTTTCTTAAAACAGCAAAGGAACGCCCAATTCGTTGTCAAAATATCCTCGCTAAGTATTCCATACCCTAATATCGATCTCAAAGAACATTTTTTCACAAAAAAAGAGATAATTCTTGAGTTCCAAAAAATATTTTCACCTTTCCAGTATCTTCATTTTTCTTGCCAATCTTCTGAAATTGCCTTATTACTTAAAAGATATTTTGATCGTCTACGCACCGATCAAGAGGGAACTAAAAGCCCTAAATCCGAGCGTACCATTGAACCCACTGTTGTGGATATCCCGGAATTCCGGGAGTTTTTGCTATGTCCAGGTGCTTGTCTGCACTAAAAGCAAAAAAACTGACTCGGATTCAGTACTTTTAGACTCCCGGAATACCCATGCGAGGGCGCTCGCAACCGGAGGGGAAATAAAGTGCAAACCAAAAATTCACAATTTCAAACCAAAAACCCACATTTTATTGATATTGCGATTGGCAAAAGAATTCGTCAAAGACGCATGGCCATGGAGCTTACTCAAAAGGCATTAGGGAATTCTTTAGGGGTGAGTTTCCAACAAATTCAAAAATATGAAAAAGGTTTAAACCGTGTAAGCGCAAGCTGTTTACTAGAAATCGCTACACAACTACAAGTTCCAATAAGCTTTTTTTATGCGGATCTTTTAACAAAGGATATTGTCTCAAAAGACCATCACGCACACCCTGATCAATACATCTATAGCGCACAAGAATTTTCCCTTTTAAAAAACTTTAGAGAGCTTACCCGCAAAAAACAGCAAGCGATTTGGTGTCTAATCTCTGACTAGACCAAAGTGCACAGAAACATTCTTCGCGCATCTCCCCCTAAAATATAAGATTCAGATCAAGCCCCCTCAAAGGACAAAGGACCGTATTTCAAAAAGCTTACCAAACAAGCCGTCCCTTAAATATTCAACATGACACGCGCACAAAAACACCTAAATTGTAAATTTATATACCCAATATCGAATCTTAAAGAGTGTTTTTTACAGCATAATACAACATAAGAGGATAATGAGATAATTCTTGAGCTCCAAAAATATTTTCACCTTTCCAGTATCTTCATTTTTCTTGCCAATCTTCTGAAATTCCTTTATTACTTAAAAGATATTTTGATCGTCTACGCACCGATCAAGAGGGAAAACAAGCCCTAAATCCGAGCGTATAGTTGAACCCACTGTTGTGGATATCCCGGAATTCCGGGAGTTTTTGCTATGTCCAGGTGCTTGTCTGCACTAAAAGCAAAAAAACTGACTCGGATTCAGTACTTGTTACTCCCGGAATACCAATGCGAGGGCGCTCGCAACCGGAGGGGAAGCAAAGTGCAAACTAAAAATTCACAATTTCAAACCAAAAACCCACATTTTATTGATGTTTCAATTGGCAAAAGAATTCGTCAAAGACGCATGGCCATGGAGCTTACTCAAAAGGCATTAGGGAATTCTTTAGGGGTGAGTTTCCAACAAATCCAGAAATATGAAAAAGGTTTAAACCGTGTAAGCGCAAGCTGTTTACTAGAAATCGCTACACAACTACAAGTTCCAATAAGCTTTTTTTATGCAGATATTGTGACAGCAGATATTGTCTCAAAAGAAAATCTCTCACACCCTGATCAATACATCTATAGCGCACAAGAATTTTCCCTTTTAAAAAACTTTAGAGAGCTTACCCGCAAAAAACAGCAAGCGATTTGGTGTCTAATCTCTGACTAGACCAAAACGCACAGCAACATTCTTCGCGCATAGAGCCCTTTTGTTAAAATTGATGCCCCCTCACCATACTTTAAAAGACGCGACAAACAACCCCACCCCTAAAACATTCAACACTCTCTCTTACAAAAAAATACCCCAATGCGTAAAATCTATAAACCCAATATCAGCCTCAAAAAGTAGTGTTTCACAAAATAAGAGGATAATTCTTGCGATACAAAAAAAATTTCATTTTCCAAATAATTTCATTTTTCTTGCCAATCTCCTGAAATTCCTTTATTGATGAACACGTGTTTTGATCGTCCACGCAACGGTCAATAAGGAGTTGGATTCCTTAAAACTTAACGCATAAACAATTATGGCTATCCCGGAAATTCCGGGGGCTTTTGTTATGTCCAAGTGCGATAAGCACTAAAAACAAGAGACTGTTTAAGTTCAGTGAATCCAACCTCCCGGAATACCCATGCGAGGGCGCTCGCAACCGGAGGGGAAATAAAGTGCAAACCAAAAATTCACAATTTCAAACCAAAAACCCACATTTTATTGATATTGCGATTGGCAAAAGAATTCGTCAAAGACGCATGGCCATGGAGCTTACTCAAAAGGCATTAGGGAATTCTTTAGGGGTGAGTTTCCAACAAATTCAAAAATATGAAAAAGGTTTAAACCGTGTAAGCGCAAGCTGTTTACTAGAAATCGCTACACAACTACAAGTTCCAATAAGCTTTTTTTATGCGGATCTTTTAACAAAGGATATTGTCTCAAAAGACCATCACGCACACCCTGATCAATACATCTATAGCGCACAAGAATTTTCCCTTTTAAAAAACTTTAGAGAGCTTACCCGCAAAAAACAGCAAGCGATTTGGTGTCTAATCTCTGACTAGACCAAAGTGCACAGAAACATTCTTCGCTCATACTATGCTTTTCAGTAAAATTTATGCACCTCTCAAAGAGAATATTTCATAAGACAGGACAGATAATGCCACTCTAAAATATTCTTAATTTCTATGTACTTTCAAAAAAGTTCCCAACCATCATTGCTCCAAAAAACACCCAATAACCCCGCTTCTTCTCCCCCCACCCCACAAGACAAAACCTCCACACCACACCATTGAGAAAACAAACGACAATCCAGCCTCTTAACCCCGCGCGCTATCCCAAATCACCTCTTCAAAAATATGGAACAGACAAGACCAAACAATCCCTATCCTCTGCGCTTTTTCATGCATCCCTTCACACCACCACTTTTTTGTACAGGACCATCCTAACCTATCCATACGCACTTTCCCTCTCCTCCATTCTATCCTCTCATTCCCCTACACACACTTACCTCTTTCTCTCTTTCCCAACTTCTCCCTCCTCCAATCATACCACCCCTCACCATCCCAATTTGCCCTTCCACTCACACGAGGCTCTCCTCCAGTCACATCTCCCTTTTCACCACGGCTTACCCCCATTCACAAACGCTTCCGCCCCAATTCGCTCCCTCCATTTCACGCCATGCCACAAGCCCAAACCACGGCCCCAAAGCTTGCACAACAGATCAATCCTCCACGGCTTAAACGACCCTTATCTTTTTACAGATACACGTTTTTACATTTTACCATTTTTAAAGAAATCTGTAGACTAAACTGCCAATAAAAAGACCGATTGGCTTGCCCCCACAAGACAAAACCTCCACCCCACACCATTGAGAAAACAAACGACAATCCAGCCTCTTAACCCCGCGCGCTATCCCAAATCGTCCCCTCAAAAACATGGAACAGACAAGACCAAACAATCCCCTATCCTCCGCGCTTTTTCATGCATCCCTTCGCACCGCCGCCTCTTATACAGGACCATCCTAACCTATCCATACGCACTTTTCCTCTCCTCCATTCTATCCTCTCATTCCCCTACACACACTTACCTCTTTCTCTCTTTCCCAACTTCTCCCTCCTCCAATCATACCACCCCTCACCATCCCAATTTGCCCTTCCACTCACACGAGGCTCTCCTCCAGTCACATCTCCCTTTTCACCACGGCTTACCCCCATTCACAAACGCTTCCGCCCCAATTCGCTCCCTCCATTTCACGCCATGCCACAAGCCCAAACCACGGCCCCAAAGCTTGCACAACAGATCAATCCTCCACGGCTTAAACGACCCTTATCTTTTTACAGATACACGTTTTTACATTTTACCATTTTTAAAGAAATCTGTAGACTAAACTGCCAATAAAAAGACCGATTGGCTTGCCCCCACAAGACAAAACCTCCACACCACACCATTGAGGAAACAAACGACAATCCAGCCTCTTATCCCACACTCTTCTCTCCCTTACACATTCGCCTTCACACACTTACCCCCTATTCCGCATGCCTTCACGCTCTCCACCTTTCCCATCAGCGCCCTCAACATACCTCTCCACCCTGCAGCTTGTCCCTCCATTGACAAACTCTTCACTCCCCAATCCTCTCTCCCCATTCCACACTATGGCAAAAAACCAAACCCCACCCCCAAGCCTCCACAAAGCATAAAACCCTCCACGTCTTGGAACTTTCCTTCTTTTCTTACGATTTAACGTTTTTACGCTTTACCATCTTTACTAAAAAGCAACCCAATGAAACTTCGAAACCACTCCCCTATTCCCCTTCAAAAGGCAAATTCCCCCAAAGAACAAATCCTCCCCCCAACCCTTACCCCAATACGCAAAGCTCACATAACCTCCACCATAGAAATCCGCCCTTTATTCTTCTTCATCACTAACCTGCGAAGGTGGAGGAAGGATATAAGCCCCCGAAAGCCAACGATTAAGGTCAATGGCGCGGCATCGGGGTGAGCAAAAAGGATAAGCAGATTTTTGCGACATTTGACCACAAATAGGACAAGGATGCGGCGGACGAGTGTCTTTTAGCAAAGGGGGATCTTGTTGCTCAGAGCATCCTTTTTGACTATGCAGCTTCCTTTGACTTTGAAACGTTTGTGTTCTTTCCTCTTTCATTAAATTTTCTTCTGTTTCTTTTTTTTCATTTTTGCTTTGCACTTTTTGGCACTCTTTTTGCTGCCTTTCACCCTGCATAGCTCTTACCTTCAAATTTTTCTACGGCATCTCTTCAGTCCACTGAGCGTAAAGTGGATAGTGATAAGCAGTCAAGAGATCGGCGGTTTCCGCCAAAGGCAATCCCACGACATTCGAATAAGAGCCTGCGATATAGACCACAAAAGCGCCAGCTTTTCCTTGGATAGCGTAGCCACCTGCTTTCCCTTGCCATTCTCCAGAATCAAGGTAAGCCTTCATCATAAAAGAGGTTAAACGTCTAAAACGGACACGCGTTTCAACCAATTTTACGGTTATTTTTCCCTGTTCATTCAAGGCACAAATGGCGCCATAGACCTTGTGCGCCCTTCCAGAAAGGAAGCGTAAACATTCATAAGCCTCATCCTCGCTTTCTGGTTT
The DNA here is from genome assembly GCF_003606325.2 of Bartonella kosoyi. Classification (NCBI taxonomy): domain Bacteria; kingdom Pseudomonadati; phylum Pseudomonadota; class Alphaproteobacteria; order Hyphomicrobiales; family Bartonellaceae; genus Bartonella; species Bartonella kosoyi. The sequence goes on from NZ_CP031843.2 coordinate 2,167,543, forward strand.
AGGAAGAACGGTGCGCCCCACCGCCACCACCGTATCAGCCGCCAAGATAATCATTTTCTGCCCAGATAATTTTTCTTGGAGGTTTTGATTTTCTTGGGATTTTTGAGCGTACCAGCGCAAGCTCTCTTGCGCTTTGAGTGCTTTTTCTTTTGCCAAACGTTTGGCAAGGTTTGCGGGATGTTCTTTTAATTTTGGCGTTTCATCAATATCGCTTGCATAAACCTGTTGGGGCTCAATGCCCATTTGCGCTAAGAGCATTAAACGCCGTGGCGAAGCAGAGGCAAGCACCAAATGAATTTCTTCTCCCAAATCCATTTTTCCCCCAAGAGTTTCTGCCCAACGCTTTTTCCCCCACTCTTTTATAATTTTCATTTCCACCCCTTTTACAATCGGCTTATTTCTTCCCCTATTTTAAGCGCCATGGGTCTCCTTATTCTTTATTGTGCACTACCCTTATTGTATACTTTCCGCACTGATTTTACACTTTTTCAAGGTCACTTTAAACATTGCTCTTTTTTCATGCAGAGAAAGCCCCTTCAAGGACTGTTAAAAATAACAGAAAGAATATTGTGACTTTTACAAAAAAGCGCGGGGGCATCTATGAGATTACTTATAACGGTATGTAATGCGTCCTTTTGTTAAATCATAAGGGGTCATTTCGACCATGATTTTATCACCGGCTAACACGCGAATGCGATTTTTTCGCATTCTTCCAGCAGTATGAGCAATAATTTCATGATCATTTTCGAGTTTTACACGAAACATCGCATTCGGCAAGAGTTCGGTAACGATACCCGAAAATTCTAAAACTTCTTCTTTTGACATAAACAATCATTTCCTTATATAATGCGCATATTTTATTAAGCTAGCGTTATTTTCCAGCGTTCATACCCTATTTTCTCAAATTTGTGAATAAAAATTCCACAAAAAGGGAAAGGTTTTTCGAGTTTTCTCTTTTCTATTCTCAAAAAACCGCACCCTTCATTTTGAGCATTCCCATTTCATTCCCTCAAATTTTACCATCCAATTTTTTTCAATTTTTAGGATAATCTTAGTTTAAGCATGACAAGAAATACCACCCCTCACCATCCCAATTTGCCCTTCCACTCACACGAGGCTCTCCTCCAGTCACATCTCCCTTTTCACCACGGCTTACCCCCATTCACAAACGCTTCCGCCCCAATTCGCTCCCTCCATTTCACGCCATACCACAAGCCCAAACCACGGCCCCAAAGCTTGCACAACAGATCAATCCTCCACGGCTTAAACGACCCTTATCTTTTTACAGATACACGTTTTTACATTTTACCATTTTTAAAGAAATCTGTAGACTAAACTGCCAATAAAAAGACCGATTGGCTTGCCCCCACAAGACAAAACCTCCACCCCACACCATTGAGAAAACAAACGACAATCCAGCCTCTTAACCCCGCGCGCTATCCCAAATCACCTCTTCAAAAATATGGAACAGACAAGACCAAACAATCCCTATCCTCTGCGCTTTTTCATGCATCCCTTCACACCACCACTTTTTTGTACAGGACCATCCTAACCTATCCATACGCACTTTCCCTCTCCTCCATTCTATCCTCTCATTCCCCTACACACACTTACCTCTTTCTCTCTTTCCCAACTTCTCCCTCCTCCAATCATACCACCCCTCACCATCCCAATTTGCCCTTCCACTCACACGAGGCTCTCCTCCAGTCACATCTCCCTTTTCACCACGGCTTACCCCCATTCACAAACGCTTCCGCCCCAATTCGCTCCCTCCATTTCACGCCATGCCACAAGCCCAAACCACGGCCCCAAAGCTTGCACAACAGATCAATCCTCCACGGCTTAAACGACCCTTATCTTTTTACAGATACACGTTTTTACATTTTACCATTTTTAAAGAAATCTGTAGACTAAACTGCCAATAAAAAGACCGATTGGCTTGCCCCCACAAGACAAAACCTCCACCCCACACCATTGAGAAAACAAACGACAATCCAGCCTCTTAACCCCGCGCGCTATCCCAAATCGTCCCCTCAAAAACATGGAACAGACAAGACCAAACAATCCCCTATCCTCCGCGCTTTTTCATGCATCCCTTCGCACCGCCGCCTCTTATACAGGACCATCCTAACCTATCCATACGCACTTTCCCTCTCCTCCATTCTATCCTCTCATTCCCCTACACACACTTACCTCTTTCTCTCTTTCCCAACTTCTCCCTCCTCCAATCATACCACCCCTCACCATCCCAATTTGCCCTTCCACTCACACGAGGCTCTCCTCCAATCACATCTCCCTTTTCACCACGGCTTACCCCCATTCACAAACGTTTCCGCCCCAATTCGCTCCCTCCATTTCACGCCATACCACAAGCCCAAACCACGGCCCCAAAGCTTGCACAACAGATCAATCCTCCACTCTTTTTTGCGTATTTCTGTTTTCACGCTTTTAAAGATTTACAGAAATATTTGTACAAAATGATGATACAATCCTTTTTTTAAAAAAACGCCTTTAAAATCTCGGTCTCATTTTCACGTCAAATTCTCCCATTTTAATTTCAATGATAGAGATAAACCAGTTTATTATTTTATTGACCAGCGCAAAATTTTACACGCCCATTTGGGTGATTAAAAGGAGTCATAAAAAGCATTTTTACAATTTTTTAGAGAATCTTGCCCCACAAGCAGTGCTTTTTTAAAATGAATAAAGATCCATTGAATGGCTTCACTCTCAGAAAGTTAGACATGAGAAGACCTTTTTGATTTTTGCCTTCAATAATCACAATGATAAATTGTTTTTCTATGCCAATGTTTTTTTGTAAGGAGAATCATCATCAAAGTGCTCATGCTTTTCTAAAACAAAGGCTTCATAAAAAAAGGAGATATCAAGAAAAAAAAGATAAAAAAAAAAAGGTTCGTCTCTTATAAAACAAACCTCTAGAGAAAATTATTGGAATAATTTTCAAAATTTTAAACTACTCCCTCTAAAAGTATCTAAAATACTTCAGAAGCACCAAAATGAATACAAAGGATTATCTAGCACAAAGCGAAAAAAAAATCAAGAACAAAAAAATTTTATCGTTAATGCCCCTTAACAAACGAGATTTCTTATCCCCCACCGCTCGACAATCCAACGGCTCAAGACAAGTCCCCTCGAACGAATCGTCCAACACCGCTCAACGATAACACGTTTTTTTTTTAAAAAAAAAAAATTACAAACCCCAAAAAAAGACGATAAACCAAGTCTTTTTTTTTTTACAGATCAATCGCACATAGGCATAAAAGCCAATTTTTCGATAAAAGATCCCTTTGAGGAGATCAACAATCTTGATGAATCATCGCCCCAGTAAAAAAAAAAAAAAAAGCGGATTTTTTAACATTTCCGCCTCTTTAATCGTAAAGTTATGATGAGAAATAATTTAAAAAATTCAAGACTATGAAGGGAACCAATTTGATAACAATTCGTACCTTACAGGATCATCGGCGCATTGTCCACCACCACATTCCAATATGGTCGAAATCAAATTTGCCGCGATTAAAAAACACAAATAAGAAACTTGCTGTTTTACTTAAGATTGGAAAAGAAGAAAACTCTTTAAACTTGTGTGCCAATTCACCTAAAATCATGACGAATGCAACAGCAAAGATACAAAGGACAGAAATAATGAAAGCCCAAGTATAAAAAATGCAATCCAAAGAACGTTGAACCATATCCCAGATCATCAGGTGTGATATGCAAAAAAAATACCTGCCGAGCAGCAACAGCACTGGTGACCATACAACCGATAATAACCATCCCATAATGGGTATTTTTTTCACTCTATGGTGAATATTGAGCAAGAACCCACATCCTGCCAGCATCAATCCAACGCGTTGCAGCAAACAGAGGGGACAAGGTAACTCAAATTTTACCAATTGATAATAAAAAAAAAAGCAACCACCAAGACAATGGACAACCCAATCAGTCCTAGTGTATTCATAAAAAATGACGAAATGAGGATTTTTTTTGTTCAACATTTTCCATGGCTATTCTCTCAAAAAAAGATAAATTCAAAGTAGAAGTTGCGTGATGATTAAAGGTTAGAAGAATAACAACGAACAAAATAGCCCACAAAACATAACTTATATTTTTTTTTGCCATACACCGTTGTTATTGCAGTGCCTAAAGCGATTAAAAATGGAAAAAACATAACTTTTAAATCTCCTTTCTTAATATCCGGTGTTTAACTGTTCTTTCTTATTATGAGGGTTCAACATATTAAAAATTGGGCAAAAAAAAAGAGACCATGGATTTATTATTCACAATTCATCCTTCACTTTATATTGTCGTTATGTTTATAGCTTATCGTTACATTTATATGAAGAAATGATGAAAGAGCTAAACGCCTCAAAATACCTTTGAACAAAAGCATTAAAGCGTTGATTATTTTATTCTTTGATCTCAACAATTATTGAAAGAGCCCCTTTCCCCATACCTCAACAGCAAAATAAAAAAAAAGCCTTTGAAAGACAAGATACCCCTCTGTACTTTTTTGGAAAAATATCCTTATTTAGAACGCAGTTTTGCCATAAAAAATCTCTTTTTATCATAAAATAGTGTTTCAAATTGCACCATTACAGTATATGGGAACGGTATTTGTTTTTTAGCAACAAAAAATGAGACATTTTCTAAAAAACCTTATAGTCTTCAAAGACTTTTCCAGAATATATTTGCAGTCTGTATTTTTTTTTTTCTGCTTCAAAGTACATTTTCTTAAAGTACAAAAAAGCATTCTTAAAGTAAAAGACACTCTGGCTGTTTAACCACTTCCCCTCCAACATCCTCCAACATATTGAACAGCGAAAAGCTCAAAGGACAGTGTTTTATGAGCTTCAAGAGGGTATTTTTGAACTTCTGTACTTGCCCTTTAAATTTTGACCTTTCAATCTTATTTTAAAAAAAACTGTTTCTCTGTCATCAATTGGCTTTTGCAAAGAGATTATAAAACTCTTACAAAACGAATGATAAAGAATCGCCTTGAATCTTTGAAAAGGACGAAGAATGATGAAGAAATCATGTGATGTCGGATTTTTTAATGGGGAGCCAATCGGATTGGCAAACGATGTGCCATAGTGCCGATATTTTGACGGCTCTTGGCGTTTCTCATAGTTCGCATATTGTCTCAGCCCACCGCACCCCTGAACGCCTTTATCAATTTGCCAAAGAAGCAAAATCGGCAGGTTTTAAAGTTTTAATTGCTGGTGCTGGAGGTGCAGCGCATCTTCCTGGAATGCTCGCAGCGCTTACGCCACTTCCTGTTTTTGGCGTTCCAGTTCACTCACAATCTCTCTCTGGTCAAGACTCTTTACTTTCAATCGTGCAAATGCCAGCAGGCATACCGGTTGGCACGTTAGCCATTGGCAAATCAGGGGCAATTAATGCCGCCCTTTTAGCCGCCGCCGTTATGGCGGTTTATGATCCTGATCTTGCCCAACGCTTAGAAGATTGGCGTCAGCAACAAACCGCCAATGTCGCCCTAACGCCTGTAACGGAGGTTTAAAATGACACCGTCTTCCAGCACCTCCGCCCCCCCTCCAGCACCACGCCCTCCAACACCGCCCCATCATCCAGCACCACCCTATCCAACACGCCCTCCAACACCGCACCCTCCAACACGCCCTCCAACGCCGCCCCTCCAACACCACGCCCTCCAGCTCCACCCCCCCCTCCAGCACCGCCCCCCTCCAGCTCCACGCCCTCCAACGCCGCCCCCTCCAGCACCGCACCCTCCAGCACGCCTACTATCTCCAGCACGCCGGCCTCTTCTAGCATGCTCCCTCCAGGTAGTATCATTGGTTTAATCGGCGGTGGACAATTAGCACGCATGCTCGCCATAGCGGCCGCAGAATTAGGATTTCGAACGGTTATTTTTTGCCCTGAATCTGATTGCCCAGCCGCTCAAACAGCCAATAAGCATATTGTTTCCTCCTATGATGATACATCAGCCTTAGATGAATTGATTGCGCAGTGTGATGTTGTCAGTTATGAATTTGAAAATCTTTCACTTGAAACGATTCAATATATAGAGAAGGACAAGCCTGTTTATCCTTCTTCCAACGCCTTAGAGATCGCACAAGACCGACTTTTTGAGAAACAATTTTTACGGGATCAAGGGATCAACACCGCCTCATGGCATGCTGTTGACGATTTTTCTTCTCTTATTTCTGCTCTTGATGCCTTAGGTAAACGTGCTCTTTTAAAGACACGTCGTTTTGGTTATGATGGAAAAAATCAGCTCAAGCTTGATCGTCCCGATGAACAAACCTGTCAAGAAGCCTTAAAAACTTTTCAAGGACAGCCTTGTATTTTGGAAGAAATCGTTCCTTTTTTATCGGAAATTTCGGTTCTCTCAGCGCGGACAAAAGAAGGGACGCATATTTTTTATGATTGTCCTGAAAACCAACATCAAAACGGCATTCTCCATAAATCGTTTGTTCCCTCTCATATTCCCCTTGAAGTGCAAAAAGCCGCGCAAGATATCAGCGTCACAGTGATGAATGCTCTTCATTATGTAGGTGTTCTTTGCATTGAATTTTTTGTCTTAACGGATGGTCGTCTTTTAGTGAATGAATTAGCCCCGCGTGTGCATAATTCTGGTCACTGGACGCAAAAAGCCTGCATCACCTCACAATTTGAGCAGCATATTCGTGCGATTTGTGGTCTGCCCTTAGGCAGCCCCTATCGCCATAGTGATTGCCAAATGACCAATCTTCTTGGGAGCAATTTGAACACTTTAAAATATTTTCTCACGCAAGAGCGCACTTCGATCCATTTATATGGCAAAAGCACTGTCCAACCCTACCGCAAAATGGGCCATGTCATTCAATTAACGGGACCAGCGAATAAATCTTAACCCCCTATATACAAACATTTTTTCATCCATTCCCCCGCGAATGAACTGAAAGAATAAAAACTTCCACCCAACACCGCTATCCAACGGCTCGGCCAACCACGCCTCTAATTCTTGCCGCTCCTCACGGCTTTCTTTCCTGCCAATTCCCTTCTCCTCCATGCCTCCCTCTGAAAAAAAAACAAAAAAACGCACCATTCAACAATCCAACAGTGCCTTCCCTTTTCAAAAATCTCCCTCCACGACTTAAAACCATCCACTGTCGCACTCAGTTTTGCCTTTCCTCCACCTTTCACAACATCATTCTTCCCCCATTCATACCCTTTTCATTCCAACCTTTAAGGAATAGACTTGTCTCTTGCCCCCATAGAAAAAGCACTCTCACAATGCAATGCACTCTTCTTCTCTCACGCTCCCAGCTTTTTTTAGTATTTTTCCATTTTTTCTTTAAGTTTGTTCAGACAATGAATGATCATGAAATGATAAGGCGCCTCAGGAACCTTGAATATCCATTAATTTTATGCCCTATTTTATGGCATTTTGCACAAAGCCTCCCCTTAACGTAAGCCTCCTTGTGTTTTGCAATAAGCTTGTCACACATAAGAAACTGTTTTCTCTCTCTTATCTCAGCAATATCATTCATCAAGACCATCAAAACAGCACTTTACAAAGCGGCAAATTTTCCGCGCTTCAAGCATCTTACAAGAGCCACGAACAACGCCACCACCCGTTAGCTCTCCTTGTCTGATAGGATTCATAACCCTACTCTTTTAAAAACATCACCACATCCTTAAAAGCCCGCCACCATGCAACAATCCAATGGCGCAACAACGGCGCGGGGCCCGAACTCTTCAACGCCCCTCTAACAGAGCTTATTTGTTCAAAACTGAGAAACTTTGAGCTTATTTTCATACCTTATCCCTGTTTTGCTCAAATATTTTGTCCTTCAAAGCAACCATCAAGATAGCCTTTTTGTTGCAGAGAAACCCTTGACAAGCGTAAGTCTTCTTGTTAGATTTCGCTCACTTTTTTGCAATTTTCGCTTATTCATTTGTGCTAATGAAGTGTATTGAGCGTGCCTTAAGGGTGTGTTTTTATTTTTGTGATCACAGTGAAAAAGTGTATGGTGTTGTATTATGATGCAATGATATGATCATAGGGCAATGTTTGTATGCCGTGTATTGTTTTATTGTTGTTATGATATTGTGTTATGTAAACTGTTTAAACGGTGAATAGGATGAAAATTAAAAATTCGCTTAAAGCACTCAAGGAACGCCATCGGAACAATCGTTTGGTGCGCCGTAAAGGACGTGTTTATATCCTCAATAAAACGAACCCGCGTTTTAGAGCACGTCAGGGCTAATTTTTTCAGAGTGAATGTTTTTATGCCTACTTTTTGTAGGCATTTAAAGTCTTCTCTTGAGATTTTTTTAAGGGGTGTAAGTCTATTGGTGACGAGTCCACTGTTTGATAATGTTTGGTGATTTATCTTTTGAGGGCTTGTTTTTATGGATTTTTCTATTTTAAAAGCTTTTCAATTTTTTCCGCGGTGTTTTTTTTGTCTTTTCCAGCGCGCTTTTTTTCTTTCTTTGATGGGCATTTTTTGTTTCATTTCTTCTAGCTATGGACAAAATCCCCCTTCACTTCCTGAAGATCGTCCTTCTCCACAATCGCTTTTACCTTTAGATGATCTCATCCCCAATTCTCCTCCTCCCTCTGCAACATCCTCTGATTCTGATTCATCGGCGATGATTCTTGAAGATTTCGACTCAGAGCAGCTTTCCTCTGTTGACAAGGTTCAGCAACGCAAAGAGGCAGAAATTTTACGTTTATTGAAAGAATTAAAATATTGTGCTGATGTTACGAAAGCAAAAAAGATCAGTCAACAACTTCAACTTTTATGGTCCCAATCGGGGAGTGAGACGATTGATCTTTTAATGTCATGGGCTGAAAATGCGATCAATAATGATGATTATGGGCTTGCACTTGATTATATTGATAATGCTCTTGCCCTTTTACCTCACCACGCTGAAGCCTGGATAAGACGTGCTTGGATTCACATTCAACTGAGTGATTTCAAACTTGCCATGCTTGATCTCAACCATGCTCTTGAACTTGAGCCGCGTAACTACATTGCCTTTTTTGAACTTGGGGTTACCATGGAAGCGACAGAGCGTCCAAAACTTGCTCTTAAAGCTTATGAAAAGGCCTTAAGCATCTACCCACAAATGCAAAGGATTCAAAAGCGCATTGAGGCTCTCTTAGACGAACAATCACCGCAAGCTCTTTGAACGGATCATACTGCCCCCCTTACGCCTCTTGCAAGTTTGCACAAAACGCGCGGCCCCTTTCAAACTGAATAAATGCGCCCTGCTCCCTACCACAAACAAACCCTCCACGCTCTCCAGCACCGCCCCCTCCAGCACCGCCCCCTCCAGCACCGCCCCCTCCAGCACCACGCTCTCCAGCACCGCACCCTCCAGCACCACACCCTCCAGCACCACGCTCTCCAGCACCGCACCCTCCAGCACCGCACCCTCCAGCACCACGCTCTCCAGCACTATGCTATTGGCAATGTTTTTTTTACAACCTTAGTGATCAAAACGAAAGATATCCCCTGCGTGCTCTCATAATTGATCAAACAGCCTTAAAATACACTTCATAAGACAAAAAACTTCAAAGGTGCTTCGTTTGAATTCAACAAACATCCTTGAATAAGAAATATTCCCCTTCAAGCTTTGCCGGCAAACATTTCCATAAAACATCAAAGTCAAGCCTTGCCTAGAAAGCGCCAATCAAGCTTTCCCCCGAAAAAGCAATCAAACATTGCTCGAAAAAGCAAAACGCCCATCAAGCATTGCCAATGGAAAAAAGTTGCTACATTCTCCCTCTCCCATCCAGTGTTTTTTTGATTTTTATACTTTGAATAAGCCATCCATCCATTCTTCAGCGCTTCCCCGCCATCACCAACGAGGATGTAAAAAATCTCTTGTAAAACTTTATAAAAAATAAATGGTTGAGATTATTTTATCTCTAGCAGAAGCTGTGAAATTGTTTTATATTAAAGGGGGTGTTCTGCGCTTCTCGACAGGAAATAACGTATTCCTGAGACCTTAGTGATCTCCAAGGGAGCTGTCCCTGATGAAGCCCGTGGGCTTTTTCATATGGCGCCCACCTATTTGTATAGGTTCCCGGGGTCAACTTTTTCCATCGGCTGTTGTGGATCACCCTTTTTTTGCATCATTTTTCCCCCTTAAAACTTTTTCGCCCCTACACTAAAATTGTTCATGCCCTTTTCTATGAGACTCCCTTTTCTGTGAAGCTTTCTTTTCTATGAGCCCCTCTTTGTCCATAAAGCAAGAGGCTTAAGCGATCAAAATGACGATAAGCTTTAACTTCATAAGATTTGCAACAGGCTCCTTCATCGCTTCGCGTGAGAGCAGCACAAGAGCGGTCTATCGCGTTGTGATGCTTTTTAACAAGAAGAATGCATTCTTGTTTTCACAAGGGATGGAGCTTATTTTGAGCAGCAGTTTACAAAAGAGCAACCATGGCTACAATGGAGACAAGACCAACCGCTAAACAAATGACGAAATCATGACAAAAGTTCCTCTCTGTGAAACAGCTTCATCGCTTCGCGCGTGAGCAGCGCAAGAATAGTTTATTGCCTCAAAAGGCTCTTTCAAAAGAAGAGCGTGCCCCTTTTTTTCACGAGCCCTGCTTGTTTCATGCGCACGAGCTTTTGTCCATAAAGCGGTTTACACAATGCCAACAATAGATAAAATACCCAAAGCTTATAAAGTAACAGCTTAATAATTTGGCGAGAAAATGACCCATAATCCCCCTTCTGAAACAGCTTCATCGCTTCGCGCGTGAGCAGCGCAAGAATGGTTTATTGCCTCAAAAGGCTCTTTCAAAAGAAGAGCGTGCCCTTTTTTTCACGAGCCCTGCTTGTTTCATGCGCACGAGCTTTTGTCCATAAAGCGGTTTACACAATGCCAACAATAGATAAAATACCCAAAGCTTATAAAGTAACAGCTTAATAATTTGGCGAGAAAATGACCCATAATCCCCCTTCTGAAACAGCTTCATCGCTTCGCGCGTGAGCAGCGCAAGAATGGTTTATTGCCTCAAAAGGCTCTTTCAAAAGAAGAGCGTGCCCTTTTTTTCACGAGCCCTGCTTGTTTCATGCGCACGAGCTTTTGTCCATAAAGCGGTTTACACAATGCCAACAATAGATAAAATACCCAAAGCTTATAAAGTAACAGCTTAATAATTTGGCGAGAAAATGACCCATAATCCCCCTTCTGAAACAGCTTCATCGCTTCGCGCACAGCAGCGCAAGAATGGTTTATTGCGTCGTGAAGCTCTTTCAAAAGAAGAGCGTGCCCTTTTTTCACAGCGCGCTTGTCACCACTTTCTTGAAAGCCTTGAAAAAAAAGGAACCGATTTTTCACGCCTCATTTTGGCAGGCTATTGGCCCATTAAATCGGAAATTGACCCACGCCCTCTCTTGGAGGCGATAGCATCACGCGGAGGGCGTTTAGCCTTACCAGCCGTGCTTGATTCCACCACCATGATTTTTCGAGCATTTTCACCGAGCACAATTCTCGAGCCCATGCGTTTTGGCACTTTGGGTCCAGGGGAAGACAATGCCGTTGTTATCCCCAATATGATTATTGTTCCGCTTTCTGCATTTGATCATCACTGTCATCGTCTTGGCTATGGAGGTGGCTATTATGACCGTGCAGTTGAAGCCCTTGAAAAACAAGGCCATAAAATGACCTTATGGGGCATAGGATTTTCGTGTCAGGAGGTTTCCTCTATTCCCGCAGCCGAACATGATCTCCAGGTACAGGGAATTTTTACAGAAAAAGGTTTCTTAAACTGTTAAAATGTGATTAAAACGCCTATGCGGTTTTTATTTTTGGGTGACATTGTTGGGAATACAGGCTGTAAAGTTGTCTTTGAGCATCTTCCTCAACTGATTGAGAAATGGCAGCTTGATTTTGTTGTCGTGAATGGTGAAAATGCCTCTAATGGTTTTGGTCTCAAGCAAGAGACGTATCAAGATCTTTTAATGGCGGGTGTTGATGTTGTCACCACCGGAAACCATGCTTTTTCTCACAAAGAAGCGTTACAGTATGCGCATGAGAGTGATCGTTTTTTACGTCCTGCCAATTTCTCGAAAGAGACTCCAGGAAGAGGTGCGAGTGTTTTTACAGCAAAAAATGGCGCCCGTGTTCTTGTTGCTAATCTGTTGGGCAGTGTTTTTATGCCATGCCAAGTAGAAGATCCCTTTGCAACAGCAGAAAATATTCTGCTCGCCTGTTCTTTAATGGAACAAGCCGATGCCATTATTTTTGATTTTCACGCAGAGACGACGAGTGAGAAGCAATGTTTTGGCCATTTTCTTGATGGTCGTGTGAGTGTTATCGCTGGTACCCATACGCATATTCCCACCGCTGATGCACAGATTTTAGAAGGTGGCAGTGCGTATTTAACAGATGCTGGCATGTGTGGCGATTACAACTCATCCCTTGGCATGGATAAAGAAGAACCATTACACCGTTTTCTTTATAAGACAAAGCAAGATCGTTTTGAACCAGCGTGTGGTCCAGCCACCCTTTGTGGTTTAGCGGTTGAGATTTCAGATCGCACCGGTTTAGCAGAAAAGGTCTCAGCGGTACGGATTGGTCCTCATTTAAAGCCTGAAGCTCCCGATTTTTGGTAGGCTTCTTTCAAAGCCCCCCTTTGATGACCGCTTTTTTAAGCTCCCTCCTTTGAGGTGTCACGCGCCACTTTTTCCTTTTGGGAACTGTTTTTTGCAAAGTGATTTTTCAAGCCCCCAATATCCCAGCTCCTCATAAATTATAGATCTCTCAATTATTTTCACGTATTTTTATGAGCTGACATTTATTGACATGAGTGAACGAAAAAGCAATGACGATAAAGGCAGGTAACGTATAAAACACACCTCTTTTCCTGTGGGTAACTATAAAAAATTATACAATGTAACTATACTTATAAATATAAATTGACTTTAGAAGTCTTAAAATTTGAAAAGTATTTTTTGTGATCCATAAGCCTTCTTTATTATTTATAATTTCTATTGTATGTTTATCCATCGGTGGTTTAATATCTACGGATATTTTTCTCCCCGCTCTTGGAGATATGCGTCAATATTATCAGGTAAGCGAGTCTGATATTCAGAGTGCAGTGGCTGTTTTTTTACTTGCATTAGCACTTGGACAACTGATTTATGGACCACTCAGCGATAATTTTGGACGTAAAAAGACGCTTTTATTTGGCTTATTTTTGTGGTTCTTTACCACTTTGGGGATCATTTACACCGTTCATATACAAGCTTTTTTTGCACTGCGTTTTTTACAAGGTCTTGGAGCCTGTTCCGGGATCGTTTTAAGTCGCGCGATTATTAATGATTTGATGGATAAAAAGTCCGCAGGAAGGCTTTATTTGGTTATTTTTCCTTTTGTTGGAACATCACCAGCCCTTGCACCATTAATTGGAGGTCTCTTATTACAAGTTTTTAATTGGCAAGCCACTTTTATCTTTTTAAGCCTTTTTATCCTTTCGACCATTTTGCTTTGTTATTTTGTCATAACAGAGACTTTACCGCCTCAAAAACGTCAATCTTTTACGCCTGTGGGAGTCATTAAAGGAAGTTTAGGCGTCCTTAGAAATAAGCAATTTATTTTTTATGCACTGATTCCGTGTTTTGCCTATGCAACCTATTTCGCTTACATCGTAGAATCGCCTTTTTTTCTCACAGCTTTGGGTTTATCCACTCACTCTATTGGATATAGTTACATTGGTGTTTCTTTAACCTATGTCTTAGGGAACTTGGTTGCACGAAGATTTCTTAAACAAGAATCTATGGAACGAACAATCCGACGTGGATATATCATTTTTGTCATAGGAGGGTTATTGTTTGGCATCCAAATGTATGTGAGTCCATGGCCACTTATAACGAGTTTAAGTGCAATTTCACTTCTTACTTTTGGCAATGGTTTTTTATTGCCTTTAGGAACAGCGTTGGCGATTTCGTCACATCCGCAAGCTGCTGGAGCAGCATCCGGTGTTATGGGCGCTTTACAATTAGGAAGCGCTGCATTAAGCGCTGCAATGATCGGAAAAATATCCGGACATAATCCTCCGGCTGTTGCACTTTTATTAGCAATATGCTGTCTCGTGGGTTTTGTCATTTATATTCGAAAAGCCAATTATTTTATCACCATAAATCAAGTCGAATAACCAGATTGAGGGGGGCTATGCTTAAAAATCTTGATGTCCCTTTACGTGATGGAGGATATCGAAATCAATTTTCTTTTTCATTAGACTACATCATCGAGCATATTAAAAATCTGATGCATTCTCAAGTTGAATATGTTGAGATCGGCTATCGTAAGGGCTCGTTTAAACCGATGGACAACGTGGGTCAAACAGCTTTGTGCTCTAATGACTATATTCAGCTATTACACAAAGCTGTTCCGGACGCTAAGCTTGTTATTATTGCCCATCCACATAATATTAACCAGTCGGATATTCGGGAGCTAAAAAATTTTGGAGTCATACTTTATACGACTCTGTTTCAATAAAAATGATACTGAATCTACATTTACACTCTGCCGCTATGCGCGTTCTCTAGGGTTGTCTAGCAGTATCAATATCACAAGAGTGAGCCAAGGTGATGAAAACTATTGACGGAATATAGCAATAGCAGCCAATGATTGTGGCGCGAGCATTTTGTATTTGGCCGATTCTCATGGAAGTCTTTTACCTGATACTGTAACGCACTTCGTGCAAAAAACAAAAAGTATAACACCTCTAGAGATTGGTTTTCATGCACACGATAATTTAGGTATGGCTATGGCCAATAGCATAGCTGCTGTAGAAGCAGGTGCAAGCTTTATTGATAGTTCATTAATGGGAATGGGCAAAGGAGCAGGAAAGCTCACTTTAGAGTTATGGTTAGCGCTTTTAAATTTGCATAAAAAGAAAACATCTTATAATCTAGATAAAATCTTGCAACAAACAGAAAATCTCAAGAACCATTCTTTTGTTTGACCAGTGCATGGAAGCTCTATCGATTTTCTTTTAGCCCTAAATCATTTCAGCGTTGAATATCAAGCTTTGCGAAAGAGTAAGACGTCTTTAGGATTAGAGAAGGGACTCATGACACTCCAAGCTTCAAAACAAAAAGCGCAAGGCGTTTAAATGCCATGCGCTTTGATAGTGTTATTCTTGCGCCTGTAATGCCAATTTGGGACAAGGGAAGTTTTTACCCTCTCCTTTAAAAATCTATTTTTAGCAAGAGGTTTTAAGGTTACACTCCTAGACACATTATCTCTTTTTTCGAGCAACGCTACACTAGAAGGTATCCCTTTGCTTACAGCAAAGTTCAAAGAGCACTTTTATGAGCCTTTTGTGCTTGTATGCTTTGCTATGAACAGGAGTACGAGGACCAATATTGGCAACACGGGCTCCCCAATGCGTGCGCACTCCTTAGCTTTGAATGCTCCAGACTATCCAGATAAAGTTTTGCAACAATGCCTTGGATATCTTCTAACCTTATTGGCAAGAAGGTAATCTGTTGGCGGCTTTAGAAACATGAGACTCTTTCGTGCAACCGCCATTGAAAAAAGAGTCTTATGGAAAATTTCAAAAGATCAGACAAGCATAGCCAAAGATCAGACAAGCATAGCCAAAGATCAGACAAGCATAGCCATTGAACGGATGACACGTGCATGGATACCTAAAAGATTTAACACTTATGGGAAAGGATGCTAGAGATAAGCTTATTAAAAATAAGGACACGTTTTTAAGCGTTAAGGGGAAAAAAGTGACAGCTTTGGTTCATCATCATACAAAAAGCCATTGTATCAATCATAAATATAAGATTATCTGTCATGGTTAGGTTGCATTTGAGGGAGGGAAAATTCTGTCATGACAAATGCAGTCATTGATGCATGGAGGAGCGAGATGATAAAAAAGAAAGTTCTTGTGCTACCAGGAGATGGCGTGGGACCAGAGCTCTGTGATGCAGCACTGATGGTCTTGGAGCAATTTCAATTACCGATTGAATTCATGTATGGTGATATTGGTTGGGAATGTTGGAAAAAGGAAGGGGATTCTGTTCCTCAAGCAACATGGCAAAAGATAGCTGACAGTGATGCACTTTTACTTGGGGTTGTGACAGACAAAGGAAAAGAAACGGCTTTAAAAGAACTTGCGCCGCCTTTAAAAGAGCAAAACTTGAGCGATGTTTTTCCCCTTCTTCAACTTCGCCAAAAGTTAAGCTTGTTTGCCACGATATGTCCGATAAGATACATCATTGGTCCCAAAAAGCCTTTTCAGTTTTGTGTGATCAGCGAAAAGAGTGAAGGTCTTTCTGCGGGATTAGATTTTCGAGGGATCACGCCTGAAACATCCGCCTGGTTACAACATCCCAATTTAGCAAAATATGGTCTAAAAGAAGCAGCGTGGTCCGTTCGTTTGCAAACACGCTTTGGTTTAGAGCGATTATTTGAATACGCTTTTTCTTATGCACGTGGCCATGGATTTAAGCGGGTTACCTTTTCGGATAAGCCGAATGTGCTGCGAGAAAGTGGACAATTTGCTCAGGAAATTTTTGAAAAAATCGCACAAAACTATCCAGAAATTGAAGCAGATATTCATAATGTTGATGCTCTGGCAGTGTGGATTGCAACAAAGCCAGAGCAATTTGGTGTGATTGTTGCTGAAAACATGTTTGGCGCCATTCTCTCTAATCTTGCTGCCGGCGTGATGGGTGGCTTGGGGCTTGCAGCCCATGCTCATGTGGGGGATAAGATTGCCTGTTTTCAACCAGCTCATGGAAGTGCACCACACCTTGCGGAGCAGAATAAAGCCAATCCTTCTGGAATGTTTTATACTGTGTCTTTACTCTTAGAGCATTTAGGCTTTTACGAGGAAGCAAAAGAATTGTCTCAAAGTGTTGATCACGTTATCCGTAGCGGAAAAACGGTCCCCCATGATCTAGGAGGGAGCGCCTCGCCGCGTCAAATGGCACAAGCTGTTAGCAATTCTCTTGCAAATCCTGTTTCTTCATATCGAGCAGCCATTATCACCGTTGGTGATGAACTTCTTTCAGGACAATATTTGAATACGAATTTACAAGATTTAAGCCAAAGTTTGGAAAAAAGAAACATTCAAGTCACGCGTCATTTTGTTTGTGCGGATCAATTACAGCAAATCAGTGAGACGATTGTTTCTTGTCTTGGACAAGAAGATTTGATTATCATCAGTGGAGGCTTAGGACCGACCTCTGATGATAAAACACGAGATAGCGTTTCTCAAGCTGTAAGACAACCTTTGGTGCATCATGAAGATGTTTGGCACACAGTACAAGGTCAATTGGAGCGGTTAAAGATTGCGCCAGATAAGAATAATGCGCGTCAAGCCTTATTTCCGAAAACAGCAACAGTGCTTGATAATCCGACAGGCACAGCCCCTGGTTTTTACCTTTCTTGTGAGGGTAGCACACTTGTTGTTTTGCCTGGTCCCCCCTCCCAAGCTCTTGCCCTTTTAGAAGATTATTTACAGCAAAATGAGAAGAAATATTCTTCACTATCGCGCGCGGAGTATGCCTGGACTTTGATTGGAATTGATGAAAGTACCCTTGCACATTGGGTTGATCGTCATTTTGCAAATGAACCCTTTGAACGCCATTTTTTATGGAAAAGCCCCTATGTTTTAGTGCAATTGGTTGGTCAATCATCTACCCCCTTGGCACAACCTTTAATCGAAGAATTTGAACATCATTTTCGCTCCCATTTGGTAGGCAGAGAAGTGACCACAGCGTCTCAACAACTCGCAAAATACGCACAGATACATTGGTTGATCGATGATCCACATCTTTTAAAATATTTTCAGGTGCCAGAAAAAAATCCCCAAAATATTCCGCAGATTGAGGTTGAAGTAAGCCTCTCCCCTTCCATTGAAACATTAGAAAAGCAGCCAGAGAGCCTTGGCCATGCAACAATAACCGTACAGATGAAAGGCTATGATGAAGATCAACTTACCTTTCCCTATACACGACCGCTTTTAGGTGTTGTTTTACAAGAATATGCTGCGTGGTCGGTTTTAAAAAGAGTTTTGCGAAGGGAAAACAGCCAATGAGTCAATCACACTGTTGAAACATTGAAAAAACGCTTGGAGAGAGAGCGCCTTTGAATACAGAAACCACGACGAGAGCGCCCTTTGTTTGATGGAATGCGTTTTCCTCTCACCCAAAGCGCTTTATCTCAAGCCGCCTTTAAGAATAAAGGATAAGAACTTTATGATTTTTTAAATGAAAAGGAAGAGATTTTCTTGGGATATTTCTGCGAGGAAAAGGTCAACACCCGCCACCACAGCACCCGCCACCACAGCACCCGCCACCACAGCACCCGCACCACAGCACCTGCCACCACAGCACCCGCCACCACAGCACCCGCCACCACAGCACTCCCTTCCTTTAGAAAAAAACTATCGAATAATTTATTATGGAGAAAAAAGACTCTTTAAATTTTTTTACACTCATGAGAAATCAACCAGAAGGCTGTTTTCTAGCTTTCACGGGTCACCCCCCTGACCCATTGCGAGCGCCTCTTATGCGTATTCCGGGAGTCTGAAAGTACTGAGTTCAGTCAGCTTTTTTTGCTTTTAGTGTGTGGACACACCTGGACAGTGCAAAATCTCCCGGAATTCCGGGATACCCACAAAAGTAGGTTAATTTTATGTACTGAACTTTAGGGCTTTCAGTTCCCTATTGGTTGTCGCGTATACAACCAAACTCACAAGGTCTATTGATAAAGTAATTTCGAAAAATTTACAATAAAATTTAAAGCCGTGTTTTATTCCATGAGAAATCACGCCCCTCAAAGAGGGAATTTTAAAAATCATGCCTCCCCCAAAATAATTTCCCCCAAGAAATCTCCCTCAGCCTCTTCAATGTCAGCATCCCTTTGACAGGATTTACGCCGTTATCCGTTGAATTTTCGCCCCACATCGGGTTCATTTTTCTTCCAACCGCTCAAAGCCACGATCAAGATGGTAAACACGATTAACGATTGTTTCGCCCTTTGCAGCCAAGGTAACAAGACTAAAAGGGCCGCAATTACCAGAGAAACAGAAGCGCGCAAATCGGTTGCCATCACGGGGGCGCCTTGCAACTTCTCATGTTCCATAGACCGTCGCCGTTTGTCCATCGCGTTTTATCTCTGCCCCTAAACGATTAAGTTCTCAGAGATGCATAAAACGATTTTCAAAAACCGTCTCCGTGATATGGGAAATGCCTTCAGCCCGTGTCATCAGCGCCATAAACTGCGCTTGGAGATCCGTTGGAAAAGCAGGATATGGTCCTGTTTTAATATCAACCGGCATAATTTTTGTGTTTTTTGGATTTCGCTTCACGTGAATTCCTTGAGGCTCTCATGTGAATCTCAAGCCCTGTTTTTTGTAAAACCTTCAGCACTGTTGTCAGATGATGAGGATTAGCATTTTTCAAAAAAGACATCACCCCCCACTATTGCCACCTCTTCTGTTTCATGGGATTCCCCGCCATCACCGCCTCTCACAGCGCACCTAAAAACATGCCTGAATGCCCCCTCCAAACAACAGACATTCAAGCCATGTTCTTGGGATAAGATCACGCCATTATCCGTTGAATTTTCGCCCCACATCGGGTTCATTTTTCTTCCAACCGCTCAAAGCCACGATCAAGATGGTAAACACGATTAACGATTGTTTCGCCCTTTGCAGCCAAGGTAACAAGACTAAAAGGGCCGCAATTACCAGAGAAACAGAAGCGCGCAAATCGGTTGCCATCACGGGGGCGCCTTGCAACTTCTCATGTTCCATAGACCGTCGCCGTTTGTCCATCGCGTTTTATCTCTGCCCCTAAACGATTAAGTTCTCAGAGATGCATAAAACGATTTTCAAAAACCGTCTCCGTGATATGGGAAATGCCTTCAGCCCGTGTCATCAGCGCCATAAACTGCGCTTGGAGATCCGTTGGAAAAGCAGGATATGGTCCTGTTTTAATATCAACCGGCATAATTTTTGTGTTTTTTGGATTTCGCTTCACGTGAATTCCTTGAGGCTCTCATGTGAATCTCAAGCCCTGTTTTTTGTAAAACCTTCAGCACTGTTGTCAGATGATGAGGATTAGCATTTTTCAAAAAAGACATCACCCCCCACTATTGCCACCTCTTCTGTTTCATGGGATTCCCCGCCATCACCGCCTCTCACAGCGCACCTAAAAACATGCCTGAATGCCCCCTCCAAACAACAGACATTCAAGCCATGTTCTTGGGATAAGATCACGCCGTTATCCGTTGAATTTTCGCCCCACATCGGGCTAATTTTTCTTCCAACCGCTCAAAGCCACGATCAAGATGGTAAACACGATTAACGATTGTTTCGCCCTTTGCAGCCAATGCCGCAATTACCAGAGAAACAGAAGCGCGCAAATCGGTTGCCATCACGGGGGCGCCTTGCAACTTCTCCTTTCCATAGACAGTTGCTCTCTCACCATCGAGTTTTATCTCTGCCCCTAAACGATTAAGTTCTTGAACATGCATAAAACGATTTTCAAAAACCGTCTCCGTGATATGGGAAATGCCTTCAGCCCGTGTCATCAGCGCCATAAACTGCGCTTGGAGATCCGTTGGAAAAGCAGGATATGGTCCTGTTTTAATATCAACCGGCATAATTTTTGTGTTTTTTGGATTTCGCTTCACGTGAATTCCTTGAGGTTCTATTTGAATCTCAAGCCCTGTTTTTTGTAAAACCTTCAGCACTGTTGTCAGATGATTAGGGTTAGCATTTTTCAGAAAGACATCTCCCCCCACTATTGCCACAGCCATTGCATATGTCCCCGCCTCAATTCGATCGGCAATGACGCGTATTCTTGTTCCTTTGAGTTTTTTCACCCCTTCAATGGTCAGCGTCGTTGTTCCTTCACCCGTTATTTGAGCCCCCATGGCATTCAAGGTTCGAATAAGATTTGTAACTTCTGGTTCACACGCCGCATTCTCAAGAGTGGTTGTTCCCTTTGCCATTGTCGCCGCCATCAGCAACACATGGGTTCCCCCAACCGTAACTTTAGGAAAACGGTAATGCGCCCCTTTTAATCCCTTTGGTGCTTTTGCATGAACATATCCATTTTCGATCGTAATATGAGTGCCTAAACTTTTTAGTCCTTCGAGAATAAAATCCACGGGTCTTGTTCCAATAGCACACCCTCCAGGAAGCGAAACATAAGCCTCGAAGCATCGAGCAAGCAGCGGTCCAATCACCCAAAAGCTTGCACGCATTTTTCTCACCAATTCGTAAGACGCCCGTGTTGTGGCTATTTTTTGCGCGGTAAAGTGAATGGTTCTTGAATTGGTCCCATCATCATCAAACTCTTGTCCATCAACGGCATATCCCACCCCATGATTATTAAGAATACGAATAAGCAACTCAACATCAGCAAGATGCGGAATATTTTCTAGCGTAAGCGTTTCTTCTGTCAACAATGACGCAATCATAAGAGGCAATGCAGCATTTTTTGCTCCTGAAATCGGAATTGTCCCTTTAAGTTTTTCCCCACCAACAATTTGAATAGCATCCATCGTGTTTTCCCTCTTTTCCTTTGCGCCACCCCTTCCAAAGGTTTTTATCCTTTTGAAAAGTTATGCTTTATTGATCGTTTTTTTAAAACGTCTTCTAACAATGAGAACAAATAATTGAGACGTTTGGTTGCAAAGATGCCTTAAAAAAAACATTTTTTTTGCATTCTAAAGCTCTTCTTGGGCTCTTTTTCGACTTTGCTCTTTTCGACGTTTTAAGTTTTGGCGCAATTGCTGCGCCAATCTTTCTTGGCGTCGTTTTGCTTTTTCCTCTTGATGATTTATTTCATCGTGCTTTTGTTTTTGATGCATCTGTGTCATTGCGCAACCTTTTAAACAGTGTTGAGCTTCTATCCAATCAACTCACGGCTTTTAAATATGTTAAGAGTATAAGAAATATTTATGTCATGACATAAGATACGTTTTCTTGCAAGAATATACAAATGTTCTCTTGCCTATTTTCTGACAATATGGCACAAGACAGCGCAACGATTGAAAACGGCTGCGGTAGCTCAGTGGTAGAGCACTCCCTTGGTAAGGGAGAGGTCGAGAGTTCAATCCTCTCTCGCAGCACCATTGTATTCTTCTTGCCCATTAAATCTTGCCCATTAAGCATCAATCTTTCTCCTCCCAACCTCCATCGGCTTCATTCCCAGCCCCTCTCCTTTAGACCATGCGCTTTAATGGCTTCAAAATTAATGATCTCAATGACGCGTTTAGCTTCCCAAACACTTTGCAAGATCTCTCAAACGCTCTGCGCACAAATTTTGACATTGACACGCCAAGAACAATGCCCCCATTCATTGCACATCTTCCTCTTACCTTGCATACCTGCTCTTGGCTTCATGAAAAACCCTCTTCTTCTCTTTACCCAAGCCTCTCTGTTGCAAAAGCCCGTTGCCTTCACCTTAGCTCTTTTAGACTTGTCGAGGCATTTTCATTTTTTGAATGTTTTTCCCCTACGAGGCGATCCTACTTATGATATGAATCCCCTCTCCAACAAATAAAAACCCCGCCTGAGCGGAGTTTTAACCTGTACCACACCCCTTTGTTGGAATACAGGATGATCACTATCACTGTTTTCATTAAACACGTCTCTGTGCATATTTTCATTATGTGTATATTTTTCAACACAAAAACAACACAGATTGATCTAATTAGCATAAATCCGTTAAACATTCATGATAATCATTAAAGGTTAAAATGGTAAAATCACTATCTAAAACCTGCATTATAATACCCATAATAGTTTTTTCTGTCTCTCTATTATTGGGTATAAGAAGGTAAGAACCCCTCGCTGAATACAATAGACTTTACCAAGAATATGTCCATGAAAATTATACGACTTCAGAATATTCCCAGAAATTAGAAAAAGCCAAAAAAGAAATAGAATATTATCAAAAGAGTATAACACCCGTGCTCTCTATAAAATATGATAACAATCAATTTTGGAAATACTTAATAATATTACCAACAATCCTCCAGAATTTGATATTTTAAAACATTATCACATAGCCCTTGTTTTTTGTGGGCGCTTTGCCGATTTATGGCAAGGCAATAAAAATATGCCATCACTTGTATTTAATAATTTTAAAAGTGAATTTGAGGCTTTTAAAAATATTGTCGTGCAATATGATGGTTCTTGGAATAATTTAACACGACGTTTCTTAGAAGTAAAATTTGAAACAAACTTTGATGATCCGATGTTTGCGTACGCAGAAGCATTTTGGGATTCTCCCGATGGCATTAGTCGAAAAGAACAAACGCTTCGTACAGAAGAAATGATAATAACCAGTGAGGCTACTCGTTTTAGCAATACAGGACAGATATGCGCCCTTGCTGTAAATATATATCGTACAATGATGCCTTATAAAAACAAAGATGTAAGATCTCCTGTGAGATATAGCGCTTTTGAAAAATTGAAACAGTATCTGAAAAATCTTTAGAACGGACAATAAAATGTCTTTCAAAGTACTTTAAAAAAACCATTCATCCCCTCTCCAACAAATAAAAACCCCGCCTGAGCGGGGCTTTAACCTGTACTACACCCTTATTGGAATACAGGATGATCTCACTATCACCGTTTTCGTTAAACACGTTTCTGTGCATATTTTCAACGCAAAAAGAACACATATTGATCCTTTCAACAGAAATTGCTTATAAAAGCGCGTTAGCAACAAAAGACAATAAAGCCCCATGTTTAAACCCCTTATTTTGTTTGCTGTAGCAATAAGCGCAGTTTTATTCACAGATCCTGTAAAGAGTAGCTGTGCAAAAGAAGGATTTTTCGTAGGGGGGACAGCTCCGATCAATTGTATTTCAAAAGAATATATAAGACAAAAACTAGAAAAGAAGCGATTGGAAATAGAACAAGAAGCAGAATAGTCAAAGCTTGAAAAATTTTCCGTTACTTCTTGTCCAAGTAGAGAATTTCCTGTTTATCGTGGTTTTTCTATTATCGATTGTGTTTTCAGAGAAAGAATTAGAACAAGATCGTTTGAATAGAAATGAGATCAATATAATAGGATTATCTCTGCAATGGTTTATCGTAGGATTCATCATAACGACGATCATGTCCGTTCCAATCAATATCCTTTGGCGTTTTCGCTTTAAGATTCCAGCCTGTTTATTGACAATAATGACAGCCTTGGCAATTATGGGCATCCCCTTTATAATTGGTTGATCGTCTCTCACTTCTTTTGTAAAAAAACTTTCTCAAAATATGAAGAACGCCGCACATTTTCAAGCGTTTTGAACTGTATCTCCGCGCATTGAGATACCATGTGCCACGTACCGCCATTTTCCAAGTCATACGTGTCACGCTAAGCGTCTGCACTCTCTCCCCTTAAAACTTACCTTTTTATAGAATTTTCTCTCCAATCAACGCTGCACAAGATCCCTTTCTTCCCCGTTTTACGCTTGTTTTTCCTCTCAACAGACGCTTTGTCTTCAACTTTTTGCCTTCCCTCTCCCTCAAAGCCCTGTCTGTTCTTATGCTAAAGCCTGTCTCGAAACATTTAATGTGCTGGACCATCTTCTCCAAAGCCTCATTAAAACGATGAATTTCAACTTCAAGCTTGCTGATATAGGCTTCATCACGATAAGCCCGTTTGATTAAAGGAGGCATATCCGGCCAATAGAGCATTAAATCCACCCATTCGCGTTGAGAAATCCATAAGCCTCCTTGACATTGTGCTTTATGTTCTTCTGGAAAATTTTTTTGCGCAAAATGAGGAATCAAAATTTCAGGTTTTTTTGTTTTAATTTCCAACAATCCATTTTTTCCCACAAAAGCATCAGGAGAAAATCCTTTTCTGCGATCATCGGCTAAAACAAAGCCAATACATTCGGGTTCTGTCTGTGTCAATTTTCCATAAAGCTGTCGCGCGCTTGGTTCTAATTCTGTCCCCCGACGCTGAGAAAGTGTTGTCCCTTCCTCAACGGTTTTTCCGGTCATTCTTTCTCCTGCCAATTTCATCATGACACTATGATAGCGTGATGTTTTTTGTCCCTGTTTTTTTTCTGCCATAACCATCTCAAACAGAGAAGCTGTAATCAAACCATTGCGCGCTTTTTGCCATTCCTCTGTTCCCTGAATACAATCGATAATAATTGGCATGTTTCCCCCCCCTTTATCTGGCTCTTTTTTTGACACTCTATCCTCTTTGCAAGATGCTCTTTAAAACATCACACTTCCCCCCCCCACGCACAACAGACGCCTCCTCCCTCCCAAAAAATTCTACAAACGCTTCACACACCCTCTCTCTCCATACTGGCGCCCCTATCGGCTCCCCCTCCCAACAAAACAGCACCTCCCCCAAACAACCCCTAGCAATGAATGAAAGGAAAGCCCTTCCTTTCCTCCAATGAAAAAACACTTGCCGCGTCAATTATCCGTCAACTTTCCCGCCATAGTTGGAGCTCTCATTGCCCCTCACACACACAATACAAAAGCGGACAAAACCGCGCCCAATATGCCTAAACATCTCTCTCACTCTCCCCAACATCTTGCCCCAAAGCGCTTCCTGATCCCCTCCTTGGCGCCCCCCAAAACCGCCCACCATTTTCCCAAAATACTTTCACACGCACTAAGCCCCCTGCTTGCATCCTCCTCCAACACCCACCTGCTTTTCCACCTTGCTTTTGCCTTGTGATGAAAGCTTTGCCCCTCATCAACGCTGCACAAAATCCCCTTCTTTCCCCCTACGTCCTTAGCTTCCCCCTTCAAACACCACTACCATTTTCCCAAGCAATACTTGTCATGCGAAGCTTTTCCCCCCTCCAACACCTCCTACTTTTCTGCTTTGCTCTTTTCTTGTGACAAAAGCTTGCCCCTCATCAACGCTGTACAAGATCCGCCTCTTTCTCGCCTCATCCTCATTTTCGTTCTCCAGCACGCTTTCACTTGTCGCTCCCCCCTATCTTCCTCGACATCTTTTTCATTTTCATTTCCTATCCGCTAAAATCAATCACCCCCCCACCAACTTTTCTCCCTCACGCGCCGTACTCATCCCCTCCTCCTTTCTCTTGACGAGCGCTCCCCTATCGGCTCCCCGCCCCAACAAAACAGCACTTCCCCCCCAACAGCGCCTAGAAATGAATGAAAGGAAAGCCCGTCCTTTCCCCCCGTAAAAAAACACTGGAGGCCTTTACCTTGCCCATCAATGATCTATTTCATAGGAGGGGAGGAGCTTTTTTCCATGCTGCTATTGCACGACAGAAAAATCACAGCGACAATATTCTTCTGCCAAGTTTTTTGCCATCGACAGAGCCACCTCTTGCGATATAAAAAGAACAGCATTGTGTTTTTGTGGTTCAAGTCTGATGAGATTTCGAGTCTTTCCAGCATAATAAAGTGGAAAGCCTCGATAAGAAGTTTTGAGATAACTTGGCATGATTACCACCAATAATCTGACAAGACATCACAAGGGCGTAAACGATGCTGTTTTTCATAAGATCCATAGAGATTATCTTCATAATCGCGTGCCACTCTTTCATCTAAACAGGTATGATAGGCTTCACTATTCAAAATGAAGGGCTGCAAGTGTGTATTTTCTTCGTTTATTTCATAATTTTCAACATAACAATCAGCGATTTGTTCGGTCACATCTTCAGCATGATTTGTTGTAAGATCAAATCGTAAAACTTTATAAACAGTTTCAGATTCTTCAATCAGTTCGAGTACTTCTTCGATTTCCTCGATAGGTCCTTCATAGCTATCTGGCTTTTCATCTTCGCAGAGAATGATAATGATTTCATCCTCTTTAACGAATGGAATATTTTTCATGATTTTCCCCCTTTAGATAGTTGATAAAGCAGAGCTTCATCTTGACAAGATCAAATATAGCGTTAGTCTTATCTCCTCTATAGGAGAGATGTCAAGCATTTTATCCTTCATAAAAGATATATTTTAAGTCTTTGCGGGGTTCAAATGACATACATAACCAAAGATCTGTTATTTCCTGTTCCCCTCATGTTCTTTTGTTGTTCGCTATTTGTTCTCACTTAATTGCAACGATAAACACACAGGAGAGATAAAATGAGTGATATAATATTAATAGAATACTGGAGTCGTCTTGATTCAAAAGCACAAAAAGAACTTATTTTGAAGCTTCGCCAATGGGTCGCCGCAAAAGAGTTAAAATCGCCTGTCTCTCTTCAGGAGAGAGCTTTGAAATAAGCTCTATAAATTCTTTATCTTCAAGGCTAGCCCCCTTACCGTAAAGAATATAATTCATACTGATATCAATTTCGTGACAAATTCGCGAAAGAGATTCGATTGTTGGCTCTTTTCCTTCAGAAAGGATAGAATGAAGGTAGCCCGCACCTTTACCGGCAGCGAGGGAGATAGACCTTTTTGAGCGTCCACTTTTTTCCAAAGCGGCCCTCAATCTTTTACGCCAACCATCGATATTCATAATTTCACCATATAGCGCGTCTTTTAAAAAAAACACGTCCTTTTTACAAAATGGGCTTGAAATATCCTTTAAAAAGGATAAAATGAAGGAGACAAATTTTATTTTTTAAGGGGGAATAAAAAATCATTTTTTGCTCATAAAAACGCTTTCACCACACCATAGGGTACGAAAGACCACTTCCAAAAGCTAAGCCATTGAGAAGTGTTGTCCTTTTTATTTTTTCCATCACTATAATCTCAAGTTTTAAGTTTTCATGCCCTTCAAGCGCACTCATTCATTGATAAAGATCATAAAGAAGTCTCTTAATCGTTATTGAGCAGAGCCAAAAGCAACAACAAGCTAAATTTCTGTTTACGCTTTTATCGTCAATGAAACTGTATAAGAAAGAAGAAAGTAGATTGCCGTATGAAAAACGTTAATCAACAAGAAACTCCTCACTATGAATCGTCCAGGCTTCCATATGTTTGTTGGTACCAAAATGACTTTCTAGGCGGTGTTCGTGGCATGCGCGCACACGAGATTGGAATTTATACGATTCTTCTCAATGAAATGTATGCACGCGGTCGTCCTCTAGAAATATCGGAAGAACGTTTAGCGCGTCTTTGCGGTTGTGACAAGCGAACTTTTGTTAATGTTTTAGGCATGCTGATCCGAGAAGGTAAGATTTTAAATTTAGCCAATGGCTTATGGAATGCGCGTTGCGAAAATGTTTTTCAAGAGCGTGAAAAATTGCTGGAACAAAAATCCTTTGCGGGTCGTTCTTCAGCAAAAAAGCGCAAGAAAATCAATGCTGAGATTCAACAACCGCTCAACGCACGAACAAAAGATGATCAACAAAGTTTAGAAGCTCAAAAGGCAGAAGAAGAAGAAAAGGAAACACCTAACGGTGTTTTTGAAAAGAATAGGGTATTTGATGAGAAAGAACCTGCGCTTTCCAGCCAAGAGAGCTTTGAGCAAAGCGCACCACCTCCCACATTGGCGCTTTCTTCCTCACCAAATTCCGCCTCACTAGCCGCCTCCTCAGCGGCAGAAACAAAGCATGAAAATAGCACCGCCACCGCTCTCCAAGCAGGGGCGCGAGAAGCCGCTCTCACAGCAATTGTCCCAAAGAAAAATACAAAAAAACCCGCCAATTGTGTGTCCTCAAGCTTTTCAACATCGCCATCGTCGCCTTGTTTCAACAAAAAAAACACCCCCTCCAGCATTGTCAAAGGACACCGTCTTCCTGCAACTTGGCAAGCAGACATCAAGGCAGCAATTTCAGAAGGCTTAAGTGAGAGCCAAGCCCATTGGCAAGCCAAGAAGTTTCGCGACTACTGGCAAGCCAAGAGTGGCAAAGAAGCCCTCAAAGTAGATTGGCAAGCCACATGGCGCAACTGGTTTCGCCGTGAGATCGAACGGCTAGAACAGCAAAAACAGGAAAGCGTCTCACCACGCCCTTATGCGAGCGACGAGAACCTTTACCGCAGTCTGATCAACTATAGCGACGATTGTTGACATCACATAGCCCAACCCTTTTTTCACACAAGCAAACGCGGGGGCACCAATGTTTCAAAACCATAAACAAAACACCATCAGACAAAATAACCCTGAACAAAACAACACCCACCCAAACAACAGGCAAAGCAGCCACCATAAAACGCATCCCCATCCCCCACACTGCTCCCATCATAACAGCCCATGCCCCACACGCCTCATCTTTTCCACGCAAAGGAACACAACACCTTACAGCCGCCCTCCAGCCACCCACTCCAGCACAAACACACCTTGCCCCACCGTCCTTGCACAAGGGCTCCACTTCCCACACAAGCAAACAAACAGCTGCGTTGCTGTTTTAGAAGGCTTAAGTGAGAGCCAAGCCCATTGGCAAAGCAAGAGGTTTGGCAATGACGAGCCAACCAAAACCCGTAAAAAGCCCACAAAGTAGATTGGCAAGCGCCATAGCGCTACGGATTTTGCCACGAGATTGAATGGCGAGAACTGCAAAATAGAATCCTAAAACGCATAAAATCACGCATAACCATGAGCACAATTTTTGAAATCAAACAAAAACTTATCGCCCAATCTGATCGGATAGCAGAAATGCTTCTTCCCCAAGGGCATAAACGTGGCAATCATTGGATTGTTGGCAACACACGCGGTGAGCCTGGTCAAAGTTTATCGATTTGCTTAAGCGGCAGTAAAGCAGGCCTTTGGTATGATTTTGCAGAAGGTATCGGAGGCGATATTTTAGACCTTTGGTGTGAAGTCAAAGGCATTAGCCTCTCTCAAGCACTCGAAGAAGCACGGGCAGTTCTCAATCTCACACGCCCCAAACCTTTTATGGTTCCCCAACGCTCTTACCGCCGTCCACCAGTTCCTAAAGGGTATCCCCCACAAAATCTCGTAAAAAACTATCTCCATAAAGAACGCCATATCCCTCTAGAGATTATCAAGCGCTACCGCATAGGGGAAGAGGGTGAAAAAATCATTTTCCCCTTTTATAAACCCGATGGTACCCTTGCTTTAGTCAAAGAGCGACTTGCACAAGCAGGCGCCAAAACAAAACCCACAGCAGCCCAATGTGAACCGATTTTATTTGGTTGGCAAGCCCTTTACCCCACAAACCACACCACCACGCACACCTCCCAACCCACACCCACAACAACCAACAGCGCCACACACACCTCTCAACCCACACCCACAACAGCCAACACCACCACACACACCTCCCAACCCACACCCACAACAACCAACAGCGCCACACACACCTCTCAACCCACACCCACAACAACCAACAGCGCCACACACACCTCTCAACCCACACCCACAACAGCCAACACCACCACACACACCTCCCAACCCACCCCCGCAACCAACACCACCACACACACATCCTCAGACCACGCACCATTCCCCACGCTTTCTTCAACAAGCCGGACCATTGTCATCACGGAAGGGGAAATTGATGCGCTTTCGCTCGCCGCCTATGGATATCCGGCGGTCTCTGTACCCTTTGGCGGAGGAAAGGGCGGGAAACACAACTGGATTGAAAATGAATTTGATCATTTAGAAGCTTTTGAAACCATTTTTTTAGCCACCGATATGGACCAGCCCGGAGAAGAAGCCGCCCATGAAATTGCCAGCAGGCTTGGACGCCACCGTTGCTACCGTGTCCGCTTACCCCGCAAAGATGCCAATGATTGTTTAACCGCAGGCATTGATGCTGCCACCATAAAAGCAGCTTTTTCTTCAGCAAAAAGCTTTGCACCAGAAGGCTTACGGCGCGCCTCAGACTATAAAGATCAAGTGATTGGGCTTTTTTGGCCAGAGCCTGAAAAACATCTTGGCTATACGGTTCCCTATCCGAAACTGAAGGACAAATTGCATTTTCGCCCCGCAGAATTAACGCTTTGGAGCGGTGCCAGTGGAGCAGGCAAAAGCCAATTGTTGTCCGACTGTATTCCCCATTGGATTGCGCAAAACAGCCGTCTTTGCTTAGCATCTCTAGAGATGAAAGGAGAACAATCCCTCCGGCGTTTAACCAAACAAACAGGCGGCTTAGAAAAGCCTACAAAAGAAACCATTGAACGCATTTTGCATTTTTTAGACAATGGGCTTATTCTTTACGAACATGTTGGCAAATCAAGTGTCGACACCTTGCTTGATGTCTTTGATTATTGCCGCGCGCGCTATGGTTGCGATCAATTTATTATCGACAGTCTGATGCGGCTTGGCATTGCCTCTGATGATTATGCGGGACAAGAACAAGCGGTTTATAAAATGGTGGATTGGGCTGTTTTAAACAGTGTGCATATTCATCTTGTCGCCCATGCCCGCAAAGGGGGTCTCGATAAAGATATCCCCGGGACAGAAGATATCAAAGGTGCCTCAGAAATTGGTGCCAATGCTTTTAACATCATCACCATTTGGCGCAATCGATCCTTAGAAGACAAAATCTTCGCCGCCTCGCTCGCCCAAGAAAAAGCAGATTTAGCCAAACGCCCCGGTGTCATTATGAATATTGCCAAACAACGCTCTGGTGATTTTGAAGGCAAAGTCGGTCTTTGGTTTGACCCCCAAACCTACCGCTATCGCTGTTCTTTTGAACAACCACCCCCACGGCGTTATCTTTAACGCCCCATCAACACCCCTCGCTTGAAGAGTGCTTTCCCCATCACACGCGCAGACTTCGCTCCCTGAAAAGTCAAAATAAAGAAAAATGTACTTATAATGGTCAAGACATCCTCACTTGAAAACCAAAGCCAACTCAACCCCAGATGCTCTGCTCCCCAACGAGCAAAACTAAAAATAAGTGCCAAAATGCAACAAAACAGCAGAAAATTCAAAACACGCAACACCCTCTGCAACAGAGTATCGCTCTGTTCGCGTAGAAAGACCCCCAAAAACACCTTCAACAAGAGTGCCAAGACCAACACCATCAAGAACATTCCCCTGATACTATCCATATCCCTGACACCCACAGCAAAAAGCATAAGGAGAACAGCCATCATGCAACAAAATAGGCTCGCCTTCACGAACCCTTGCCAGAAAACCGGCAGCCTCGTGACACCCCAATGCCCCAAACCAAGGACAGCACCAAAAAGAAAAGAAAACACCGCTCCTTTCAACAACAGCTCCTGGCTCCAAGCCAAACGCCCCGCACCCACAGAAATAAAACCAAGATAGACACTCACCAAGCCATAAAAGACCACCCATCGCCCCCAAAACCGCCATCTTGTAACCCCACGACGCGCAGCCAGCTTATCAAGAAAAACCAAGGCAACAGCAAAAAGGCCCAAAAATACCACCAACAGCAAAAGCCACAAACCCTGCGACATTTATATCTCCCCACAAACAATAAAATGAAAGAAAACGCCCAATTAAAAACAACACCCCAATTAATTAAAAAAAATACCTAAGGTCACCCAAAACGCTTTGCCCTTAGATCAATAAGAGCAAAGATAGGAGCAAAGACAAGACCAAAGATCATGCCCCACAGAACATAAACACCCATTTATTTGAGAACCAAAGCCCAAGTCAAACCCAGATGCTCCGCCATCCCATAACCCCACTGAGAAGCAAGACCCACAAAGAAGCAAAAGACACTATTTTTAAAGAAGCCTTTTTTGTAAGCCCTAAACGCTTCATAGCGATACGCGCACTGATATAAATAGAAGCCACGGAAAGACTCATCATGCCTAAAAGCATCAAGAACGGCAAAATGACCCCATCAAGCGACATCACTTAAAGCTCCCCCATTAAATCACGCAAGGAAAACGTTCATGGTGCAACAAAACATCCCTCTTTTCAAGAACAAAAAAACACCCAATCCCCCCCACAAATCCCCACGCGCGCACTCTCCGCATACGCACCCTGCAACACGGGGCTTTCACACATCTTCTCCCCCACATCAGCCCACATCTCCTTCTACACCCGAACCGCAGCATGGAATTCATATAATCCACACACACCAATACATACCTCCCTCCATACCCCTTCATGATAGCCCAAGCAACATTTCAATTTTTTAAAAAACAAACCTACGTTTATGTGGAATATCCACCCCAAAACACGATCCTCTAAAAAAATGCCTTCCCCATCACACGCGCAAACTTCGCTCCCTGAAAAGTCAAAATAAAGAAAAATGTACTTATAATGGTCAAGACATCCTCACTTGAAAACCAAAGCCAACTCAACCCCAGATGCTCTGCTCCCCAACGAGCAAAACTAAAAATAAGTGCCAAAATGCAACAAAACAGCAGAAAATTCAAAACACGCAACACCCTCTGCAACAGAGTATCGCTCTGTTCGCGTAGAAAGACCCCCAAAAACACCTTCAACAAGAGTGCCAAGACCAACACCATCAAGAACATTCCCCTGATACTATCCATATCCCTGACACCCACAGCAAAAAGCATAAGGAGAACAGCCATCATGCAACAAAATAGGCTCGCCTTCACGAACCCTTGCCAGAAAACCGGCAGCCTCGTGACACCCCAATGCCCCAAACCAAGGCAACAGCAAAAAGGCCCAAAAATACCACCAACAGTACAAGCCACAAACCCTGCGACATTTATATCTCCCCACAACAATAAAATGAAAGAAAACGCCTACGATGTAAGCAAAAACCCCATCCTTTTTAAGAACCAACCTAACATCACACCAACACACAGCATTGCCTCATGAAAAAAAGTGCTCATAAAATGAACAAGAAATACAAAAATGCAAATCGAACCCCACTCATTTGAAACCCAATGCCAAGGCACATCAAGATGCTTCACCCCCACATATGCCAAACCAAGGATAAAGCCCAACAAGCAAATCAAGGCAAAGCTTTTCAAAAACAAAAAAAACACGCGCGATCACTGAAGCTTTGCCTCCTCATCAACAAAATCCTCTTCATCCGTAAATCCAAGGATAGTTTCACCAAGACAACAAACACCAGCCCCCATACAAACACCTACCCAGGCAAAAAGATTCTCCCCCCCCTGAAATATCAAAACGCAGAATATCAAAACGCAGAATATCAAAATGCTTTGCTCCAAGACTAAGCAAACAGAAGGACAAGTGCCACAATGCAGCAAAACGCTCATCCCTTTAAAAACAGCAAACCACGTGAAATCAATACCCCCCACTCCTATAAAAACAAACCCAACAAGAATGCCGGCAATGGAAGCAAAATATCAATCCTTTTCAAAGCATGAAATCCTAAACCCAAAACGCCTTGCCCCTTTATAAATAAGACCAAGGAAAAGACCAAGGACAAGGCCCAAAAGGACACTAAACACCCATTTATTTGAGAACCAGAGCCATGCCAAACCAAAATGCTCAGCTTGCTTATAAATAAAATCAGAAAGAACCGCCAAAATGATGCTAAACAACACCATCTTGAAGAACAAACCCTTTGTTACACCCCGCCGCTGCATAACTTCATAACCAACCATAAGGACAATGCCGGGAGTACCATAAAACGCCACAGCGCGTAAAAATACGCCCCACGTCATCCCAAGCGCCTTCATTTCTATATAAATAGCCACAGAGACGGCTGCCACAATGCCGCTCAACACTAATCCCCTCAGAGACAAAACCCCGCGCACCATCACTTTCCTCCCTCATCAAGTCACTCAAGAAACACATCACTCAAGAAAAATATCCATAAGGCAACAAAACACAGTGCAACAAAACACCTCTCTTTTCAAGATCCAAATCCATGGTTTTTCCACCCCCCACAGCACAACAATCCAAGCCCCCATCAAGCCTAAAAGACACCCATAACCCTCACTTCAACCAGAGACAATGTTGTCCACTCTCAAGGGAGAATTTCCATACAGTACAACACTCAAAACAGCTTTCCTCCCTCCCAACCCCACTTTTAAAGGCAGCAGAAACGGCTAAAGGTAGCAGCAACGGCACAAAACCTCCGCACCATCCCTTAAACCTCCCGCATCAAGTCACGCAAAAATCACTCAAGGAACACGTCACTCAAGGGAAATATCCACAAGGGAACAAAACACAGTGCAGCAAGACACCTCTCTTTTCAAGAATGAAAACACACACAATAAACACCACCGCGCCCTCTCCACCCAGCGCCGCATGGAGCTCCACACGACCGCCTCCCTACGCACACAATCCAACATACGCCAACACATGCCTTTCAGCATCCCCCTCTCTCCATTGGAGCCCCCTCTTCATTAAAACCCAAGCAACATTTTTTTTTAAACGAAAATCAAACGATAATTTATTCAAGGAGATGATATGAACCATCAAGAGAAAAAAAATACACCCCTTCTTAAGCCTTAC
The DNA here is from genome assembly GCF_003606325.2 of Bartonella kosoyi. Classification (NCBI taxonomy): domain Bacteria; kingdom Pseudomonadati; phylum Pseudomonadota; class Alphaproteobacteria; order Hyphomicrobiales; family Bartonellaceae; genus Bartonella; species Bartonella kosoyi. The sequence goes on from NZ_CP031843.2 coordinate 2,202,789, forward strand.
GAGAACACCCCCCAAGAGAAAGAAAAGCATAGGGGTCATTTAAAGACGCAAGAAGTCGCCCTTGAAACCAGCAACCCTTATTTTCAGCCCACGCATCCAGAAAGTTCCAGCAACCCGCGCACCATCAAAGCCCTTGTCAATGCACAAAGTAATCCCATTGCGCTTTTATATGCGAAAGGACATCTGAGTAAGGCACAATATAAAGCCGCAGAACGTTTTTATTTTTACTGGCGACACAGTCAGGCAGACCTCCACATGAGCCTTGACACCACCCGTGAAAAAGTTTCCTGTAGCCAAAGCTATACGCACCCCATTGAACGGCAAATAGAATCCTCCAATCATTTAAAAACAATCAAAGTACAACTTGGTATTCTTGGCTATTCACTGCTTGAGCGGGTTATCGGTTATGGCCAAGCGATCAAAGAATTAAGTCCTTCAAAACGCAAACAAAACTCCCTTGCCGATCATTTACGCGATTGTTTAGACTTACTTGCCTTTCATTGGGGCTATGCAAACCATAAACATTCTGAATAATCCCCCTCATCATTCAGGGCAACACACCAACAGCTCCCCCCTCCATCCCTCTCCCCACACCTAACAAAACACAAGCCTCACAAAAACCCTTACACGCAACACGCACACCCTAAAAAAAAGCCGCTCCCCCCATGCCGCGCAACAATTCCAGCAAAACCCAAGCGCATCCCCACACACGCCCCCCATGTCTTCTTTTAAGCCCCCTCTCTTTATCTATAGAGCAGGCAACATTTTTTTAACACCAGCCCATTGTTATCTGAAACGTTGCTCCCAAAACATGAGCCCCCCTAACACCTCCACATCACACGAAAATGCTTCACTATTCCCTCAAGTCACTCAAGGAAAACAGCTAACTCCGCTCTCTCCTCCCTTTCAAGACTCAAACAAAAAGCCTGTACCCTGCACCAAAACCAGATATCTAAACGCCTCCACACCACGCACACACACCAACAGCTCCCCCCTCTATCTCTCTCCCCACACCTAACAAACACAAGCCTCACAAAACCCTTACACGCAACACGCACACCCTAAAAAAAAGCCGCTCCCCCCAACACCGATCTATCGCAGCGGTTTATTGTACCGGTTTATTACCATGGGGTGCTGCTCTCTTTGTTGGTTTTTTAGTGAAGAATAAATATGGTTGCATACGTCATAATATCTTTAAAGACTTAAGTTGACAGTGAATTGCAAAATAAACATTCAATGAAAAAGAAGTATTCATGACCTTTAAGGCATAAAAAGCAAAGTTTTCTTTTTTGTAAAAAGTATTTTTATATTGCTCTCTTTTTAATTTTCTGCTAGTTATAGAAGGTAAGTTTTTTCAGAGTGAATTTTTGTATTGAGTACATTTTTTTAATTCATTCTTTTTTGATATTTTTACGACCCAATGTTGAAAATCTTCTTATTATTGCCTTCTGTTTGAAGCAGAGGGCTTTTTTTATGTCTGTATTGTCTTAAAAACCCTCTTCTTAAACTTTGGGCTTTTCTTCCATAAGTTCTCCCTGCAAAAAAGATTATTCTTTTTTCAAATGAACTTAAAAATTCCCCCTCAAAGGACGAGGGATTCACGAGAGAAGCTGTTTTACGGCATACGCTGTTTTACGACACAACAGAATCACTGATATTGTTCTTTATTGTTGAAACAGCAATAAGGTATTTTATTCTAGCAATGGATTGATGAATTATTGTTTTCTGCTCTTCATCTTAGCAATCTTAGGCATCAAAGAGCCAACTCTCTCAGACTTTTCCTCTTTTAACGGACTTCTCTTCTTTCAACGCTGTTTTATCTTAATTAAAATTCATCAAACCAACGACTCATTACAAGCAAGCGAGCTCGTGTAGAATAAAACACGTCAAAGATAAAAAATTACAAAAATTGACTCAATTTATTCTGTTCTATGATAAAACCCCATTCTTTAAGGGGCATCTGAATAAAGCCATTGAAATCATTGAAATATTAAACCAAATCCATTGGCAAAACCAAAAGCCAAATTGGAGACAAATGCCTCATAAATTTCATGTGAGCTAATAAAATCAAGAAAAAGACAAAAAAAAAGCACAAAAATATCTTAATTCTCATAGAGATCTCAATATTCATTAGCTAACCTTCATTAGTGAGTCTTACTCTATAACCCTCTCAAATATTGAGGAGACAAAGCAAATATCTATAAAATACACAAACCGATAGAGATAAAATAAAAATAAATCTCTTGGGCTTTCTCTATTTTTATGAGATATGCCTTCCCCTGTGGATGCACTCTAGCCCTCAAAAGAGTGCATCCATCCCCCATTGGATGCATCCAACCCTACATGCATCCAATCTCTAGAGGATGCACTCCGCCTTCAAAAGAGTGCATCCTTCCCCTCAAGGGATACGTGCCTCACCCTCATGCGGCATGTACCCAATCTCATAGAGGATGCACTCCGCCCTCAAAAGAGTGCATCCTTCCCCTCAAGGGATACGTGCCTAACCCTCATGCGGCATGTACCCAATCTCATAGAGGATGCACTCTAGCCCTCAAAAGAGTGCATCCTTCCCCTCAAGGGATACGTGCCTAACCCTCATGCGGCATGTATCCAATCTCTAGAGGATGCACTCCGCCTTCAAAAGAGTGCATCCTTCCTCCATTGGATGCATCCAACCCTACATGCATCCAATCTCATAGAGGATGCACTCCGCCCTCAAAAGAGTGCATCCTTCCCCTCAAGGGATACGTGCCTAACCCTCATGCGGCATGTACCCAATCTCATAGAGGGATGCACTCCGCCTTCAAAAGAGTGCATCCTTCCCCTCAAGGGATACGTGCCTAACCCTCATGAGGCATGTATCCAATCTCATAAAAGATGCACTCTAGCCCTCAAAAGAGTGCATCCTTCCCCTCAAGGGATACGTGCCTCACCCTCATGCGGCATGTATCCAATCTCATAAAAGATGCACTCTAGCCCTCAAAAGAGTGCATCCTTCCCCTCAAGGGATACGTGCCTCACCCTCATGCGGCATGTACCCAATCTCATAGAGGATGCACTCCGCCCTCAAAAGAGTGCATCCTTCCCCTCAAGGGATACGTGCCTCACCCTCATGCGGCATGTACCCAATCTCATAGAGGATGCACTCCGCCCTCAAAAGAGTGCATCCTTCCCCTCAAGGGATACGTGCCTAACCCTCATGCGGCATGTACCCAATCTCATAAAAGATGCACTCACGCGTAAAAAGAGCGCATCCTTCCCTTCACGGGTTTGACTTAACTTTTATCGCATCTCATTTTAATTTTAATGAACCCTCATTTTTACAAATCTTTACTCAATGGCACAAAAAGAATTTTGACAGCAGTTCTTTTGTCACTCATCTTACGGGATTCCACTTCACGGACAGAGCGTTTAAGCTTTTTTAAAATCTCCATAAAATGGAATCATAAAGAATTGATTTAGGCAATTAAGAGTAAATTTTGTCAAAATGTAGACAAAGTTTATTCTTTTTTATGACTGTTGTATTTTTACTATAGTCAGTTAAAGTGAATTTATATATGATACGTATCGGTATTTATTTATAGAAATAAATAGTAGGAGAAAACGATGAATATCAGATATTTTTTTATAGCGGGGGCAATTACAAGTGGTTTAGCCCTTGCGATTCAAAAGTCTGATCGTATAATCAATCAAAAGCCCTCTCCTATTGTTGCTCCTTATACTGTTGAAAAAACACATTCACAGTTTTTTAAACAAGTAATGAGCCCATCGGATACATTGAATATACTGAGAATAAACGGTAGAACTGCATCAGAACAAGCATCAATAAATGATATATATGAAAAAAGTAGAAATTTATTAAACGCCTTTGCTAGTTTTTTAGGCTCACTTGTTATATATTTCATACAGCTCATTTCTGCGAGAATATAAAATACAAACAGCCCTTAAAATAAAATTATATACATTTTGTATATATTAAAAATTAAATAAAAAGGCCCTTTTAAAATAGGGCCTTTGTTTATCGATATTTATTTATAGAAATAAATATAGGAGAAAACGATGAATATCAGATATTTTTTTATAGCGGGGGCAATTACAAGTGGTTTAGCCCTTGCGATTCAAAAGTCTGATCGTATAGTCAATCAAAAGCCCTCTCCTATTGTTATTCCTTATACTGTAGAAAAAACACATTTAGAGTTTTTACAACAAGTAAAGAGCCCTTCGGATACATTGGATATACTGAAAATAAATAACAGACAAGACTCAATAAACGATATACATGAAAAAGCAGAAAGTTTATTGAATGCAATAACTGATTTTTTAAGATCGATTCTTATGTATCTCATAAAATGTTTCCGTTAGAATATAAGATACAAAAAGTTATTATAATAAAATGATATACATTGTTGTATATTATAGTTGTATATTATAAAATTTAAATAAAAAGGCCCTTTTAGAATGGGGCCTTTGTTTTAGTTTTATTTTTATTGGTCCAATATTACTTCCCTAAACAACAACACTTTTTACTTTCCCGCATTTCAAAAGACAAAAGTCCTAGCCTCCACGCTCTCCCCATACCGCTTTCATTAATGAGGGTCCACAACCTCACTGTTTTTCCAGTCAATTCCGCTGTTTTCAAGAAAATAACCTTGGCACCTTACACCATAGTCTTCACGTCCAAGCCTCGCTGAACAAGACACCTAAACATACGAAAATAGCCTAAAATTTTCGGATCAACATCCCCATGCCTCAAATGACTTGCCTTTTGTCATAGTCCCCCTCTCGTGGTTCTCTCCTAGGGCACACTCTCTCCCGTCGCGCTCTCCTAGCACTCTCCACCGTAAGGGACGAAATTTCTCAACTTGTGTCAAACCGTAAAAAATCCAGTTTTTCTTGAATCGTGTTCGCCTCTTGCACGCTTCAACCCCTACACCGGAAACAACAGTGATTTCATAAGCTATACGGGAAAATCTTGCCCTCAAATATTCATCACACACTTTTACAAAAAACACCAGAATGTGTAAAAGATCATCCCACTGAAAACGATGGTATTTTACGCAGTCAATCATGATGTATTCTACTTTTATTCAGCAGAATATTTTCTTATCTCTAGCGTGCTTTTTTTCACATAATGAAAGCATAAAGCGCGTCTTCTAAAAAAGAATAGACTTAAAAAAACAAGAAAAGGACAAATTTTCCATCATTTGTCCGCCCCTATTTTTAAGAATCAAATTATTTTCAGCTTATTTTTTTAAAACACGCTGTACTTCTTGATTCTTTCGAGCCCTTTTATTTTGCTTTGGTGTCAAAGCATCTCAATGGTGGCGCTTTCCCTTTTTCAACAAGAATGCTTTTCTTCAAATCAGGAGGAGCTTCAACAAGTGCGTAAACTAATCAATTTTTATATCCATCAATGCAGGTTCACCCTCTTTGATAGTGGTAATATCAGGAGCATGTTTTACCCCTCTGATTCTATGACGCATGGTTCATCACTCACAACGTATCCTTGTTGCCTTAATTCTTGTTTTTTCTCTTGGACTATTTTTTGATACAAATCTCGTTTTTGATGACATAAATAAGGATTTCTCACTCTGAAAATTTGAGTGTCATTCACTTCTATGGAACAGATCTTTACAAGCTGTTCCAGCACATCGTAACTGAATTCTCCTGCCTCCTTTACCTCTTGAGCCATCACCATCGCGCGTTCCAGATGGATTTTTTCAATGGTTTCATCAAAGCCAAGTTTATCTCCTAGCGTAAAACTTTCATCATAAGAACCTAACGTCTCCACATCTCCCAACAAGGCAAGAGCACCAAGATGCAACAGCGCATAAGGAGCTAGCTCTGCTTCAACGGTTGACCATACTAAAGAGTCTCTTTCCCAAGGTGGAATACAATATTGAGTGCGAAGCATTTCATGCAAAGAATCATCTTCCTTTGCCCATTCTAAAGTTCTGTCGAGTTCTTTCTTTAAACGCTGAGCACTCACTTTCTCTTCATGAATTTCCAATCCATTGGGAACAAAATTTATAAATACCGTTGGCAAAATCCCAGAATTATGAGGATTAATGGTCTGACAAGCCGCCGCAAAAATACCGCTCATCACGAGAAGTCCGCGATCAAAGGGTGAAAAATCTTCTACGTGTTTCTCGTTATAGAGAAATTGCAATTCGCGATCGGGTAAAAAGAAGGTCGCCAAATGATCTCCTTTTCTCAACAATTCCACGGACCACCCCAGTTTTCAACAGCACTGTTGCACTTTCCACGGTGAGAATTTCATCATCATCGACTAAGAACTCTTTTCCCTCTTGTTGCAAATGCCTTTCCTGCACCTTGGCTTCGTCCTTCCAAAACTGCTGCATTGCTAGATCATTTTCTTTCAGCACGCGTTCCAGCTCGTCTTTCACCTGAAAATTCATTTTCATCCGTTTGAAGACAGAGATATAAAGAGCCAAAACCAGCATGATAATAATCATGAAAAGTGCAATCATCACCCAGAACTCGGGATCCAAGAGACGTACGACGATAGGATTATTGTTCATTTTTTCCCTCTCACTCTTTGCTAAAGCCTCATGCGACAGAGAGTTTATTTGCTCTCGTACAGAGAGTGCTTCTTCTCATTTCTGAATATTTTTTTTGCAAAGCACACATCACGTTGCGACACACTCGGAACATCACCGGAATCAAGAAAAGAGCACAGCCCATTATGGTGACCGTTGCCTTAAAGATCACGAGATGCACCGCATATTGCCACCCTGTCAGCTGCCAATTTAAGACATCCGGTATTTCTAGAATCATTCTCCAAAGGATAATGATCACAGCAAGAGCGAAGATAACTTTATAATCCCTTGGCTAAAGAGCAACGCTTGCTGACACGCAAAAGAATGGGCTCTTTTATGGATTTCTTGCTCTGATGTCCAATTTTGCTCTTTCATTTTTTCCCTCTCACTCTTTGCTAAAGCCTCATGCGACAGAGAGTTTATTTGCTCTCGTACAGAGAGTGCTTCTTCTCATTTCTGAATATTTTTTTTGCAATTAGCGCATGCATCCTCATGCGAAATCTAAAAATCAAAAAAAAGAGCACAGGCGGTTCATGGCTTGCGTCATAATAAAAATCATAAAAGTAATAATATCCGAGGGATCTTTCCCCCTCTTGCCTTCCTCAAACAATAAAGAATTTCAACCCGCGCCCATCTTTAAAAGACATCAGTCACAATTCGATCTTTTTCTGCCAAAAAATTCCTCTTTTTTCAAGAAAATTTTCTAGCCCTCACACGATCAGATTCATTTCAAAACCTCTATAAACAAGGCACCTAAAAAGAGGGAACCAGCACATAGACCGCAATCACCTACTCCCCAAAACTGCTCTTTTACCTATCTCACATTTCAAATGAATAAAGTCAAGCGCCCCAAACACACTCTAAGCTCTAGGACCCCAGACTCTAAATCCCACATTTCTTTAATTCCACGCGGTCTTTAATCCCACACAGCCTATCAATGACCATCTACAATTCAAGCTTTTTCCCCAAAAATGTCATTCACCCTCCCCCACCCTTTAGAACAATGTTGCATGGCCGCCCCTCACGCCCCCCCCCCAAAACTTCAAATGCAAAATGTTATCGAGAGCACTCCCCATCAGTGCTCAATTTCTCAGCATTTTTTTAGAATTTTTTCCTTCGCTCATGATTTTTGAAAGGCTATCTCCTGTTCTTTCAACAGGCTTTTTAGTTCTTTTTTTAAACAGCCATATTTTCTCGCCAATTTTAAAGACACCATAATAAAGTTGCAAATTCGTCACGGGAATGGCCGCAAACCACATCACCACGAATATAAACACAAGACCCAATAGTGTAACAAGAAGCTCGTCCATTTTTACCCTCGCACCCTTTTTATAGCGCTCTTTTTGCTGAAGGGTTATTTTCCCCCGTTGCTCATTTATTTCGTTCAATTTGCGTGTATTTTTAACCAACAAACGCCACAATATGATGCAGAGGATCATCATAACGGAGTTCAAAACTACAACGCGCCCGACAATAGCTTTCCAGAGCACACATACAGCGAGAAAAAGAGGACTAGCCTGTCCCCCTGTCAATTGCTCTTGAGACTCCAATAACAGTGGTAGAAAGAAGATTCTGTTTCCAAACTCAAGCATAAGTGAGAGGAGACAAATGACAACACACTCTCGCACAGAAAAATACTCTTTCTCTAAAAAGGAGCGCAGTCCGTTATAAAATCCTGAATTTTTCCCCTTCATTTGCTCTTCCCTTTTTTATATAAGCACATTTCTTTTTTCACGCCCACTCTTTTAAGCCCCGCTCTTTTAAGCCGCACGAAAAGCGCGATGCATGGCTCTTCCCTTGTTTTCGAATAAATCTCCCAGAGATTTTTTTAAAAAGAGATTTTTTAACGCTCTTGCCCTCCAAATGATAAGAGCACCTCCTCACCACAAACGACAATGGACGTCATCACCCTCTTTATCTGATGATTCTTCAACCCTCTCCTCTTCTTGTGTCACGCGTTGTATCACGAGAATGGCTGAACATGGTTTTTTCCCCTCACGATAACGGCGACAGCGCTCTGTTTGGCTCTTGTCTGCCATGTTTTAATTCGCGTTTCACGCGACAATACAGTCTCACGCGCTTGAAGATAAAATAATAAAATTCCAGAATAAGCATGACAATCCCAGCCGTAAAAGACACGTCAAACAAAATGATAAAGCAAAAGAATACGATAAAAAAACAGTTTATTTTTTCTCTATGTTTTTTTGAAAGATGATTTTGTTGATCGATTGTTTGCCTCCGTTGCTGAAGAAGCTCATTCAACTGCTGAATGTTTTTTTTCAAAAAATGCGTTAAGAGGAGATAAAGCCCCAAGAGAACAGGCATCAAAGCAAACACACAAACCATAATGACTTCACGCAGCACAAAAAAGGCAAAAAGCGTGTTGTCTTGAGCAACAGTCAACGGCTTCTTGAATTCTAAGAATATCAAAAAAAACCACCGACATAGCGCAATGATTACAGAAATAAGAAAAATAATGCTATGCTCTTTATAGGAAAGAAAGGGCTCTTCCAGAGCAAAAGAGCGCGGTTCTTTATCCCCTGTTGAAATTTCCCCCTTCATTTGCGCTTCCTTGTTTACAAAATATGTGTTTTTTCTTTCTTGACACAAATCATCTCTTAAATAAAACACATTGTCATCCAAGAGAAGTCCTTAAAGAGAATGCGCCCAAAGTACACGGGATATTCTCAATCTTGATGGTGTCAATCATTAAATACCGCCCCTTCGCGGTCTTGTTTTAAAGAAGCGCACGCTCAACACTGCCAAACCAACAAGCCTCACCCCTATTTCATAGCCCCTCATGAATGGTATAGCGATAACACTCTGATAACTCTATAAAAATCAAGCGCCCCATTCCATCACCCTCATGGCTTTAACAGTCTCATCGAGCACCATCATAATACCTCAACCAGCCCTCCCAACCGCGTCATATCCCACCGCCACGGACAGCCATAGCTGCACCACGCTACCTTACGTACACACCGCCCCCCTGCGCTCACGACAAACCTCATCCACACCCACAAAACCACACCAGCCCTCCCAACCGCGTCATATCCCACCGCCACGAACAACCATAGCTGCACCACGCTACCTTACGTACACACCGCCCCCCCTGCGCTCACGACAAACCTCATCCACACCCACAAAACCACACCCAGCCCTCCCAACCGCGTCATATCCCACCGCCACGGACAGCCATAGCTGCACCACGCTACCTTACGTACACACCGCCCCCCCCTGCGCTCACGACAAAAAACTCATCCACCACCCCACAAAACCACACCAGCAGCTCTCCCAACTGCGTCATATCCCCCACTGCCACGAACAACCATAGCTGCACCACGCTACTTTTTGTACACACCTGCCCCCCCCTGCGCTCACGACAAACCTCATCCACACCCACAAAAACCACACACCAGCTCCTCCCAACTGCGCGTCATATCCCACCACCACGGGATAACCATAGCTGCACCCCACGCTACCTTACGTACGTACACACCGCCCCCTGCGCTCACGACAAACCTCATCCACACCCACAAAACCACACCAGCCCTCCCAACCGCGTCATATCCCACCGCCACGGATAGCCATAGCTGCACCACGCTACCTTACGTACACACCGCCCCCTGCGCTCACGACAAACCTCATCCACACCCACAAAACCACACCAGCCCTCCCAACCGCGTCATATCCCACCGCCACGAACAACCATAGCTGCACCACGCTACCTTACGTACACACCGCCCCCTGCGCTCACGACAAACCTCATCCACACCCACAAAACCACACCAGCCCTCCCAACCGCGTCATATCCCACCGCCACGGATAGCCATAGCTGCACCACGCTACCTTACGTACACACCGCCCCCTGCGCTCACGACAAACCTCATCCACACCCACAAAACCACACCAGCCCTCCCAACCGCGTCATATCCCACCGCCACGGATAGCCATAGCTGCACCACGCTACCTTACGTACACACCGCCCCCTGCGCTCACGACAAACCTCATCCACACCCACAAAACCACACCAGCCCTCCCAACCGCGTCATATCCCACCGCCACGAACAACCATAGCTGCCACAATTTATAAAAACCATCGCAGTGGCTCGAGGAATCTCTTCTCGCCAATCCGCTTTCTCAAGGCTCATGTGTGTTTTAAAAAATGCGCTTATAATGCCTTTTGAAATAAACCCGTTAAGCTTATCTCTCCTGGAAGTTCCGCCCAAAATACACACCACCATCTACGCATTGATTGCAGGTCAGTGCGCACGCTTTATGGATTACGCGCGCCAATATCAATTCACCTTTTTTAGATGAAGCTTCTGCCTTAGAGGATAAAGGTTTTCCTTGGCAAGTTATAAGGAAAGAGATACAAACACATTGTGAACGACTTTTTGATGAAATGTGTACATTTTAAAGCAACGCGTTTGAAGGAAAAGGGGGAAGAGCATGCAAAAAAAGGATGCGCATTATCGTTATTTAGTTGTAGGGGGCACAGGGATGCTTGCTCCTTTTTGTCAATCCCTCAAGCCAAAAGAAGTTATTATCGCCGCCCGCTTTCTTTCTCCCAAAGTCCAGTTTGAAGCATTCCAAAAACAGCAGTTGTGCGTACGATTGGATTATGATTGTGCAACATCACAGACACAATTTTTAGAAGCCATGAGCCAATGGCATGGTTTAAAATATTGTATATTATGGATTCATTCATCCGCCTTTGCCTTTTCTTGCGCATTAATTGAAAAGTTAGCGCTTTTACCTAATCCCCCATGCATTCTTCATGTTTTTGGTTCCAATACTCATGATCAAATGATCACTGAGTGCGCACGCAAAAATAAGGTTGATTTCATCTCTATTCAATTAGGACAAAAGACAACATCAAAAGGTCCACGCTGGCTAACCCGTCAGGAAATAAGTCAACAGATTCTCGATGCTATAAAAAATCATATGAAGAAACAAAACTTGTAATTCAATCCCTCCTTTTGCTTTTTCTTAACCAAGCAAGTGCCCTCCAAACTCTGTGCTCTAAACTTTCTCTTAAACGACACTCTCTCAAATCATGGATATTGAGAATAAACACACCTCCATGGCAATCTTGAGAAGACAATAAGATCCCTTTAAAAGCCAAATCTTTAAATAAAATTTGTACAAAACGCCTTCCCGCATTTCCAATCTCTTCCCCCATTCTCCACACAACTTTCCCATCACTAATGCCATTCCAGCTTATTTACAGCTCTTCCCTAGACGCTCTCTATCGTTTCATCCGCAAACCCTATAGCCCCTTCTCTCCAATACCCTGTCTCCATTCACCTTTACCGCACCATTCACACTCTCTGCACCCGACTATCCTTCCCACAACCCTCATACTCTTGACCAAGCGCACCCACCTTGGAACTACAGTTCCACGTTTTTACGATTTTGATTATTCACAGAAAACCGTAGAGAGCCAATATCATCTCAAGACGACTGATTTAATCCCCTTTCAAACAATGGCAAATGTAATACGAAAACCTTCCACCAATTTATTATAAAAAGACACCACTCTTCAAATCATGCTATTTCCAAAACGATCACCAATGACAATCCTGAGAAAAAAATGAAGACGATATTTTTAAAAGCCAAATCTTTAAATAAAATTTGTACAAAACGCCTTCCCGCATTTCCAATCTCTTCCCCCATTCTCCACACAACTTTCCCATCACTAATGCCATTCCAGCTTATTTACAGCTCTTCCCTAGACGCTCTCTATCGTTTCATCCGCAAACCCTATAGCCCCTTCTCTCCAATACCCTGTCTCCATTCACCTTTACCGCACCATTCACACTCTCTGCACCCGACTATCCTTCCCACAACCGTCATACTCTTGACCAAGCGCACCCACCTTGGAACTACAGTTCCACGTTTTTACGATTTTGATTATTCACAGAAAACCGTAGAGAGCCAATATCATCTCAAGACGACTGATTTAATCCCCTTTCAAACAATAGCAAATGTAAAACATAGTGCACCATAGCTCCTCCATGCCTCTCAAAGCCGTAAAGCAAGGGCATGATCTAAAAGGGTGCCTCCTCACGCCATGAAGACTACATGCGCTTTTTCAGTACTGCATTTAATTGCCGTGTAACCTTATAATACGAGATCAAACGCTTGATAAAAGAAATATACAGTGCCGCAATAGGTATTATTAAGAAAAAATCAAGAATGCCCCCCAACAAACCCACCAAAACCACCGTGGACGCTACCGCCATACCGTAATGCATTTTATCCTCTTCCTTTTATAAATTGATTGATTGGGGTGCTTTAGTCACTTCTTCCAATTGCTGAATCTTCTTGTTGAGCCGAGAGGTTAAAATTTCACGAAGGATGATAATAACAGGAACCGTTGCTAAAATACATATCCATAAAAGAACAAAGAAAAAAAAGAAAATGGTAAGAGAGATAAATCTCTTCTCATCTGTCACAAAATTTATCTCTTCATAAAAAATCACAGAGACATAAACTTTGAAAACCATAATGATGAGAGAGAGGCATGAGAGAATGACATAATTTTTGCGCGAAAAAGCGAGCCATTTTTTAAACGAATGGGGACTTATTTTTGTATCCAGTGCTAAATTTTGCTGCACAATTTCTTTTAAGCTTTTTTTAGAGAAACAAAAATGCTGCGGCTGTTCGCTCATCAAGCGTCTTTGTTTCTTCACTCTGAAATAGAGCCTCAAACGCTTGATTAAACAATAATAAGGCGCCACAATAAGCATATTGACAAAAATAGCAAAAATCGTCACGGTCTCGAGCAGAAAAAGTCCAAACGGCAGAAAAAAAATAAAAAGCACGGCCTCATTCTTCATGGCGAGCGCCTCACCGATTGATCTTGAGCAGCTTTGTTTCTTTTTCCAGTTTTTGCCTTATCTTTTCCAATTTTCGCTCTTTAAAACGATGAAGCCCCCAAAGGATAGGAAGAGGTGTGAGAAGACAAAACCAAATCAACACCGGTAAGAGAAAAATAAGAGAAGCAATTCCCTCCCATCTTTCCCACTGCAACGGCTGTACCAAAGGCTTTGCACCCGCAGGGACTTTTAAAGCCATCATGATAAGACACGTGCAAAACGCCATGAAAAAGCGGAGCCCTATCATTTTTAAGCTTTCCCCCCCTTTACGGACTTCTCCTAGAGCGACCGTAATTTTTTTGCCTAAAGAAATTTTAATTTTTTTGAATGAAAAGAAAGACTCTTCAAATGTTGCGTTTTTCTCCTGCATTGATCCCCTCTGTTTTTCTTATTTTTACGCGCCATTTTAAGCTTTCTTTAATGTATGTAAATTCTTTATTTTTCTCAATAATTTTTTTCATTAATCCCAATTTTTACATCCATATATCTTACTTCCCCATCCTTCATGTAAAGAATATGAGGACGAACGTTTTTTCCATCAACTTCATAAACCGTGTCTTTTTCGTAAACAGTATATCCCTGTTGCCTTAATTCTTGTCTTTTTTCCTCGATCAAATTTTCGTAAATAAAGCGCCTTCTATTGCACAAATCTGGATCTGTGGCTCTAAAATATTCATAACTCTCCACCTCTAGGGAATAGGTTTTTGCCGCCTGCTGAAGCAAATCGTAACTGGGTTGCTTTGCCTTTTCTACCGCCTGAGCGATCACCATCGCGCGTGCCAAGTGCTCTTCTTTAATGCTTGTCTCAAAGCCCAGCCTCTCGCCTTCTATAAAGCTTTTGTGATAAGCGTGTAAAGTTTCAACATCTCCCAGCAAAGCCAGAGCCGCAAGATAGCGCAGCGAATAAGGAGTCAATTGCGGGACCACAATTTCGTTTTCCCAAGGAAAGGTGCGATATTGAGAGCGGAGCATATTGCTAAGATCAACATCCCTCATTGCCTTTTCTAAAGCTCTCTCAAGTGCATGGCGTAAACGCCCCGCGCTTACCTTTTCTTCAAAAATTTCCAATCCCTTCACATCAAAACTCAATTCGAGAGCAATCAAGCCTCCAGAATTATAAGGGTCTATCGTTTGGCAAGCTGCCGCATGGATACCAGAGACCACCGCAATGGCACAATCAAATTGCGGATACCCCTTCTCAGCATTATAAAGGAACTGTACTTCACGATCTGGTAAAAAGAAGGTTGCCAAATAATCCCCTTTTTCGTCAATTTCTATCCTTCCCCCCAAACTCTTTAAAAGTGCCGTTGCACTTTCCATCGTGAGAATTTCCTCATCAGCAAGAGAAAATGCGTTCGAAGCGTTTTCTTCAAATGACGGCTTAAGCATCGGTGTTTCGCCACTGGGCGGTTCAAACGCAACCGGTTCTTTAAGCACACGTCTTAATTCTTTTCTCACTTGGCAATACAGTCTCACCCGCTTGAAAGCAGAACAGCACAATGCCAAAATAAACATCGTACACAGAGCAGAAAGCAGCGTGAAGAGCATCAATTCCACCCCCCATGAGAATACAACAAGGATATCTTTCATTTTCCCCTCCCCTTCATGTGCTTTTTTGTCGATACACAGCCGCTGTCCGCTCCCAAGTTGCCTGCTCTAACTGATCAATCTTTTTGCTCAACAAAACCGTGAAGATGACACGAACCACAAGAGCAAAAGCAATGGGGATGAACACAAAAATAAACCCTGATATCAACTCCATGATTAACAAGACAACAGCCGCGACATTTCCTTCCCATCTTGTCAATTTCCACCCAAGCAGAAATGGTACGACGAGAACCGTTCTCAAAATTGAAATCATAAAAGTAATACAAAAGATGACTTTATAATTTTTGCTTGTCAGAAACGTTTCTTCAAGCGAAAAAATCCGTGTTTTTTGATCCACTTCAGATGACGCCTTAATCGTCAGTGTTTCGCCACTGTGCTGTTCAAAGGCAACCGGTTGTTTAAGCACACGTCTTAATTCTTTTCTCACTTGGCAATACAGTCTCACCCGCCTGAAAGCAGAACAGCACAATGCCCAAATAAACATCATGCACAGAGCAGAAAGCAGGGTGACGAGCACCGCTGCGACAACCCATAAGAATAAATAAAGCCCCGTATTCATTTCCCCCTCCCCTTCATGTGCTTTTTTGTCGATACGCAGCCGCTATCCGCTTGGTCAATTGCCTGCTCTAACTGATCAATCTTTTTGTTCAACAAAACCGTGAAGATGACACGAACCACAAAAACAAAAGCAATGGGGATGAACATCAAAAAAAACTCTAATATAAACTCCATGCTGAAAAATAAAACTATCGAGATATTCCCTTCCCATCCCGTCAACTTCCACTCAAACAACATGGGTATTATGGAAACCGTTCTCAAAACTGAAATAATGAAAACAATATAAAAGATAACTTTATAATTTTTGCGTGTCAGAAATGCTTCTTCAAGCGAAAAAGACCGTGGTTGCCTTCGTTCCTTACCCCATGTTGCATTTTGTTCATTGCTCCTCATTTTTTGCCCCTCATTTATCTAAAATTTTAAGCCATTTGCATGAATCGAAACTTTTGTCCTTCCCAATGAATTCAATTTTTATATCAATGTATCACGATCAATCGCTTGTTAGATCAATCACTCGGTCTTTCCTCATCTTTTATGCGCGATAGCGTCTTTTCCCTTGCCTCTAAACATCACACCAATAAAAGCGCGCCTTATAATACATAAAATATAGAAAAACCAACTTTCATTTTGTCCTCTCCCTCACGCGCTTATTTTGTTAATAAATGGTTTTTCTTCGCTGCCAGATTACTTGTTCCAGCTGATCAATCTTTTTTTTCAACAAATGTGTAAAGAGGATACGAACCACAACGACAACAGGGATCAATAAAAAAAGAAGCGCTGATATAAAAACCAATATTAAGATGAGAATGAAGAGGCTATAATTCCACCACCCTGTCAAATCCCACTCAAATAACAGCACAAGTGCTATCTTAAAAGCCTCAATCATAAAAGTAATACAAAAGATAACTTTATAATTTTTGCGCGTCAGAAACGCTTCTTTAAACGAAAAAAACCGTGGTTCTTTAGACGATATTGAATTTCCCCCACTGTCCCTCATTTTTTGCCCCCTCATTTGTCTAAAATTTTAAGCTATTTTCATTGATTAAAACTTTTGTCCTCCCCAATGAATTCAATTTTTATATCAATGTATCACGATCAATCACTTGTTAAATCAATCGCTTTTCTTTTTCCATCTTTTTTATGAAGACAATATCGGAGAAACGTTTTTTTTATCAACTTTAAACATCATGTTTTCCTCACGCATAATATGTCTCGGTTGTCTTAATGTCTGTTTTTTCTCCTCAAGCCATTTTTGATTAGGGATATCTTTCTATTGCACAATTGTGAAGCTTTGGCTCTAAAATTCTGAGTACTGCTCTTGATTATTTTCAGGAGATAAGTTCCTTTCACAAGAGAAACGAACCGGTTCAAGAAAATCATAACTGTGTTGCTTTTGTCTTGTACCACGGCTTGAACCATCACCAAAACGCAGCCGAAATGAATTTTTTTGATGCCTTTCTCAAAGCCTAGGTCTCAAAGCCTAGCCCCTCACCTTCCCTAACAGCTGTTGTGATCAGAGGGCTTCAACACCCCCCATCCATGCTAACGCCCCAAAATGCTCGCAGAGTATAATATTTTGTTTTTTCCTTTTCCAAAGGTATGCCCCCCTATCGAGAGCCCAGCACCTTGCGAAGATCTTCTCCTTTACCCTCTACCACCTTTAAACCTGCACAGCTTACCTATGCTTCAAAAACTCCCAACGCCCCTTATCTTAAAATCCACTCCCTTGCCTTAAAACCCACCCCCCTTATCTTAAAGCCTTAAAATCCATCCCCTTTGCCTTAAAATCGAATTTTAGAGCAAGAAATGCTCCAGAATAATAAAGGTTTTTATCGTTTGGCAAGCCACAGCCTATCGACCAGAGACCACCACAATTCCACAATCAAAGGACACAATAAAATTGCGCAAAATCTTTTTCATCCAAAGAGAAACTTGGCCCGCGCGATCTGATAAAAAAAGGATTCCCAATGATCTGCTTTTCCTTCAATTTTTCCCCTCCAACCCCAACTTTTTTTACAACACCGTTGCCCTTTCTATGGGCGCAAACATGCAAATCCAAAACATGTGCTTTTGGCTCACCTTTTCCATGTGCTTTTACCTCATGCACTTTTGCTCCATACGCTGTGGAGAAAATAGGCTCTTCTTGCCCCTCACCCACCACTGCATCTTTTGCTTTAAGCACAGATTTTCATTCTTTTATCGCTTGGTAAAACACATTTTTTGATAAAAGGAAAATAAGCCTCTTCTTTCTTAAAAGAAGAAAAAAACGATAGCCAAAACGATAGCGCCCAAAAATACGCTAAAGCGCTTCACTTTTCCCCCCATTATGCGACTGCACCAACTTTTCTCAAAACACCCTCGCTTGGGAATAAAAGCATAAAATGCAAGCGGGCGCCTCACACCCTTTCATCAATAAATCCCCTACACCTTTTCATCAATCAATCAAAGCCAAGGCTCACAAGCCCCCTTTTCACTTTTCTCTGCTCACAAGGCAAAAGCCCCAACTCTTTTCAAAACACAACCCAAGCATTAAAAAAAGCATAAAACGCAACCACGTTTCATGCTCCTTAATGAACAAATTCAAACAATGCCTATGACAACAAAAGTCTCTCTTTACTTTTTTCCCTCGCTCACATTGTATAGTATAATTGGTGCTTTTTTCTGCTCAACCTCTTCTTCCAGTTGTACGCTAAAGCACTTCACTTTCCCCTCATTATGCAACTGCATCAACTTTTCTCAAAACACTCTCGCTTGGGAATAAAAGCATAAAACACCAAGGTACCCCACGCTCCCTTCATGAACACATCAAAAGCGCCTCCTCTTCACTTTTCTCTGCTCACAAGGCAAGAATCCCAACTCTTTTCAAAACGCACACAAGCATTAAAAAAAGCATAAAACGCAACCACGTCTCATGCTCCTTAATGAACAAATTCAAACAATGCCTATGACAACAAAAGTCCCTCTTTACTTTTTCCCCTCGCTCACATTGTATAGTATAATTGGTGCTTTTTTCTGCTCAACCTCTTCTTCCAGTTGCTGCACCGTTTTCTTCAACTGACGTGTCACGATAAAAAGCATCATAAAAACAACGGGTAAGAATAAAAAAGCACCGGCAAGAATCCATGCCAATGGCTCTAAGAGAGCCACGGAAAAAAGGCCCTTCCTTCTCCATATCTTCACGAGAACCGTTATAATTGTCGGAAGTGTCACCATGACGGTCGAAAAAGTGAATATTTTTTTGTAATCTTGCCAAACAAGCGAAAGTTGTTTTTGATCAAACAGGCTGCTGCTTTTCATTTTTGCGAGATCTATTTTAAGGCGATATCGCGTTCATTCAACACGCATTTCAATTCCTTTTTTACGCTGCAATAGAGCCGTGCACGCTTGATAAACAGATAATAAATGACCAAAATTGGTACCCATATTAAAGCACTTAAAAGCGTAAAGACTAGGCAAGAAAGGGCTGCTAATACTATCATACTACTCGTCATTTTGTCCCCCTTGCACATTTTGCATACGGATTTCCTGATCGCGTTGTTTGATTGCTTCTTCCAATTGTTGAAGCGTTTCTCTCAATTTTCTCGTTAATCTTATGCACACCATGCCAATGATCGGAGACAAGAGAAGAATTGCTATCGATATAAGGCTCAACAGCATCATGATAAAGCCAATCCCATCACTTTTCCACCATGCCAAATTTGCGATAGAGAAAACCGATTCTAGAAGAGAAAAGAGGATAAAGACAAAAAGAATTATTTTACATTCTTTTGAAGAAAGAAACAGAGATTCTTTGAAGTTAAGAAAGCGCATTTTTGCATCAAGGATCTCAAGCGCGAGATTGTGTCTTTTCATCTCTCCCTGATCATTGCGCAATTGTTGTATGGCTTGCTTTTGTTGCGTCGTCCTCTTTTTCAATTCTTGAGTAAGTTTAAAGGACAACCTCACATGCCTGATCAACCGATAAGGCAGCCTGACCATGACCATAAACATTAAAATGACAATAATGATGAGGCCTAAAAAAAACAAATGTCCTATCATAACGTTCCCTCTTTTTCCCTATCGCATTGATGTGCAATCATCATTTTACTTTCTACTCAAGCAAATTTTTCTCATTTCTTCACTGCTTTTTTCACGCCATAATAAAAGGAGATTATGGAGAATTAAAATGACAGGCAAAGTGACAACAATACACGTCCACAACCCAAATAGCAGCTGCGCGACCAAAGAACCAATGTGAAGCAAGAAAGGTGCATGATTGTGCAAAAAAATCGCAGATTTTGGGAGAAAAACCGCAAAAATAATAAGAACTGTAAAAAGCACAAACATAACAAAAGTGATAGAAAAGAGGATCGAATAATCTTTTTTTGAGAGTTCCAAAGATTTTTTAAAAGAAAGAACACTGAACTGTGTTGCAGGAACTATATTCTGCCCTCGTCCCTCTGCCTGATCATACCTCAAATCCTCTACTGCACCCTTTTGTAATTTCCGCCACATGGCCCATAACAAGATTGTTCGTTTTATAAAAGAATAATAAAGTGCCAAGATTGTCATCACGGTGGAAAAGAATACCGAGAAAAATATAGCATAAATAAAGATAATTAGCCCTGCGCCAATCAACCTTTCAATGATTAAAGAGGTGCTCACGTGTTCCCCCTATTATATTCTGTCAAAAGATTGATTGTCTAACTGTTGCTGCTCTGGTTCTGTTTCCCACAGCTGCATCATTTGTTTCACATCCCGTTTCACCATGGCGAGGAGAATAAAAAAGAATGGAAAGAACGCGAAAAGAGTGCCAAAAATTATTTGCGGCATAAGACATAAAAAAGCCCAAACACTATTCCACCCCGCATCACGCACATACCCGATGATAGGATTTTTAAAAGGCTGTGCAAGGTTCTCCTGAAACATTTTTTGAATATCTTCTTGTTTCATTTGCCCCATTGCTTGAAACTGTTCTTTGGATATAACGTGAAAAAATTCCAAAGGCTGCATATAGGAAGACGCGGCAAAAAGCCCAAATAAGAGGATAGCCAAGCAACAAATGATGACATAATCTTTTGTCGAGAGAGACATTCCTTTTTTGAAAGCCGCCAATTGATCCGACAATGGCTTGGAGACAAAAGCCTTACTCCCCTCATGGACAGATGGCTGTTGTGATTGATCTCTCATCATACGGATAATCCCCCATGTCTAAAATTCCCGCGCTTCAATATTTGACACCACGCGATCAGCGTGACAAAACCGCTTAGCACTCTTCTCATCATGAAGCAAGCGTTAATAATTCCTTTTAAGTATTTTTTTTAATGCCTTGAATATGAGACAACAAGACACTCTCCCACGGCTTATAAGCCCAAACGCGCCTTTTTCCCTCCTGATTGATCACATAAATCCTAAAGCACCCTCCCCTTAAAGGGCGCTGTTTGACAAAACTCAATCAACAACACTTTTCAATTCAAAAAAACATCCCCTGGGGAAATTTTACCTGCCCGCCATAAACGACATGTTTACCACCGCTTCAATGAAACCGCACCTATACGAGACAAAAGATAATGATCTACCTCTCTGCCCTCCAAAGGACAAAGATTCTAAAACCCATATCAATTTGTAAACAATCTAATTGCTCTTAGTGGATTCCACCTGCTCATCACTTATGGGCTCCACTTGCATAAGGCTCTACAAACGAGTTCTTTCTTTAATATTCGCTGCAGATTTTAAATATTTAACGGATCAAGCGTTGTATGCCTTATGAACCTTATATCACCGCCTCAAATGACAGTATTTTATCGCATAAAAGGATAAAATATTTTCACAAGCTCTTTGTGTCTTGATAAACAACACATTGATTTATAATGATGAATCATCATTTTTTTAAACTTGAATTATCACACCGCGATACTGTAAGATTCTTTCATCACATCCCCATACTGAAATCAATCCAAATCATGTCGTTTGCAGATTACAAGAGGGAGAAGCCCATGTGGAGTAAAAACGGTACAAGAAAGACATAGCTTTTCATGAAGAGTGGCAAAATCCCGTGAATGAACAACCCCCACGGTATGTGATTTGGGTACGTGGTTTGAGACGTTCTGTTTTACGGGAGAGATGTGCCCCATAAAAGAACAAAAGAAACAAAAGTGTAAGGCAATAAGCAACATCCCACAGGACAAACAAACAATTGATTATCTAAAATACAGCTACAGCACCTTTAAAATTTTTCAATTCTCATTTTAAAATTTCTTAAATTAAAAAAGCGCCTCTTTTAAAATTAATAAAGAAATATCTCGTACCTCACAAATCCCCCCCAGCTTTATAAAAGCCTCTCTTATCAAGATATCTTCTTATAAAGCTTCTTTGGATATTGCATCGCGCCATTTAAAGCGACAGCCACCCCTTCTTATGATAAAATCCATTAAAACGAAAAAAAATTATCCTCTATAAATGATGACCATAAAAGGAAGGTGTCAAACCAGATCACTTGATCCTTCACTGTTTATTTTGAACCAATAAACGATTATTTTATTTGAAAATAGAGGATGTCTTATGCTATAATGATAAAGGTGGGTAAGTTCGTTTTCTATCGTTCTCTCCCCCTTCAACACCAAGAGAAGTTCTTCTATAAAGGATAATCTTTATAAGAAGGCTCTATCTATAAAGGACGACTCATAAAGAATAAGAGCTGCTTAAACAGCGTGATGGAGATCAGGTATCTTGGTCCTGCGTTCAAAAACAAAAATCTCACTCCCCCAATAGCCCCCCCAAAAAACAAAACCTTTTCAAAGGAGGAATTAAAAAGTTTCTGCAAAGCGCGCGTAAAAAAAGCCCAATCATTCCCAGATAACTCTCAATAAGCCCTCAATCATTCTATGAAAAAAGACTTTATGAGAAAAAATAAGGAGAGCAACCCCATAGAGCTTTATTTTTTCATTCACATTTGACAAAAATTTCTTTTACTTTTTCCAAAGAAGTTGAGAAATCTGTAGAAAGCAAATTCCTTGGCTATCGATGCTCAAAAGATAAAAACAAGCATGATGGGGGAAAATAACACTGATAGGGTCAAGACAATGCTAGGCAACACCAGATGATCTTTTTGCTCTATCATGTTGCTGTTCTTTACGCTTAAAGGCTTTGTTTCTCGTTTTCTCTGCAACGCGGCTTATCCCCCCAAAAGAATTTTCTTCCCCTCACTATTTGCCCCCCGTATTTGCTCCCCCCCTCAATATTTACTCCAAGTGCTTTTTACAATCACTGTCCCCCAAAAGTAGACAGTTTATTTTTCATTCAAATGGTTAAGTTCATGAAAATAGGTAAAAAACGCGGTAGACCGAGAATAACCGGCAAACAGAGAGAGCCCAATGGCCGTATTTCACGTGCCAAAGGCGCCGGCAAATCGGCGCCTCAAACAGCCATTGAAATGCGTGCAAAACACTTTGGGTTGAGCCTTGAAGAAGCGAAAAATCCGCTTGTGGGGACCTATATTGGGCGTCTTTGTTTGCTTGGCTATAAAGAGGATTCATCAGGCATCAGTAAAGAGCAATATGACACAGCGCAACAATACTTGCAAATCAGAAACGACTATTTATGTGCCAAAGGTTTACCAAACGGTTATTATGATGGCTTTAAGCACAGTGCATCCGATGAGAAAGCCAAAAAGCAATGGGTTGAAAGAGCAACCCAACGCTATGAAGCGATGCAAGAAGCCATTAAAGAAGCCCAATATCTGCATCGTCAACACAATTTTCATGCGGCATTACAATATCTTGTAAGTGAAGATCAACCACTGCCAACGCTTGTTGGCTCACTGCGTATTATTCTTGATGCCCTTGATAAACATTTTGACTGTTCCAACCCAAAGAGCATTCGCTAAAAAACACCACTATCGTCCCCCTCAAAGGTTAAAGCGTCTAAAACCCTACGCCTCATTTGTAAAGCCTCCTCTTCGTCCAAGAAGCATTTGAGAACATGAGAGAGCTTCTTACATCGGATTTGCGGGGCTTAAAGCACACCAAACAAGCCTCAAAATCACCTCACACCTTTAAAAAAACATTACAGCCGCTCCCCAAGAAACAGATGCTCTCAAAGGACAATATTTTACGCTAGAACAAGACAGTTCCTCATACTCTTTTGTTGGAACAAGCCGCGTCCCTCCACTCCCAGCGAAGATAACAGCCCCCTAGATCTCAATCGCCCCCACAATCCTCTTCTCTCCAATACCAGCCAATCAAAGGTTCCATTCCCTCCATAAACCAAACCACCAGCCGATAGAATTTCCCCTTCCAACATCACCATCAACAAGCTCTCCACCTCACCCTTCTTTTCTTAAAAAAATGTTCTTTGCCCCACCCAAAAGCTTCATCAAAAAAAATCTCTCTATAAAAATTCCCATGTAAGACAACATATTTTGTGAGAGACACCCTATAAATGCACTTTTTTCTTTCGCTTTTTTTCCACGATAAAAAAGGACAAATCATGGTTTTTCTGTTGACAGAAGATGAAAAATCGTATTTAATGACAGGTGCGGTAAAGGGGTATTTGCGTCTTAATTTCATCATTAAATCACCATTCATCTTTGTGTTGTGAGAAATTGTTGAGAGACTGTTGTAAAATCTGTTCTAAAACAGTGTGTTTTGCAACATTGTATAAAGTTGTATGAAATTTTACTGTTTAAGAAGTTCAAAAGTTTGCTGCAAAAATTGATTGTTTGACGGTGTCTTTCGTCCTTTTTTAACTTCCAGCTTTTTTATGGTCTTTGTTTTGCCTCACCAAAAGCAGGAGAGAGAAAACTGACACCACGCCCCTTCTCATAAAGCGCCCGCAACAAAACACCGCCTTCCCCCTATAAAACACCCCCCATCCTCCCTTAAAGCACCGATGCAAGAGATGACAGCAACGCTGAGCAATAACACAAACAGCAAGAAGATGAACACAGCGATCTCTGTTGACACAGAGTAGTTAGCCGCCCCACACTGCAAAGCCCCACACCACAAAAGATGAATATTACTCCCGTTGCTTTATAAAAAAACGACGCCTTTCACGCCAAGGTGCACTTGAAATCCATAACCCTTTCCCCTTAAAACTTTTCCATAAAGCACCATAAACGAGCTTTAAAAGATCCCCTGCGCCCTAAAAACACATCCACCTATCAAAGAGGCAACCCCTTTCAAAGGACAGAGTTTTAGAACATAACAAACCAGTCCCCCCTTTTCAGTCACCCCTCTGTTAAAAAAAACCACTCCCCTCATACACCTTGCTCCTCCTGTTGCCCCACTGCTGATGGTGTGCGACAACCTGAACACTTGAGATTCACAGAGCGCACTTACCCTTTCATCCGATTTGCGAACCTTAAAAACCCGCTAGAGCTTAAAATGTTCTTAAAAAAATAGGCATTGTTGTATAACAAACACCGATTGCGGATAATTTCATTTTTTCACAGGGAAAACTGTTAAAAAAGGTTGTCATCTCTTCATTGAAATGAGCCATGCAATAGAAATAACTTAAAATATAAAGATAACGTTGCCCTCTAGACTTCTGACAATTTTTCCAGATTTTACAACTGTAAAAAATCCGCAGATTTTTAAAATTAAGAAAGCTTTTGGTTTTAAAAGCCTGCTTATAAAAACACCAAAAGTACGATTTTTTCCTTAATGTTCAAGAGTCCAAGACTTTCTTTCAAAACATCATTTGGTCAAAATATCAGAAAATAATATAGCCTATCGATCATCAAGAAAAAGGTTGATATGATGAAACCACAAGATTCACAAGACTCCCCCCCTCATTCCTCACAAATACCGGAAGGTGCAAGTGCACAAATACCAGAAGGTGCAAGCGCAGATGCCTCATTAGAAAGCCTTGCAACACATTTAGAACAGCTTAATATCGAAAAAATAAATTATACCCCTTTCAACCGTGCGGAATTAAAAGATATCATTGCAGGTTTAGAACAGCATAATGCCGATGGAAGTTGGATTAAAAACTATTATGATATTTTAGATCTTTACATGATGCCCGCTTTGGTTGATCAAGCAAATCGTAAATATCCAGAGATGAATCTCAAACTTACAAGCCCTCCTAACGGCTTTGCCCTCGCCCTCAAAGACACACTCGAGAGCGGCGTAAAATCTTCCAGATTTATTGTTAATGCACATGATAGGGGTATCCATTTTGCGGTTGTTGATCATCAAACCATTGATGATAAAATATCTTTGATCTTTTTTGAACCGACCTCACTGCGTGACACACTTCCCGCATTACTCGCATTAAGAACGCGACAATCCCTTGAGCATTACCCATTTCCTCCTATTCATTTTGCCATGGCGGAAATGGACATTCAACGAAGCTCCTCTGAATGTGGGATGTTCAGTTTGAGCCTTGCTAAAAAGCTTCATAACGAATCCGCTAAATTAGAAAGACTGCACAAAGATAATGTTAAGGGCGTATTATTTGAGCCAGACACGCCTTTACCGGCTGAAAAGTTAGATCCCTATCTTCCTCCTCGTTTATATAAACACGTACAAGGAAGAAGACGCCTTATGGAATATTTACAATCCAATCCGGGTTCTGAACATGAAACAGTCAACAAAAAAGGTGAAACTCTTGTCGAGAGATTTGAGAAAAACTTAGAAACAGCAGAGGGAAAAACTGTTTCTGTTTCACAACATAGAAAAAGAGCAACAGAATACAAATCTCTGATGATGTAATTTAAGACGTTTTTATTTTATCCCTATTCCATATCCATAAAGAATGAAGCAATGCTGCTTTACGGCTAAGATTGCGATAAGCAAAAAGTTTTTTCCATTTGTAAGATAAAGAGACAAGAAATTTGTCTTCTTAAAGACAGACCGTCATTATTCTATCAAAATTTTATAAAAATCAGCCCAGAGCCCATATTTTAAAACTTTGAAGCAACAAAAAGCACGCGCAAGTTTTGGAAAGCCCCGCCTCTACTTTCTTACAAAAACAGCTAAAAAATGATCTTTTTTCCTTAATTTTCAAGCGCCAAAGGGTTTCTTTCAAAACATCATTTGGTCAGAATTTAAGAAAATAATATTGCCGATCGCCCCTCAAGAGAAAGGTTAATAGTATGAAACCTCAAGATTCAAAAGACATCTCCTCTCGTTCCTCACCAACACAAGAAGGAGCAAGTGCACAAGGAGAAGCCAGCGCGGAAGAATCTTTAGAAGAGCTTATTGCCCGTTTAATGCACAGTTCCGTTCAAACAGAAGAAGAACATGTTGCCCCTAGTTCTGAAGAATTACAAACTATTATTACAGGCTTAGAAGATGATCTTGCCACGGGTCATTGGATTAACTCTTATTATGAAGATACCGATATTAGAGTGATGCCCGCTCTCGTCAAAAAAGCCAACAGCAAATATCCGGACATGAATCTCAAATTGGCTCTTACAGCAGAAGAGTTTTCTCACGCAATAAAAGAAGTCGTTGAGAGCGACGCAAAATCTGCCCGATTTATCGTCAATTCAGGAAGCAAAATCCACTTTGCCGTCCTTGACTATCAAAAATTTGATGACAAAATCTCTTTGATTATGCTTGAACCGACAACATTTCAAAATATCGCTGCTGCGAAACTAGGGATAAAAATAAATCAAACCCTGGAAACTCTTCAACTGCCTCCTTATTCTTTTACCATGGCGGAAATGGATATTCAACGAAGCTCTTCTGAATGTGGGATGTTCAGTTTAAGCCTTGCCAAAAAGCTTCATACCGAATCTCAAAAATTAGAAAGACTGCATAAGGATAATGTTAAGGGTGTCTTATGTGACCCCAATTCATCTTTATCTGCTGAAAAATTAGATTCCTATCTACCCGTTAGTTTGTACAAGCATGCGCAAGGGCGAAGACGTCTTGAACAATATCTAAAAACCAATCCGCAAGCGATTGATGAAACAGTCAACAAAAAAGGTGAAACTATAAGAGAGAGATTTGAAAAAAACTTAAAGGAAGAAGGAGCAAAAAACGTCTCTGTTTCTCCCCATAAAAAAAGGATTACGGAATACAAATCTTTAATGATGTAATTGACATTTTTTCTCTATTCGCTCTTCATCAAAGAACGAAGCGATGCTATTTTACAGCGAAGATTTCTCTAAGCAAACCAGCTTTCGTGTTCGTAAAACAAAAAGAGCAAACAACGTGCTTTTTAAAAGCCCCCTCTCTTTAAATTATATCAAAATTCCAAAGCTCTTATTGGCTCAAAGCTCTTTTTAACAACGATCCTATTGAGATAGGTAAAACGCTGAACCTATGAAATACTTTCATCTTCGGCAAAAACCTACGTCTTGTTTTCTAAGGGGCCCGCTTTATCTCAAGCACCTCCATGCCATACGACCAACATAACCGCAATAAACCACGCTCGCTTATTGTGCATCAACCCAACACCCGCCTCCACCCACAAGACTCTATCGAAAAACCAGTACAAGACCTCAAAATAAACCCCAAACCATCTACCAATGAAAAACACCGGCACAAACAACCCAGTTTACTCTTACAACACAATGTACTGTTTTGCACCACAGCTCCTTTTCTCAAAAGAGCAAAAGAATGATGACACGCAAAGCAACCTTTATTGGGAAGTTTTTATAAGACACCAGCAATTAACTGCCACTTCTAAAAATCCACACCCCATACCACCATCCCCACGATAATCCCCCCCATCAACAACGATATCGGCAACACTCTCACCTCTCACACCACCCGCTATAAGACAGACACCATAGTCCCAATCACCAAACAACCGCAATAAACCACGCTTATTGTGCATCAACCCAACACCCGCCTCCACCCACAAGACTCTATCGAAAAACCAGTACAAGACCTCAAAATAAACCCCAAACCATCTACCAATGAAAAACACCGGCACAAACAACCCAGTTTACTCTTACAACACAATGTACTGTTTTGCACCACAGCTCCTTTTCTCAAAAGAGCAAAAGAATGATGACACGCAAAGCAACCTTTATTGGGAAGTTTTTATAAGACACCAGCAATTAACTGCCACTTCTAAAAATCCACACCCCATACCACCATCCCCACGATAACCACCCCCCATCAACAACGATATCGGCAACACTCTCACCTCTCACACCACCCGCTATACGACAGACACCATAGTCCCAATCACCAAACAACCGCAATAAACCACGCTTATTGTGCATCAACCCAACACCCACCTCCACCAACAAGACTCTATCGAAAAACCAGTACAAGACCTCAAAACAAACCCCAAAACCATCTACCAAGGAAAAACACCGGCACAAACCATTATTCACTTGAAATGTCATAACCAACCTTTTGATTTCATCACAGTTTCACGTCTCTTCTATTTTTGAAGTGTGAAAAAATTCATCTTTAATCTGTCAACCAGCCTCACTTTAAAGTGAGGCTTTATTTTATGGAGAAGCAAATGAGGAAAATATCATCAGAAGGGCTTGCACTCATTAAACAATGGGAAGGATTGCGTTTACAGGCCTATAAAGATGCCATCGGGGTGTGGACAATCGGCTATGGTCATACCAGCACGGCTGGTAAACCGTTTGTTCACAAAGGCATGATTATCACGGAAAAACAAGCCGAAGAAGTTCTTTCTCAAGATTTAAGACAATTTGAGAATACCGTTGAAAAAAATGTGACGGTTTCCTTAACAGATGAACAATTCGCTGCACTCGTATCGTTTTGTTATAATGTAGGGACAGCAGCATTTTGCAAGTCGACCCTGCTCAAAAAACTCAATAACAGCGAATATGAAGCCGTCCCTTCTGAATTACAAAAGTGGACCAAAGCAGGAGGAAAGCGTCTTCACGGTCTTGTGCACCGTCGTGCAGCAGAAGCGGGGTTATGGGCAAAAGGGGCTTATGTTTCTCCCAATTATCAAACGGTTGAAACAAAAAACCCCATGGGTTTTCTCAAAGCCGAAGCACTCACCCCCATTATTGGTTCTTTTTCTGGACTTGGTGGCTTATTAGCCGGCAATGGTCCCATCCAATGGGCTTTGGCAACCATCATGATTTTAGCCGCCTGTGTTGGCATTTTCTTTGTAGCAAAACGTTTTCAGGAGCAGCGCTTATGATGGAATGGCTGAAAAAAAATTTAATGATCACAGGAGCGGTTCTAACCACTTTTTTTATCGCTTTAGCAAAAGCTTTTAGGCTTGGAAAAAAGCTTGAACAGCAAAAGCAAACAGAAAGAATGCTAAAGTCATCAACAACACGGCTAGAGGTGGAAAATGAAATTAATCAAAAAAGTGATGCTGATGTGCGCGCTGCCCTTATTCACTGGTTGCGCGATAAAAACAATCAATGAGCCTTGCATGGGTTGGATGCCCATTTATTTAGAGCAAAAAGATCTCACAAACATTAGCTCAAATCTCGCCAGAGAAATTTTAAAGCATAACAAACAAGGGGAAGGCTTGTGTGGGTGGAAACATGGCTAGAAAAAAAACAGAAAAACAAACAGAGCTTACAGAAAAGGAAAAAGAAATTCTCCAAGAAATCATCATGACTTATAAAAGTATAAAAGTGATGTCACGCTATACGAAGTGGATTATATTCATCATTTTCCTCTTAGTGGTTGATTTTTCAAGGATCATGGATGCCTTGGCAAGTATTTTTACACAAAAATCGAATATTCAGCTCTAAAATGAACAATGAAACATGAGACGTGTTCAATCTTAAAAAAGCATCGGTTATTTTGAAAACCCGGAAAGATTTTATAGATGACTTTTCACGTCTCATGAAAAGTTTACACGCTTCACAAACGCTATTCTTCCATGACTTTTCGGGCATTATAGCGACATTAATTTCACCGGCATGAAAAATTCACCGGCATAAAAAGAGATTTTTTTAAAAGCCCATGAGGAAGAAACTTACGCTTTCTCAAGAAAATTACTCTTGGAAAACGAACATACCAACGGGAACCTTTTAAATTAACGTATTGATGGACAGAGAGTTTTATTTTAATCATCCATACCATCACGAAGCATTTTAAAACCATTCAAAAAGTTTTCTTTTCAATAAACGCATCCGTGAGCAACAGAAATCATATTATGCTAAAGGATCTCCCCTCCATCTTTTATGAAGCCTAAAGGTCATCCCAGTTTCATACACTTCATAGCAGCATTATACCACACCCCTCCCGTCCCCCCCCACACACCACATCACCAACCCTCACATCAGGATACCAACCCCATACGACAACCCCTTAGCTTACCGTTTCACGTTTTTACGATTTTACTTATTCACAGAAATCCGTAAAGAGCCGATAATCATTACCAGACTATTGATTTAATCCCCCTTTCCGCCAATTACCCCCACTTTCCACCTCCCCCATCCTCCACCCCCAACTCCCCCACATCACGCCCCAACCCTCGCACCACGCCCCAACCCTCGCACCACGCCCCAACCCCCCGCACCACGCCCCACCCCTCGCACCACGCCCCAACCCTCGCACCACGGCACCAGCCTCCACACCACGCCCCAACCCCTCGCACCACGGCACCAACCTCGCATCACCCCGCGACCACTCAGTAGCTCCATCGCGAAATGCGCTTGAAAACGCAATGTCTCTTCTCTCCTTTTTGCTGTAAATTTATAAAATTGTAAAAACGTGAAACTGTAAAATGAACCATAAGAATGTGCACTTTATAAGAAAAATGATGAGTGAGGGAAAAAAGATCAGGAAAAAGGCATAAATGAAAGGGATAAAAGATGGCGTACTGCTCGTGGAACCATCAGTACCGTAGTACATTGAGAGCTATAGTATAGCTCTTATCTCATTTTATGCTTGTCAATTGTTTGAAGGAGCTGAGGCAAATCAATAGGCTTTGAGAGCAGTGAAGACTGAGATGGTGATGATCAGATCTCTCCTTTTTTCTGTAAATAATTAAAATCGTAAAAACGTTGAACTGTAAAGGCAAAAGGTGTGTGCTTTGTCAAGAGCA
Source organism: Bartonella kosoyi (assembly GCF_003606325.2). Classification (NCBI taxonomy): domain Bacteria; kingdom Pseudomonadati; phylum Pseudomonadota; class Alphaproteobacteria; order Hyphomicrobiales; family Bartonellaceae; genus Bartonella; species Bartonella kosoyi. The sequence continues at coordinate 2,234,344 of NZ_CP031843.2, forward strand.
TGAAGATTTGGGGATAATTGGATGAAGAGTGCGGCGAATAGAGGTGTAGAGGAAAATGAAAAAAGTGGAAGAGCACAGAGGTCAAAGGTTGAATTGACACCAGCCTCCACACCACACCCCAACCCCCTCGCACCACGCCCCAACCCTCGCACCACACCCCCCCCCCCCCCCCCCCCCCCCCCCGCCCCCCCCCCCCCCCCCCCCCCCCCCCCCCCCCCCCCCCCCCCCCCCCCCCCCCCCCCCCCCCCCCCCCCCCCCCCCCCCCCCCCCCCCCCACCCCCCCCCCCCCCCCCCCCCCCCCCCCCCCCCCCCCCCCCCCCCCCCCCCCCCCCCCCCCC
>NZ_CP042964.1 GCF_003606325.2 Bartonella kosoyi
ATATTTATGGGGTTTGGAGCGTCTCAATGGACACGAGAAATAAGTATAACAACATTTCGCTATACTGTCTCTGTTGGTGCAAAATTATTTGTAATGACACTCTTAGTGACTTTGATTTCCGATTCTATGAAGGCATGGAAAGATGCATATGTTTATTCTTCTGCGTCAAATTGGACATTGCTAGGACTTTCTTTGTTATGTGTTTATTTAACAAAGACTCTTCCAGAAATTATTGCTGGTTTAATTTCTGGATCAAGTGGTGGAAGTGGTGCAACTATTGGAGCAATGGCTGGTGCTGCTGTAGGAGCAGCTGCGAGTATAGCTGCTATAGCAGCAACTGGTGGGGCATCCGCCGCTGGTGGTGGGGCATCCGCCGCTGGTGGTGGAGCATCCGCTGCTGGTGGAATGGGTGGTGGCAGTTCTATGATGGGACTAGGAAGTAATGTAAACGCTTCTAAAATGACTGGAAACTCTTTTAAAGATAGTGGTAGTAAACCTCAATCTGGAGGAAATCCACGTGTAGCTGGAGGGGAAAACCGTTTCACTAGTACTAGTCAACCTCAAGCTAAATCGGTTTCTCCAGATCAATCTAAGTTACCTTCTCTAAAAATGAGAGATGTGGCTGATATGACTTTAAAAGGTGCTGGACATATGGCTGCTTTTTGTATTCCAGGAATGGAAGATGCAGCAAATCTTAGTCTTAATGCTCCACCTACATCACCAGAATATAACGATATCCAATTTTATAGTGATAATAAATCTCAATCTGATGAAGCTAAAACAAGTAATATGATGGAAAATACAATTTCCGGAGCAGAAACGACAATAAGTAAGAACTAAAGAAACTACTATCTATTCAAAAAAATGAAACTATAGTTTCTTTAGTTTCAGATTGATAAGTCACATTTTATTGTCGTAGGGGATTTGTTTAAAATGCATGTCCACGATCTGTATCTGGTGATTTTGTCTCAAAAAACTTTTTAGCTTGTTCTTCTTGTTGAGCCCTACGTTTTTCCTCTTCAGTTTTACCACAACCGGTAATACTAAATCCTACAGCTAACATAACGATGCATAATAAAATGGTTTTTTTCATTTTTATCCCTCTTGTATTGTTGTACAGATTGAATTATCGCGATCTTTTGTTTTTTATGAACATTGTTAATGGGGAAATGTGTAAACAGTTTACCTTAAAAAGCGTATCAATGTTTCATAACAAAAAATGAGAAGGAAAGAGCCAAAACTTACAATAAACAACAAAAACATGGGGTATATTAATGATGATATTGACCGACTTACTGATGTAAAATGTATTGCAATAGGAAGTCCAACTAATGTTATAAAAGATATAACTGATAGAGTGCTTAGTATAACTATTACAGGACCACGAAGCCACAAAAGCAAAAAAAGCAATGCACTTTTGCCTATGTGTAATTTTGACATCATTTTCCCCTCACGCGCTTAAATCAAAACATTTTACAATATATACAATACGATAAATGATACAAGTCATATTTTTGTAAAATCTTCGAGATCTGTTTGATATTCATTAGATGGAATATCTGATTTGGTGGAGGGTGGTTCTATTTGATATTCCTTCATAAAAGCAATTTTTTCTCCTTTGAAGAACAGAAGGGGATTAACCCAATATTGATTAGGTAATTTGGGTTTCAAAATCCCTTTATTTGTAAGTTCTTTTAAACCACTGTAAAATGTTCTATCTGTCATATCCAGTTTTTGTCCATTGACTCCTCCGTCATACCAAATAAGAGTAATGCTTTCATCATGATTACCTTGATTGCTGTGATATGCTTGCAAAGCTAAGACAAGAGCTCGATACCCAGTGCGGGATAGGTCAAAGATTGTTTGAATTCCAGCAGCAAATACTTTTATGAAATTTTTTTCCTCTTCTTTCTCAATAACATGGATTGTAGGTATATCTATTTCCTCACCAGTATTAGGATCTACTAGTTTTCTTTGTGTAATATGTATTTTGATAATCTGATTATAGGTATAAATTTCAGATTCATTTAAAAAAGGATTTTCATATGGGGAATATCGTTCTTGTCGCAACTTGATTTCTTTCATTTGAATATCCGTATTAGTACCGAATTTTTTTTTCAAAAAATAAAAATAAAAATTGACAATTACCGAAGAATCATTTCTTGATGTGTCCTCGAGTATCTCAAATTATGATAATTATATTACCACAATGACAGTTAGTATATCAGCCAAGCAAAGAAAGCAAACCGTTCGGTATGATTTGTGTCCTTTCGTCAATGATGTAGTGGTTTCTATTAAAGATTTAAACGAACAGATTACTGTTAATGTTGCTTTGATTTTTAATCTTAAAGCCGCAGGAATAAAGGTTTTCTTTGTTTTGGCTTGGATGCTCCAAAATAGATTAATTCATACTAATACAGTGATTTTAGACAAAGCTGTTTTAGAAACATTTCTTACAGCTCAAGAAAAAAAACTAGCATTATCAGCTACAACTTTTTTTCGTGGTATATCAGAGTTAGAAAAAGCGGGTATTATTGCTCAACAAAACCATAGAGGCTGGTATTTTATAAATCCAGATTTTTTATTGAATCGTAAGACGGTTGTTTTAGAAAAAGATATTGTTTTCAAAGAATAGAAAAACGGGGTCCCTAATTTTTAACTATATTGAAAAAACTTTTTTTTTCATATACGCTTCACCTTGACATGCTTTTTTCAAAGCTATGAGTCGTTTCAAATAGAGGGAAATATAATGGCAAAAAAATAAAAACCCAACTGCGTTAACAGAAGGGCTTTTAAAATACCTATACGGTGAATTAAATCTTTCGTAACTCCTAATTTAATTCATCCGATTATATTCTGCAAGAGAAATTTTGTAGAAAAGGGGTGTTTTTTACATTTTTTTTGCCTCTAACTTAGAGGTTAAAACAATTATGGTTAATAAAATCTCAGGAAGAAAGTTAAGTGCACATCATATAGAGTTTAGAAAATTAGCAGAAAATGCTGAGATGGGCTCTGTAAGTCGAGGGCAACTCATTGGATTAGTTAATCAGTTAGAAATCACTGGTTTTATACGAGAGATAGAAGCCAAGCTTCTTTTAACTTTGTTAAGGACAGCTCAAAGAGATGAGTTTGAAAAAGGCGGGCTTCCGATTGTTTTTAAAAGCAACAAACGGCTGAGTTATGAAATTAACCGTAGTGAAGGACGCGTTAGTCGATTACTTTCACGCCTTTATGATGGCGGTTTCATTGTCATGCGGGATTCTGGTAATTTTAAACGTTTTCCAGTACGTAATCATGATGCTGATATCATAACAGCTTGTGGGATTGATTTACGTATTCTTGTTGCTCGATATCATGAACTTAAGCAAAAAACAGATGAGATATTAGAAGTCCATAAAAAACATGAAGAAGCTTTAAAATACTTTAAAGGGTTGTTGCGGCAAATTAGATATTCTTTTGCATTAATTGAAGCTACCCCGTTTGTATCGATGTTGTTTTCTAGAATGCAAAAAATTGCTCATATTATTGGCCGGCCGGCCAAAGCTTCGGTGGGAAAATTGCATAAAGCAATTTATCTTTTGGAATGGATTTTACAGAAATTTTTTAGACAAAAAACATCAAAAACGACATACACGTATGTCACTGGTGACATACACATAGAACATACAACCCCTAAACATATCTGTAATTGTAACAAAAATGAGTGTTCAGATCACTCTGAACGCACTCAAATTAACAACATAACCTCTGGTCATGAAAAAATGGCTTATGAAAAAATAGAGAAAAGCAAAGCTGGATCTGCCTTACCTTCAAAAAACAACAAATCGCTTCAAATCAAACCGGAACTTTTAGTTGAAGCATTGCCTAATGTTACGATGTTTATGAAACACGGGCTGCAATCTGAAAGAGATTTAATAGGGTCCATGGAGTTTTTCGCTAAAATGAACAGGATTTCTTCTCATGCTGTGGAAGAGGCTAAAAAAAACATGGGAATTAAAAGAGCTGCTCTAGCTATTGCTATTATCTTCGAAAAATATTGCAAGGAATTAGTGAAATCTCCAGGTGGATATTTACGAGGCATGATTGCCAAAGAAAATCGAGGAGAACTCTATCTAGAACGTTCTTTCTATGCCCTACTGAATAAAGCTTCTGAGGAAAAATTGAAAGGTTTTTGCACGAAAAAAGCAGAAAAAAACGAGCAGATAAAACCAAATGATCAAAAAAATTCTTTGTTAAGATCAGAATTTAAAAAAGTTATTAAAACTTTAAACATGCAAACAGCTTCAAAGAAAATTGTACTATAAGAAAGGGGAAAAAATGTCGGATGAAACAGAAGAAATGAAAGAAATGTTGTTAATGTACAAGCCATCATCTGATATGGCGCAATTGTTTAATATTATACCATCATTATTTTTAATGGTTAAGACCATAAACGCTACTGAAGTGATCAAAGCAGTATGGTTTTTGCTTCAAGGAAAAAATAAAAAAGACATCACACTAACCATTTCAGATTTACATACTGAAAGAAAGCTTTTAAGTTTTTCTTTTAGTGATGAAGATGATTTTCAAAAAATAGTGGATGTATTTTTAATTAAGCTGAAAGATCCGAAATCATGTTTCAAATACGAATTAGGCATATACAAAGACTACTTTAAACTTAGCTGATTATTGCTATGGGGTAATATTAACAAAACTAAGAAAAGAAGAAATCAAAATTTTTTAATTGAATGGAGAAAGAGATTGATTAACAACAAACTCAGCGGGGGTATTTTATGCTACCTCTCTCCCCGAAAGAAAAGTATATACGAGATGCTTTTATTTCGCAATTACTTTTTTTAAATAGCAACCATTTTAGGTATGGTAGCGCGAAAGACATTTAATTAAAGAGCGCACAAAAGAAGCTTTAAATGTTGCACGTCAACGAGGAATAAAACTTGGCCGGCCAAAAGGAAGTATTGCTACGCAATTAAAACTGGACAATAACATTGATGAAATTCAAGAATTTACAAATGTTAGTTTATCACAGAGCCGTATTGCTAAGACATTAGGCGTTAGTGTCAATACCTTGCGCTTATTTATTGAACGCAGAAACATAAAACCCACAAAAATTAAGCCAATTATCACTATGCCAAAAGCACAGGAGAATTAAGGCAAACTATACCAAGTTGATCGCCCTCCTCCATGACGTATCAAAAGACCTTTTTCAACTAATGATGTAAAGGTTGCTTTAAGTGTATTGGGACTTGCTCCAATTTCACGGACCATATCGCGGGTTGTAACACGCCCATGATCACGAACATAGTCAATAATATTAAGAGCCAATTCAGACAAATTCAAAAGAGCATTTTTTTCACTTTCTATTTTCATTTCTAATTGGCGTTTTTGTTTTTGTAGAGCACGTAAAAAAAAGAGTATCCAAGGTTCCCAATTTGGTGTTTTCGTATAAATTGTCTTTTGCGTTTGATTTAAAGCTAAATAGTAATTTTCTTTATTATTCTCAATGATGCTTTCAAGTGACGAATATGGTACGTAAACATAACCTTTTTGTAACAAAAGCAAGGTTGTTAAGATACGACTTAAACGTCCATTTCCATCTTGGAAAGGATGAATAGCTAAGAAAGTGACATTAAAAATAGCAATCATAAGTAAAGGATGAAGATTGTTTAATTCATTGGTTTTATTAAACCAATCTATAAGTTCTTGCATTCGGTATGGTGTGTCAAATGGTGTTGCTGTTTCAAAAACAATACCAACCATTTTCCCTTCAGAATTGAAGGCTGCTACATCATTACGTAATGTCTTATATTCCCCTCTATGACGTTCATCTTTATCGCTCTCATATAAAAGATCACGGTGCAACTGTTTAATATGATTTTCTGTAATAGGAATATCTTTCCAAGATTGAAAGATTATTTCCATAACTTTTGCATAACCAATAACTTCCTGTTCATCACGGCTCTTAAAACTTTTAACTTCTAAGTTTAATAAAAGCTTTTCAATCTCACGGTCTGTTAATTTATTTCCTTCAATACGCGTAGAAGATCCAATACTTTCAACAGTCGCAATATGGCGCAGAGCATTCAAACGTTCTGGAGCAAGAGTTCCAAAAGCGCGCCACGCACCTTTGAATTCATCAATCTCAGTAATGAGAGTTAACAATTCTTGTGTGATTTTGAGTGTATCTGTTTGCATACCGGATTATATACCCGATTATACCGGATTACAATAAGAATTTATTACATTTGTTAATGTTGGTTTATCACAGAGCCGTATTGCTAAGGCATCAGGAGTTAGAGTGAATACCTTGCTTTTATTTATTGAATGTAAAGATATCAATCCAACAAAAATTAAGCCACTCATTACCATGCCAAGAGCATTGGAGAATTAAGGTAAACTAAGCTGGTAAAATATTTTTTTGCATATCCGAATATATGTCTAATTATACATAAGTAATAAATATTTATTATGTACGCACAAAATACGTAATATTTTTTTGTAATTAATAAATATATGTTATTTATTCAGTGTTTATTCACTAAATAAGGAATTTTATTAGCTTCCCGTTTTTCTTTAAAAGGTTTATTGCTAATTTATCAAACAAAAAAATGTATTACACCTAGCCAGTTTTCATGAAATATAATTTCATCAGAAAAATCTCCTCTAGCCTTTAGACAAGCCTTGATTCAACAGCTGGTATACTCATTACTATTTATAGAAATCAAAAAACTGCGGATGTCTTCTCGCGCCAAGTTTTTACCCCCATCATTTTCTTTGATAAGAAGGGCTATTTGTTAAAATGATAAATTGCTAGGATATATTGGTTGTTACAGGTGATTTACGTCCTTGGAATTAGAAGGATATCCTTCTCTTTTTACAATAAAGAAAGCATTAATAGTCTTTTATTACCCATACGTTGATTTTCTTCACTTTTATCCCCATAGCTCTTTCTTTGGTTTACTTATTCTACCAGATGACCACACCATAGCATTGTCGATATCTTGAGATAACATGGTTGGTCCATCTAAATCAATTAGATCACCTTTTTGTGCTAGCCACCAACATGGTGCTGCAGAAAGTGAAGTGCCAAGCATACAACCTATGAGAACTTGCAGCCCATTAGCCTTTGCTATCTGAATGGCGTTCAAAGCGGCTGTAACACCCCCAATTTTGTCAAGTTTTATATTAATCATATCGTAATATTTTAAAGCTATGTCGAAATGATTGACATTTAAAAAACTCTCATCGGCACAGATCAATACTGATCCGCGTTTAACCTGCAAGAGTAGGTCCTCATTGCCGAAAGGAACAGGCTGCTCTAAAACTTTGACGCTATTATTGTTAAGCTCGTACAGCCATTCGCTTAAAGACACCTTTAAACTGCCGTTTGCATCAACAATTAATTGAGTATTTGGGAAGATATCTTTTAGTTTCGAAATTACACTGGTAGAGGTAGAATTATCAACCTTTAACTTGATGATTGGAAGTTGTTTATTGGTGAAATAATCTAATTCTTTTTTATTTTGCAGAATTCCAATAGTTTGCGCTGTACAGATTTCTTTGGAAGTTTCTATACCAAGAAGTTTACTTACAGGGGTCTGGAGAATTTTACATTCTAAATCTATTAGAGCACAATCGACAGCATTTCGTGCAGGGCCTGGGGACATAACTTCTAAGAGAGCTATCCGATTTATTCCGCATAATAAAAGTTTTCGCACGGCTTCAATTTCAGCTTGAACACTTTCAAGATTATGACCACTTACAGAATAGGGATTACATTCGCCTCTACCAATTATTCCTTTATGTTCAAGTATTACTGTTAAAGTAAGTACGTCATAGTGCACTTCTCCTGCTATACGAAAAGGGTAAGTTAAAGGTCGGGTAATGATTTCTATGTGTATGTTAGTGATTTTAATTGTATCTAAACAAGTCATAAAACTTTTCCTTTAAAAAAATCCTCAACTCTAATTAGTTGCCTTTTTCCAGAAAGAAATGTATTTAACTTATCTGTTACAGAGATAGAAATCTGCATTTCCACATAATGAAATAGTGAAGAGAAGCGCGTTATGAATTCTTTTATACACCGATTGTCTAAGCCTTTAGAAAGGTTAATAGGCTTTATGTAAAGGATTGCCTTATCTTGAGCAACTTGAACAATTTGATATGCCAGTACATTTGATTTATAGTCGACTAGAGTTTCATCGCAAAGTCCCAGGATTACATCTGCTGGTACAAAACTGTTAGATCCGTCCAGTAAATGTTCATCTTCTCTCCCCCTAAAGGATTGAATCATCCGAAAAGTAGATCCACAAGTACAATTTTCTGACGATGAGAAACACACCAAATCACCTTGGTCATACCTTACAAAGGGCATGGCTTTATTGCCAAAAGATGTTCCCACGAGTTTTCCATATCCGTCCTTACCAACATTGATGAGCTCGAAGTAACCACTGTCCTCTACTAAGTGATACTGGCGGCAGTTACATTCATATGCAATTAATGACATTTCTTCAGAGGAATATTCATCTAGTACTGGAATCCCCAGTTTTTTAGATAAGTTAACTCGCTCTTCTAAACTACTACGCTCTGAATTTGTACCAATCGCTTCGATGCCAATGCTCTCTAAGTTAAGTCCTGTGCTAGCAAGTCTTTGTAAATAGCTTGGAAGAGAAAGCAATAATGCAGGTTTTAGCTCACGTAGATGTGTTTCAACAACTTTTGTAGGCGTATCTTGGGAAACAGTAACATATTTATAATCTCCCAAGAGAGAAGTAAAACGTTCTGCTACAAAATAAATGCCATAACGAAGGTCTGTTGCTTTCATTTGGCGGCCCAAAAGTAATTCACAGTGTCGCATATACCGAACGTGTCGAAAGTAAACACTATCGCTGTCTTGATAAATAGTCAAATTTAAACCGCTAGAGCCAGAGGTGCGGGCAGAGTGTAATACTTCTGGTTTTATCGTAGACATACATTGTTTATCAAATTCAGCTTCTACCATCATTTCCTTTGACACGATAGGTAAACATTCAAAGTCTGACCACGTTCGTAAACATCCAACTTCATATCCTGCATTTTGGTATAATTCCCTGTAAAATGGTTTTGTTAAATAAACAAAATCAACTAATTCTACTAGTTGTTGAAATTGTATTTGTCGACGAATGGCAGGTGGAATCCGTAAAGCTTTTCGTAAGGTAGCTTTTTCCTTCATCCATTTTTTATACAACTTTTTTTGCGCTTCTACTGTTTCGCGTAAAAAGCGCTTGCTGCGTCTTATATATGGTGCTACTTCTGAATTGGTTGTGCACTGTGTTTCCACGTCGTGTTTCCACGTCAAAAACTTTACTAGATTCTTTCATTTTCAAGGCTCTTGCTATTTGGAGATATGAGGCGATGAAGTTTCACGCCTGAATCTTTTTCAAAGAGGGAAATACGTTCATTGCTTATTGAGATAAATTCTTCCATGCTATTAGCTTCTACTATTGAGAAACCTAAACGAACAAAAAAATCTTTAGGAGCTGCAGCTACTTTTTGCCCTGGTTTAACTTCCACGTAATGCTCTTGCAAATTATTACTCAAATCTAGAGACGGAAAATTACTACTCACGGTACCACCTTCTGTAGGGATAAAAAAGACAATACCAATCCCGCTTGTTACTGTGGAGATAAATTTGTGAGGAATCCCAAGGTAGCTCAAGACAAGACTTGTTCCTGTTACACGACGTTGTAGATATGGAATTTTATCCCCACCTAAACGCCCCGCTATTTCAACTGGAATAAGTTTATTATTGGATTGGAAATACTCAAGATGAAATATGCAGTCGTGAATATCAAGTGCTCTAACAACCTGGATAAAAAAATCTTTCTCCAAAGGAGAGGGCTTAATTTCTCGTGAACAAAAATGCCCTATTTCTTCAAAAAATGGCAGAGGTGTTTTGAATTTGACCGTTTTTGCTAGAGCAACTGCATTACCATTTCGCACATATCCCTCTATACTATATTCTTGACCTAAAATTACGCTTTCTACTATAAAATTATCTGAATACACATTATTTTTTGTATTAAAGTATTCACGAAGTTCTGCTTTTGAACAGATAAATTGTACACCAATGCTAGAATAGCCCTTCTCTGGCTTAATAACTATTGGAAAATCTATAGATTGATTTTGTAATGAGGTGGGGGAGCCTACACTATATTTTGGAGACATTATATTTGAATGCGTAAATGCCTCGCGTTGGGCATATTTACTTCTAACTAAATTTGTCTGACAGGGAGAAAGAAAACATATTCCTAACTTAGCAAAGAAATCAGCTGCCCAAGATAAAAGACTTTCAATATAACAGATGCCTGTTACATTAGACCACAGTTTTGACTTACATAGTAAACGCTCAGCTTCAGATATGGGATCTGCATCAAAGTTAATTTTTATTGATTTACTAATTATCCCTATGTCACTATGCTCATCTACTTCATCGTCCGCCAACCAAATTTCTAAGCCTGCGGCGTGCATTTCTTCTAAAATATAGCCTCTGTATGCAAAAAATCCTTTACCAATGACTAAAATTTTTGTGTTTGATACCAATACCACCCCCCTTATGCATTGTAAATATAGAAAATAAAATTTTAAGATCTTGCTACATATTGTAATAGCTTGTAAGAGTATATTTTATTTGCTACATGTCAATTGCATATTTATATTTTTTATTGATTTAAATTAAAAAACTAGACTATTGTAATTATTACTTAATTGTTATTTTGATTGTGTTAGATTTTAGAGTTACTATTTAATGGGGGGGAATATATGGTCAAGGTAGATAGTTTTATTTCTAAAACAACTCTTACGGATTATGAGCAGGTAGGATTTTCAATTGAATTAAATTTAGCAGATGGACATGCTTACCAGGAATGTACGGACTGCCAGCAAAAAATAGTAAAAAGGATGAGTGAGATATGGCATGCGACAGAGCAGCAGTCTATCTTGGATACCGAGGAATCATTTATCCATTGTTATGGTAATTTAATTTCTTCTTCTGGATTAAGCGAAGTAGCAGATTCTATGATACTTCCAACAGCTTCAAATTCAATTGATTTGGTGGCATCTTACTTAAGTCATAGAAATATGAAAGCTCTTCTCACTTATCCTACTTTTGATAATCTAGCACTTTTGCTCCATCGGCGTGGTGTACCTATATTCCCAGTTACTGAAAGTGAACTTATTGATCCTATTTACCTAAGAAAAAATCTTTCTAAAGTTGACGCATTATTCCTTGTAAATCCAAATAATCCTACAGGAACTAATTTAAAGGAATATGAATTTATCCATATAGTTGAAGAATGCAAACGAGCTAATAAAATAATCATAATTGATGCTAGTTTTAGACTTTATTATCCTCAAACTTGGGACTCTTATAAGATTCTTAATAAAACAAATTCTTCCTATATTATATTTGAAGATACAGGGAAAGTTTTTCCTACACAAGATATGAAAGCAAGTCTTCTATCATGCTCTGCTGATCATATGTTTATGTTGAGAGAACTTTATAACGAGATTTATCTTTGTGTTTCTAAATTTACTTTAGGTGTTTTATCAGAATTTTTTGCTGAAGCATTTACAGGCGTTAGTCCATTAGTAAATTTTCATGAGATAGTTGCTTTACGGAGAAAATTTCTTCGTAATAAAATTAATGAAAAACATATAGATAACAATGCAAAAAGTAGTTTAATTGGTGTTGAATGGATGAGGATTCCGCAGTTTAGTTTAAACGACTTAGATTTCGTAAGAAAAGTACAAACGTTAGGAGTAGCAGTATTGCCGGGACGTAATTTTTTCTGGGCTAATGTTGGAAGTCCAGAGACTACAAACAATTTTCGGATAAGCCTTATGAAACCGTTGGGTGTATTTCAACAGGGCGTTGGCATTCTTGCTGAATACCTAGAACACAAGGGAGGGGGTAAATGAAAGTTTTAGTTTCTGGTATTGAAGTACCTATAGAAATATTAAATTATGTAAATTCGTGTAATGGGCAGGTTTTAACATTAACAGGCGAAAACTCTAAAGAAGAACTAGACCAAATTTTACCTGACACAAACTTTTATCTTCTTGGTGGGAACGAGTATTTAGATTATGAACTTCTTTATAAAACAACGGAATTGAAGGTCATAGTTGTTTTGGCAGCTGGTGCGAGTTCTTTTGTAGATATAGAAGCGGCAAATGAGCGCGGTATCACGGTACTTAATACTCCTGGTGCAAATGCACTTGCTGTAGCGGAATTTGCTGTCGCACAAATGCTTGCAATGCGGAGAAATCTTATTGGGTCTGTTTTAAACTCAATGGTACGATGCCGTTCTCAAGAAGTAACAAATTCTCGTGTTGGGATATTGGGGTTAGGTGCAATTGGTTATCAAGTAGCACGCATACTTCGGTCAGGCTTTAATTGTGATGTCTCATACACTAGTCGCTCTCGTAAGTTAGACGTAGAAGAAAATCTTAAAATAACTTATGTTTCTTTAGAAGAACTTTTTAATACAACTTCTACAGTAATTGTTTGTTGCGATTTGAATACACAAACAGAAGCTTTAATAAGCTCTTCGCTTTTTGGAAGAAAAGCTCGTACAATCGTAGGAATATCTGATATACGTGTTTTTGATATTTTAAGTATTATTAATAACTTAAAAGATGGACATCTCGACGCAGTGGCTCTTGATGTGAGTTTAGATCTGTTCTCTTCTTGTCTGCCTTCAAAAATTAATAGAAAAGAATTATCCTATCATGGGCTCTATGTAACACCTCATATAGCAGCTAATTCACATGAAGCTTGGGCACGTATGATTGCCATGGGTACAGATAAATTACTCCAAAGTATGGATAGCAAAGAAAATCATTATGCAAGAAAATATTATAAAGGCCCAGAGACGGCTTAGGGATGAAATTGATCCTAATAATTTAATCTTCCCAGAGGAAGGAGAGTATGAAAATATTCGTTTGGCTTACAATCGTATGCATGATCGACGGCCAATGGCAATTATTCAAACGCTTGATGTAGAAACTTTACGAGCTGTATTAAAAATACGTAGAGAATTGGGTTTGAATCTTGCTGTTCGAGGTAGAGGGCACCATATCGGCGGATTTTCTACAATAGATAACGGAATACTGATTGATTTTTCGCCGTTTAGAGGTGTTAAATATAATTGGGCTTCAGATTTAGCAATTATACAACCTGGAGCATGTCTTCAAGACATTGATAGACAACTTGAGGTACATAAACGTTGTATACCTGCAGGCACAGTAAGTGATACAGGTATTACTGGTTTAACGCTTGGAGGGGGCATAGGTTGGTTGGTAGGATCAGCTGGTCTAACATGTGATTATCTACATAGCGTGCGTATTTTGCTTGAAGATGGAGAGCTTATTGAGGTAAATGATAAAAGCCACCCTGAACTTATGTCTGTGTGTCGTGGTGGTGGGATGGGCGGATTTGGCTTAATCCTTGAACTCCGCTTTCATACACTTCCATTGAAAAAAATTACCGCTGGCTCTATTTTCTTCTCTCAGAAGGATTGTGTAAACGTATTAAATAAGCTTAGTAAAAGCCACTCTAAAAAACAATATTCTACCGTTTCAATGGCTCCAGTTCTTCGTAAAATTTATACTGGGGTTGAGCTATCAGTAGACTTGTGTTCTTTTGGCGATGATTTGAGTGAGTTAAATCGTTTGCAATCAATTATAGGAGGCGACTGGTCAAATGTAAAAGAAGTAGCTTATACAGACTGGCAATCGAATTTTGACTCTGATTTTTTACCTCCGATGCGAGGTTATTGGAAATCAGTGCATTTTGGTTCAATACTTCCGAATTCATTAGTATTAAAAGAAATTTGTGATAAAGCTCCGTCCTCACGTTGCGCAGTCATGATAGAATTTTATAATCAGCGAATTTTACAATCAAAAGCAATAAACTCATGCTATCCTCTGCGGAGTTCAATAGTAGGTGTTTTGGTGTCTGCACGCTGGGAGGAATTGAGCCATGATAACCTTTTTATATCTTGGGTAAAACAATCTGCCAACAAGCTTGCTATCTACGGCACTGTTGGGGAATATTCTAATTATTCTAGCGCGAATGAAACACATTTAATTAAAGGGTATTCTATAGACAAGATTAAAAGGTTTTATGAATTAGGCCAGAGGTATGATCCTCAACAGGTATTTGCACATGGACATAGAAGCCGTATTTATAGAGGAGAATGTCTTAATTGTTAGAGAAAAAATTGGATGTTTTCACTATAGCGCGTATATATTGTCCAACGGCATTTCAGCTTATAGATGTTGATTCTAATTTGTCATTAAATGACTATGCCTTAGTAACCCATAATGCTAGTCAACTAAAATTCGTTGGCTCTTTAGTGCAGGAAGAGCGAAAAATTTTTGCTGAATGCCTATATTCTGAAGTTGAACAACACTGGGGATCACAACGAGCGCAACGAGCATATGATGAAATTTTACAGAATCCAGTAATCCAAACAGGACCTCATTATCGCTTGATGTTTGATAATGATTTTAGTTCTACAATGGCATTTTCGATTCGTGGACACGAACTTATGGGAAATGACACCAATATAATGTTTACTTGTTCAACTGTAACTCTAGAAGAACAGGCTCGTTGTGGTCCAGCTTGGCTTCGAATAGATGATACATCCTATAGAATTTTTGAAATGCCTCGGCGACAATTGGCTAAGAAAAGTGTTAGCGAATACCAAGATGATATTGCTTTATCATCAGAAGTTCAATCTTGGCTGCGTAGGCAGTTTCTGAAAGCAACGTTTCCAGAACATTTACTAAATACTAAAACAGCTATTGTAATGCACATTAATAATCTTAATGAATACGTATTCGAGCAATTTAGGCAGGGGCATAATATTTCTACTATCACATTACGAGAACCATTTTTTGCCGTATACGCAATAGAATTATTGGAGCGGCCTAGTTTTATGCGACGTCTTATAGATGATGGACGATTAGTAAAACTGGTTGAATTGCTTAAACTAGAGTCACAAGGGCTATGGAAAAATTTCATTCCCACTGCCACAGATCTATTTTGGCTATCGGTTGAGGGACGTGTACGTCCTCTCCAGTTAAGAGATGGTGCTTTATATTCAGATCGTTTTGGAGTGCGTATTGATTTTAAAACTAATTCCATTGTGCAAAATCTTCGAACAGGACGATTGGTTCCTAGTTTATTTTTTATATTTTTAAGTGGTTCTTTATTGCCAAGAATTCGTTTTTTAGGGGGAGCATATCAAGTTTTGTACCAAGAAATTTTCCAAAAAATTTTATTGAAAATACTGAAAATGAATGTGCAAGATGAACAAAGGCTTGCTAAGGATATTTTATCAACAATTGTAACTGCTTGGGGGCATAATGTTGTACAAAAAAACGTATGGAATGAAGTCCAAAAAAACAATAAAGGCGCATTGCGCTTCTCTTTTAAGAACTGGGCATCTCCCCTTAGCTTAATGAGTTCTCATTATGCATCTTTTACGCAAGATTTGCGATGGAAAGACTTGACGGAAAAAATCAATACGTTTTGTTTAAAAGATCAAGGTTTAATATGCCCTTCAATATGGAAGGGTATTTCACAATGTTTGTTGTGATGAAGCAATTACTCTCTCTTGGCTTGCCACTGGCTGTTGGGTTTATCTCTCAGATGATGATTTCCTTCACAGATGCAGCGCTTGTAGCACATTTAGGTGTTCAAGCTTTGAGTGGTACAATATTGGCTCTGAGTATGTTTAGTTTTGTCATGTTGTTGGGGCTAGGGGTTATTACCGCAGTTGCACCAAAACTTGCGGAAAGTTTTCGCAAACAAGATAGAGATGCATTGAAGGCATGGTTTGATCAAGGAATATGGCTTTCCCTTTTGATTGGAATGGTAAGTGCGATTATTTTACTCAATACGAGAAATATTTTATGTCTTCTTGGTCAAGATGAGGCAATTGCCCATATAGCGCAGGAATATAACAGGGGTGCTGCGATAGGGGTGGTGTTTTTTTATCTTTATGTAAATAGCCGCGGATTACTGTCAGCAATTGGTAATCCCAAGCCCTTAACTTGGGTTATGCTTGCCTCTATCCCTATGAATTTTCTTATCTCTTGGCTGCTTATTTTTGGTATAGGTCCTGCAAGCGGATTGGGTGTCTTTGGTGCTGGAATTGCGAGTAGTTTGATCCGTATTTTGATTGTTATGGCAGTAGCAATAATTCTGTCCCGAAATTCTACTTTTAGTTCCTTTCACTTTAATTATTTAAGACCAAAGTTAGAAATTTCACGAATCATAAAATTGCTGCTCGTAGGGCTTCCCATTGGTATCCGTATTCTTATTGCGGAGGGCTTTCCTTCTGTCATTGCATTCATGATTATGGCTTATGGGGTCGAAGCTTTGGCGGCGCATACGATTGGAATACGTCTTGATATGCTTATTTCTGTGGTAGCTTTGGGGATTTCCAGTGCAGCCGCGACCATAGCAGCGTGGTATCGAGCCGATGGAAATCATATGGCTCTAAAACAGTTGCGTATGAGTGTCACAGTTTTTGCTGTCGCTTATGTTTTGTTTTTATCAGGGGTTGTTTATTTCTCTTATGAATTCATTCTTACAACCATCTTTGATATTTCTTCAGACCGCGTTATTGTTTTCTCTTGGGCGTTGCTTCCGTTCGTCTTATTATCTTTTGCTTTTGGCATTTTAGGGGCTATGCTCAATGGTATACTTGTGGGTTTGCTTGATACGTTTTGGCCAACTATTGTTGTAACAATAAGCTATTGGGGGGTAGGCTTATTTGGGGGAGCGCTCATGGCACATTTTTTTAAATATGGTTTTATGGGTTATTGGCTTGGCATGATTGGTGCAAGTTTAATTGTTTCTCTCTTTAATTATATGCGCGTGGGTTATTTAATAAAAAGCAATTCTATTTTTGGGGTATGATGAGTATCATAAGAGTGCCGTAAGTACTCATTGTGAAGGTATAGCTTTACTGATAAAATATAAATGTTGGGTTGTCACAAAGCCGTATTGCTAAGACATTAGGAGTTAGTGTGAATACTTTGCGCTTATTCATTGAACGTAAAGATATCAAGCCTACAAAAATTAAGCCACTCATTACCATGCCAAGAGCATTGGAGAATTAAGGTAAACTAAGCTGGTACTGTTTACATATCGGAATATGTAAATAATAAATATTTATTATGTGCGTACATAATACGTAATATTTTTTTGTAATTAATAAATATGTAATAAATATATGTTATTTATTCAGTGTTTATTCACTAAATAAGGAATGTCTCAATGCCAGTCATTACTATGTGTTCCACAAAAGGTGGTGTTGGAAAATCAACAATGGCATTAGTATTAGCTAATGTTTTTGCTAAAGCTGGATCTAAGGTAAAATTAATTGATGCTGACCCAAATCAACCTCTTGTGACATGGATGAAGAGATCTATGGATACAATGCCAAAGAATATAGAAGTTTCTGGAAATATTACAGAACAGAATATTGTTTCTTGCATTGATGATGCTGTAGAACGGTTTCCATTTGTTATAGTTGATCTTGAAGGTTCTGCAAATCTTGCGGCTTCTTTTGCTATAGGAAGAGCTGATTTAGTTTTAGTTCCCATGAGAAAAAAACAACTTGATGGAGATCAAATAGGAAAAATTATCGCTTTGATAACACAACAGAGTCAATTTTTTAAAAGAGAAATACCTTTTCGTATTGTATTTTCAATGACGAATGCCTTAAACAGTCGTGAAGCCCAGCATATAGAGAAAACATTAGAAAAAGCTAATATTCCTATTTTATCTGCTTCGTTAACTGAAAGAGGAGCTTATAGTGCTCTTTTTCAAATAGGGGGCTCTCTCTTTGATTTATCATCTTCTGATGTCAATAATCCTCAAGCCGCACAAGAAAATGCAACGGTTTTTGCTAATGCTGTTGTAGAAATATTGGATCGTGAAAATTTATTAAAGGGTAAAGTAGCATGACAAAGAGGGCTGAAATTCCATTGCCGAATTTTGAAAATTTACAACCGTTCACAAAGGCACAAAAAGTAAATGAACAAGAGTTAGATAAGATAGGTCAAAAAAATGGTTTTACGACGCGTCATAGCATAGAAAAAACACATACTAGTGGAAGTGGTCGTAGACGGCGTAGCTTAAAAACCGCACGATTAACACTTGCGCTTGAACCAACAGTAAAAGATAAATTTTGGTCTTTAGCCGATGATCTTAATGAAGATGGTGGTGATTTTCTTAATCACCTTATTGAAAATTATATAAATAGCAATTACACACAAAATAAATAATAATTACTTATTATGTACGTACAAAATACATAGTAAATATTTATTTTTTGTAATTAAATGATTATTTATCAAATGGTTAAAGTGTCATATATCGTTTAAAAAAATTCCTATTCGGCAATTAAGGACAAAATTGCTCTCTTTTTTTTAGGATTAAGTTATCTAAAACCTTTTAAAAGGAAGTATTCTTCTTTATTGGAAATTCCTTCATAATCAGGGTATGAAAATTTTTTTTTAGGAGAAATATCGGTATAAAAAAAGGAGATATCAACCTCGAGGATGTCAGCAATTTCTTGCAAACGTCCAGCTCCTATGCGGTTTGTAGCTTTTTCATATTTTTGGATTTGCTGGAAGGTCACTCCTAAGAGGTCTCCTAATTGTTTTTGAGATATTTTTAACATTTCTCTTCTGAGGCGAATTTTTTTACCTACAGAAACGTCATTTAGATGTTGACTTTTGGTTTGCACTTCAAGCCCCCTCCGGGTTGCGAGCGCCCTCGCATTGGTATTCCGGGAGTTAAAAGTACTGAATTATAGTCAGCTTTTTGCTTTTAGTGCTGGTAAGCACCTGGACATAACAAAAACTCCCGGAACTCCGGGAAGACCCACATAGTGAGCTAATTCTAACGCTATAATTTAAGGCTTTTAATCCCTTGTTGATCACTGCGTATGTAATCAACACATTGATTAATTCATAGAATAATTTTAGAAAACTGGCAAGAAAAATAGATTTTTACTTACAAGCTTTATTTTTTAATGAGAGGCTACCGCCTCTCAAACTCTCCGTACGCTCACCAAAATCATGAGATCAGACCCGCGTTTAATGAGAGGACTAACAAGCCTTGGTTCTTAAGGTCAAGGAAACCCCTACGGGGCGCCTAACGGCGTCCTGGACCTAGAACCATAGAGGCTTGTTTTGTCCTTCTCACGCGGCTCCGAAATCATGATTAAAGGGGGAGCTAATAAGGGCGCTATAGTCAAAAAAAGCAAATAAAAATTATAAGGTATTTTATGTTCTATATATTTGAAAAATATAGAAAAAATATCAAAAAAAGATAACAAAATAGTTGACAATAAATAGGTATTTTGTTATATAAATACTTAAGTGATCAAAACACTAAACCTAAAGCGAATGGATTACGAAACAATCTTTCTCTGCTTTTCAAAAACTGACTGTCTTTTATGTTTTAAAAGCGTATAATGATTTTGTCGGGTGTAGTTATGTCATATAATACCTTTACGGGGAAAGCATAACAACAGACTTTAGGCTGTGTTTTGAGCACCCGACGTCTTTATAGGGCGTCAATTCAAAACGTTATCCTAAAGGAGTTCATTATGAACACGATCTCAAAAAAATATGAATTTACAAATGAAACCAAACAAGTTGGTGACTATACTCTTTATCGCATTAGATCATTAAGAGATTTTGGTAGCGTTAAAGCTGGTGATCTTGGTGGTTTTATTGAAAAGGAAGCCAACTTATCACATGATGGCAATTGCTGGGTTGGTGATAATGCGTGGGTTTATAGTGATGGCCGCGTTTATGAAAATGCAATTATTTGTGATAATGCCACTGTTTGTGGTCATGTTTATGGAAATGCTCATGTATGTGGATATGCTCGCGTTTATATGAATGCGCATGTTTATGATAATGCTCATATTTCCTATCAAGCTTGGGTTTATCATCGTGCAAAAGTTTATGGGAATGCAAAATTATCCGGTAGCGCACGTATTCATAGCAATGCCGAGGTTTATGATCATGCTGCTGTTAGTGGTGCTTCTAAAATTTATGGCAAGGTTTATGGGAATGCTAGCGTGGGGTGTCATACTAATGTTTATGGCTCTGTTTATGGAAATGCGAAGATTTCTGGTTATTTCATAATTAAAGGTAATGTATATGGCAATGCAAATATAAAAAGACAGAGCCGTATAAGTTTGGTTCCCATAAATTGTGAAGTTTATGAAAGCGATAATATTGTTAAAACGGTTGCTTCAGCAGCATAAATAACAGGCGCGGGGGGCGCCTAATTTGTAAGGAAAAAAAGCCGCATCATAAAGATGTGGCTTCATTAAGGGAAGTAAACACTGATTAAAATATTAATTTATATAATAATGAATTATAAGAGCAAAAAAACAGAGGACATTTGCTAATAAACTAGCACCTATTAATATGCCATAATTTTTGATTTTTTTAAAAAATCTTTCTATGTTTTCATCTATATTCGATTTCACAGTAGATATTTTAGATAATGAGATTTCATATAATCTCATTTGTTCGGAAATAGAATTCAAGTTTTTATTGATTTCTTCGCTGATTTCTTTGTTTATATATGTGGCCGCTTCAGTTATTAATTTTCCAGCTGTTTTTTTTTCCTCCTCTACCATAGCATTACGCGCAGTTAAAATGTAATTGATCATTTGATTTTGATTTTCGTGAAGTGTTTTTAAAGCCGAATCCAACATTATATCAGATAAAAAAACGGTCATGAGAATTGGATCATTTGGTGGAATAAGTTGATTAAATTCTTTAGTTATTTTTTGCCGAATGGCATCAATATCAACGGACATTTTATATTCCTGGAATATTATCTATTTGGTTAAATAACATGCTTTTGACGCGTGCTAATCGGCTTTTAGCCATAATACTAAATTCGTTTGAATTTGTAATTTCGTTAAAGGTTAATTTTTTATCAAGCATAGTTTTGATATCTTCACCAAAAGTGCTAGATGTTTGTTGTGGAATTGTAACAATAGCTGAAATTCTTTCTTTAGTTTCTTCAAATATTTTCATTTCTTCGAAGTTTTTTCCATTAGCTATAATAGGTCCAAAGAATTCATTTTTCCAAACGACGATACTTGCCGTTTGTGGAATTTGGGTACATATAGAAAATAATCCAGACAGTGTATCGGCTAGCGCTTGTCCACCAGTGATAATTGTATGAATAATTACATTCTTTTTAGCTGTGGCCAACAGATCAAAAGCTTCGTTTTCTTTTAAATAATAGGCTAGGGGTAAAAATGTTGTGGCTCCATTATCAATAACATATTGGCAATTAGAATTAAGCAATTCTTCCATAAGAATATCAAAATTACGTGGAATAATTACACTTTGCTCGAGAAGTTTTAAATGCTTTACATTAAAATTTTTATAGTTAGCAAAGGTTTGATTAACAGGATCAGTGTCTATACCTTTCACGTCTATTTTATTTTCTAGTAAATATTGCATCACAAGACTAGCTACAAAGGATTTTCCTACTCCTCCTTTACCTTGTAAGGTCATGTGAATGTTTGTCATATCATATCCTCTAATTTTTTGTTTGTATCGTGTATAAACGTACGTGATTTTTGTTGTGTTGTAATAGGCTTAGCAGAAGTAGGCTCTTTGGATTGAGTTTTGACTGATAAAGTTGGTGAAGTTGTCTCAAAATTCTTTTTAAAGTATTTTCGCACATATGATGCCAAGGCGTCATATGAAATATTTAAATTTGGATTTCTTCTTAAAATTTCTTTTAAGGAATACCCCTCTTCAATAGATTTTAAAATTAAATCTTTGTTGGCTAGAAAGACTATTCGCATTTTCCCCCATTTTGTTTTTTGTTCCATTAACTTACCAAATATTTAAAAATTTTTACAAAACTTATCAAATTTTTACAAAACTTTGATATTATTGTCAATTAAAGAAATTTTTTGTAGAAAATTGATAATATTTTATTTTTGGAAAATGGCAAGATGTGTAATGTAGCGCTACGAACTAACATTACTCAACTTATTCGCATAAATGCTCAACGTATCTTGCTCTACGAGGTTTGATTGCTACCGCAATTTAGGAAGGTAAAAATGACACGGCCAAGAAAGTTTAGACTGAGTGTTTGGTGTACTTTTGAAGAAAAAGAAACCATAGAAGAAAATGCAAGACAAACAGGTTTATCTATCTCTACTTATTTGCGTACTGTTGGACGGCTTGAACCCGTAAAAACTCATATAGATTATGATGCAATTAAGGATCTTACTAAGTTGCAAGGAGATTTGGGAAGAGTGGCTGGTTTATTAAAATTATGGTTGGTTACAAATAACGGAAAAGGTGGAGTACCAAATGATATAAATCAAATGATGATTTCATTTCGTGAACTTCAGAAACAAATCTTTGAAAAAGTATCTACTTTATGATCGCTAAACGTGTTGAAAGAAAAAAAACAACATCAAATATGGTACGATTGGCTCGCTACATCATGGATTTAGATGGTGGTGTTTTGCCAAGAGACTGGAAACTTACGTCTGATTACATACTTGATGATAATATACAAAATAGCAAAAAAGTAGCATCCGTAAGAGTTACAAATTGTCATACAGATGATCCAGTTATGGCAACAGAATTCATTTTAAAAACTCAAGAGCAGAATAAAAAATCAAAGTCTGACAAGACATACCATTTAGTTTTATCTTTTCCAGATGGGGAAATTCCAGAGAAACACACACTTTATGAAATTGAAGATAAATTTTGTTCTGCGTTAGGGTACGAAAATCATCAACGTATTTCAGCTATCCATAAAGATACAGATAATCTGCACATTCATATTGCTATCAATAAAGTTAATCCTGAAAATTTTCGTAATTACGAACCTTTTTTTGACAAACGTACACTTATGAAAACTTGTCAAAAAATTGAACAAGAATATAACTTAATAAAGACACCACATGGTCTTGAATGTGAGATTGAAAATATAAAATATCCAAAGACAAAAGATTTTGAATATAGGACTGGAGTTGAATCTCTTTCAACTTATGTTGGAAAGATAGCTAAGGAACTTAATTATACAGATTGGTTAACATTGCACAAGAGTTTTGCCAATTATGGTCTCGTTATAAAAAAACGGGGAAGTGGATTAATCATAGGAGCTCCTGATCTTGATTTATGGGTTAAAGCTAGCAGTTGTAATAGAACATTATCTTTACGAGCTCTTGAACAGAAACTTGGTCCTTATGAAGATTTTAAACCAATTATACAAAAACAATATGTACCAACTTTACATGGAAAAAATAGTAAGACTAAAACACGTTTGTACTCTCGATATGAGGAACAAAAAAATGCAAGCAATTTAGAAAGACAAAAGAAATATCAAATATTACGGACGCAAAAATCTGCTTTTTATAATCAACTGTTTATTTGGTACAAACAACAAAGTTCTTTATTGAGACTTATGCCTAAAAGTTCACGTGCGGGATTACGAAATACGTTAAAATTACAAAAATCATTACGTCAACAAGAATTAAGAAAAAAGCAGGCGATAGCTAAAAGAAAATTAGCAGAAACTAGATTTCCAAATTGGTTTGATTGGTTACATCAACAAGCAAATATTGGTGACAAGGATGCTATGGACGTTTTGCATTCAATGAATGAACGTCGCGCTATTTTGTCTGATAATTTATTAACAGCTAAAACAGCTAGAAAAACAGGTGTACTTTTACGCAGGAATTTAAAACCTTCTTTTTTGAAGAATGGAAATGTTTTGTATAAAAGCATTGATGGTGGAACCATTATTGATACTGGTGAAAAAATTCATGCACAAAAATTCACTACAGGGTCTGCATATCTTGCTTTAATTCTTGCTGTTGAAAAATTTAAAGATCAGCCACTTGTATTAAACGGCACAGAAGAATTTAAAAAAGGAGTTGCTCAATTGGCCGGTATTTACAATATGAATGTGGAATTTGATGATCCTATTTTAAATTCTTTAAAAAATGAAGTGAAGCAACACAACAGAGATAACATTGATAATTCACTTCAAGAGTGGATAGAAGAGCGAAATAAGTATACTGGAAATCTACCTCATGTTGCATGGAATGGTGAAGAATCCGTATTTAAATATGTAGGGCGTAGAAAAATTAGAGAAAAGAATTTACTTCTTTTTGAAGACAATCAGAGAATTTTTGTCAAGGAAACTACAAAGAGAGGTTTTGTTCAAGCTGGATATTGGAAAAAAGGCATAAAAGTCAAGATTACAAAAAATAGTGTCAAAAATCTCTCAGATAAAGAAAGAGAGACTTAAAGTGTGTTTTTTTAGTCCGAAATTATATTTTTTTTGATTTTAGACAATTATTTTATGGATAAGTCAGAATTGTTTTCTTCACATTCAACAAAAAATGTTTCATAAGAAGGTTAATTTATCTTTAAAGAGATCTGTTTAATTTTATAATCTAAGGGGGGACTGTGAAGACAAGCAAAGATTCTATAAAGGACAAACCCTCTAATCCATATATTATAGCGCGTAAAGAATGGATGGAAAGGTATGGGGATTATATTAATTCCGCTAATAATTGGCGTTTAGCAACTTTTGGAATGATTATTATTACTGCAATGTCAGTAGGAGCGTTCATTTGGAAATCAAATGAAGAAACTATTATTCCTTATATAGTACAAACCAATTCGGTCGGTGAGGTAACGCATTTATCAAAGGCAAATGTTGCTACTAAACCAAATGCGACCCATATTCGGGCGGCATTACGTAATTGGCTTATTGGGGCACGTACTGTTTATGTTGATATGAGAGCAGAAGAAGATCTCATAAATCAGACATATTCAATGACCTTACCTCAATCACCAGCATATGCCATGCTTGTTGAATATCATAAACAAAATGATCCTTATTCACGTGCTGCAATGGAGACAGTGGAAATTCAAGTTAATGCAATTGTTCCTGTTTCTGATGATACTTGGCAAATTGAATGGACTGAAAAGAAAAGAGCACGATCTGGTGCTATTATTGATACTAAACTTTGGCAAGCTACCGCTACAGTTATTTTAGCAATACCAAAAACCGAAAAGCAAATAATGGTAAATCCTATTGGGTTATATGTTAAACAATTTGCATGGACGCCAAGACTTTAAAATCAATCATAGTAAATGCGTAAAGCGGGTATTTTATGTTTAAGAAAATTATTGTTATAAGTACAATTATTTTTGTAACATCAAAAGCTATGGCGGCCGATGTATCACACAACATTAATTTTGTTTCTCCTCAAAGAGTAATGCTTACTGATAAGGAAGCATGGGGAATTAAATTGGCAAATCAATGGAAGAATAATCCAAGAAGGCCTATATATTCTGGTGACGGCAGTATTAAATATCTTTATGGGGCTACTTTGCCTACATTGGTGTGTACACCATTAGAGGTTTGCACAATTCAGTTGCAAGTAGGTGAGACTATAAATTCTCTTCATGCTGGTGATACTGTAAGATGGAAGATTAGTCCTACCGTAAGTGGGACTGGTACGACATCAACAACTTATGTTGTTGTAAAGCCTATAGATGCTGGTTTAACAACAAATCTCTTTATTACGACGGATCGTCGTACTTATATGATCAAACTTGCTAGTACGCAAAGTTCTTCAATTCCTCTTCTTTCTTTTGTTTATCCAGATGATACAGATCAAGATTGGGCTGCATATAAAGCGGCTACAGATAAAAGCCGTACTACATTACCAACAGGTCAAAATTTAGCTGCTCTTGATTTTAACTTTCGTATTACGATTAGTGATCGAAGAATTAAATGGTATCCAAGAAGGGTTTATACAGACGGGTTTAAAACTTACATTGAATTACCTAGCGATGGAGTTAGGGGAACAGCACCAGCTTTAATTGCTATTGGTGATGATGGTGGTTTCTCAAAAAAACCTAGTGAGAGATTAATAAACTATCGGATGATAGGCAATCGATATGTTGTTGATGCAGTTATTAACAAGGTGGCTCTGGTTTCTGGTGTAGGAAATTCTCAGCAAAGAGTAACAATTATTAGGGGGCGTTAAAATGTTAAAATATCTATTGTTGTTGCCTCTTGTTTTGACTGTTGGTTGCACGTCTATAGGTCACCGTTCATCTTTGTTGGTCAATTATGTTGATCAAAATGTTACAGAGAATGATGCAAATTTAATTACTGGTGATTTTGTTCGCTATCTTAGAGATCCTTTTCCCCCTGCAACGACAACATTTATTGTGAAAACAAATGATACAGAGGACAAATTTACATCTTTATTGGTCAATCTTCTACAAAAGAATGGTTATGGTGTAATTTATACAGATCAACCAGAAAAACATAAAAACAAGGGTATAAATTTAACCTACAAAGTAATGCCCTTGGATCAAGGTATAGTATTAGTGGCACAATATGATTCAACTGAAATAACGCGTTATTATGTTCGTTTAAAAACTGGAAATATTGTACCGTCCGCTCCTTTTATTGCTCGTGTAGATGATGGGGGTAAAGGGTGAAAAACAATCAACAAATTAGTCCTTCTGAATCTCCAGATTTTTTTTCTACAAAAACCAAAGGACGTGGTGTACGACGGTTAAACAATATACCTTTGATAGGTGCTATAGGTATCATTGTGTTTGCTCTGGTTGGTATTACATATACTTTTATGTTGCGGCAGCAATCTAATAATGTTGCCGTAGAAGACAAAAAAAAACTATTTGTAGATGAAATACCTTTGCCAATTCGTCCAGAGGGTGATGATTATGTTCAAGCAAAAGGACCAGAGTTACCATTAGAGCCAATTAAAACAACTGAAACTAAACAGTTGGCAAAAGCAGATACAAATTCAGAACAAAAACAAATAGATAAAACAGTAGATGAAGAAGATGAATTACAAAAGAGATTATTAACACGTGTTTTGGAGAGGCGTTTAGCTAAAATGGAGGCTGCTTTAGATTCTGATCCTACGGTTTCTTTTACAATCAATTCAGAGGTGAAAAATCAATCTCAAGTTCAAGATACATATCCGCAAAAAGCAACCCTTGAAAATTTATTTGGTCGATCTGGATTATCCGCTAATTCATCGTTATACAATGGTAATGGGGCGAATGATCCTAATATGCAATCACAAAAAATTGCTTTTTTATCTCAATCTCCAGAAGCAGAAGTTTACTTAAAAAACACGCGTCAAGAAGCTATCAGGGCAAGTCTTGAGATTAAGGCTGGAACCATTATTCCTAGTATTATGATAAGTGGTATTAATAGTGATTTGCCTGGACAAATCATAGCTCAAGTGAGAGAAAGTGTTTACGATTCCGCTACTGGCCAAAATGTTTTAATTCCTTTGGGGTCTAAGCTAATTGGAACATATGATAGTCGTGTATCTACTGGTCAAAAAAGAGCACTTATTGCTTGGTCAAGAGTTATTTATCCAGATGGTTCTTCTTTATCTCTTGGAAATATGCCGGGGACAGATCAGTCTGGTTATGCTGGATTTAAGGATAAGGTCAATAATCATTATTTTAAAATTTTTGGGAATGCTTTTCTTCTTTCTATCATTTCAGGAGCTTCACAATTGTCTCAAAAAACGCATAACGCAGGTAATGATGATAGTAAAATAGCAACAGCAAAAGAAACGTTAGCGGCAGAGCTTGGTAGACAATGGGGCGAAGTTGGGATTGAAATGACTCGTAAAAACCTAGGTATTCAGCCAACAATAATTATTCGTCCTGGTTATAATTTCAATGTCATGGTAACAAAAGATATTATTTTGCCTGCTTGGCAAGGTCACCCAATGGCTGCTCTTCCTTAATTTTGTTATTAATTTTTATTATTGATGTATCAGCTATCTGTATAAAAAAGAGTTTTTTATCTTTTGATAGGCAATAGCTTTTTTGTCGTAGAAATTTGTTCTAAAGGACAAATAGTAAGCTTGTATGTCTCAAAACTTATAAGTTTTGAGACATACCAAAATATCGAAAAAATATGTATCATAAATCGTACATTTATATTATGGTACCAATTTTGTATCAAAAATGATTTATGAGATTCTGAATGGCACTTTTAGGTTATGCGAGAGTATCAACTAATCAACAGAAGTTAGCACTTCAAATTATTGAACTTAAAAAGGCTGGAGTGAGGGAGGACCGTATTTTTACGGATATAAGAACAGGTTCTACAGATAAACGTGAAGGTTTACAACGTCTTCTTTGGCGTGCAGAAAGAGATGATACTATTCTCTGTACAAAAATGGACCGGCTTGGCCGCAATACTGCTGATATGATCTCTATCGTTGATAGTTGTTATAAGAAGGGTGTGTTTATTCGTTTTCTGGAAAATGGTCTTAGTACCGAAGGAACGATGGGAAAAATGGTCATTCAAATTTTAGCTGCTGTAGCAGAAGCTGAACGGGCACGTATTTTGGAGCGTACCAATGAAGGACGAAATGCTGCTATGAAAGCAGGTATTGTGAAATTTGGACGAAAACCTCATCCAAAAACAGAATTGATGAAATCACTGATTAAACAAGGAGTTTCATTCAAAATAATCAAGGAAAAAACAGATGTTTCTCGTTCTACTTATTTTAGGCTTAAAAGACAGATCTCTTTAAAGAACTAGAGGAACTTTAATTGACCAGATTCAACTATTAAATTAAAAATGAATAAGTATTACCAAAAGGAGTTTTCTATGGAAAAGAAATTACCCAGAAGTTATATGACTGATGCTGAACGCGAGGAATTACGAGCAGGCGGTTTAGATCAAGATGGTATTTATACAGCCGAGTCAGAAGCAGCAGATTATGCCGGTGATGGCAACGCAGCATGGGAATGGTTGGCAATGACTGAGCCTCCAGCACATACACTTTTGTTTCTTAGATCTGAACGTGGAGCACAATTTATTCGTGATATGGGATTTTCTACAAAAAAAGCTGATGAGAAATATGGTCCAGATTGGTTAGACAAAGGTGTTATGATAGGAGGCGATTATTTCTAAAGAAGATGACAAGATAGAAAAGATTTTTTTCCGTGAAAATAACTATATAGAAAGTCGAGCTCAAACATTAGCGTCTAAGAAGCTATGTAGTGTGTGGAATGAATTGTATGATCATGTTTGTGATGTTGGACGTAGTAATAACTTATCATTACTTATTAGTACAGAACAAAAAATTGTAAAAAATGATTTGTTTAGATATACCAATAGTAAGTCTATGGCAGGGAGTCTTAGAACAGCTTTAGCGGAAATAGATGTTATTAAAGATCATGTAATGATTGTTTCTGATCCTAAGCAATATGACATAATTAATAGGGGACATAATCTACCAAAGCTTCGTAAAAATGGATTGCCTTATGATGGAGCTCGACGAGCAATGGCATCACATTATACACGGTTGGGAAATCTCGATAAAGGGCGTTTAACAGATATTGAGAAGTCTATCCTTGATATACGAAGAGATAATATGAAGGTAATGCGCAAAATCTACGAAAAAATGCAAGCTAAAGCTATTGGTATAGATCTTTCACGCGATAAAGGTCATTCTCTTTAAGAAAACAAGCGTAAGATTCTTATATATTTATTTTTTTGTATTGTATATAGGTGTATAGCAAATGCTGGAATTAAATGGGGGGAAAATTGGGAAATCAATCTACGCATATACCTAAAAGAAAATCTCGATTGATATTTATCTTTTTTTTCATTTTGTATTTTATTGTCCTTAATCAATTTTGTACACAATATTTAGCGCGTATTTTTCATTATAGTGTTTCTCTTGGTTCCAATTTTAAAGGCGTGTATTCGCCCTTTTCTTGGCTGTTTTGGATTTTTAAATTTTATGAGAATGCTCCTACTCAGTGTAATATAATATTTGTTATTTTTTGTGTTGGTTTTTTGATTGGTTTGATTGGCTTTACTCTTTGGGCTGGTCTTTCTTCGAGAAGCAATAAAAGTACAGATGATCTTCATGGAACTGCTCATTTTGCAACTTTTAATGAAATTCAAGAAATGGGGCTTATTCCACATAAGCAAAAGGGTAAGGGCGTATATTGTGGAGCTTTTGCTGATCCAAAAACAGGAATGTTGCATTATTTACGCCATGATGGACCAGAACATATAGCGGTTTTAGCCCCCACGCGTTCTGGTAAAGGTGTTGGTTTAGTTGTTCCTACTCTTTTAAGTTGGCCACATAGTCTTTTTGTCCTTGATACAAAAGGTGAAAATTATGCTATGACAGCAGGATGGCGAAAACAATGTGCAGGGAATAAGATTTTAAGGTTTGATCCAGCCGAGCCCAATGTTGGGTGTTCATGGAATCCGTTAGGGGAAATTCGTTTCAGGACACGTTATCAAGTAGCGGATGCACAAAATATAGCCTTAATGGTTATAGACGACGACGGAAAGGGAATTGCAGGTGATCATTTTAGATCCGCTGCTTTTGAACTTTTGAATGGTCTCATTCTTCATGCTCTTTACAAGGCAGAAAAAACTGGACGTATACCTTGTTTGCAAGATTGTGCACACATGCTAACGGGAGTAGGAGATTTTGCTGCTGTTACTGAAGATAATGATGATTTTGATGATGATGGAGATCCAAAAGCGCTTTCTAGTTTATTTCATGAAATGGAAAATCTTGATATAAAAAGTAATAATCCTTCTTTTAAAGATGCAGATAGAGAAGTAAAACTTGTTATAAATGGTGTTGGCCGCCGTATGGCTGGAACACCAGCACGAGAATTAGGTTCTATCATTTCAACGGCAAATAATGCTTTATCTCTTTATAGAGATCCCATTGTTGGTGAGAATACAAAATATTGTGATTTTTATATCAGCGATTTGATGGATACAGAAACACCGGTTTCACTGTATTTTATTACAACGCCACGCAATTTGGATAGGATGAGACCTTTAGCGCGTTTATTGTTAACACAAATGGTGCTTTCTCTTTCAGATCGCATGGAATTTGATGATGGGAGATCAAAAACAAATCATAAACACCGTTTGCTTTTAATGCTTGATGAATTTCCAACTTTAGGAAAATTAGATATTTTTGAAAAGGCTCTTGCCTATATTGCTGGATATGGGCTTAAAGCTTACATTATTACTCAAGATGTACAGCAATTATACAAGGCTTATACAACGAATGAAAGCATTATTTCGAATTGTCATATTCGTATTGCTTATGCTCCTAATAAAGTCGAAACAGCTGAATGGATGAGTAAAATGGCGGGGGAGACAACGGTTGTACGCGAAAAGATTTCTACTTCTGGAAAACGCTTTGGTATGGCACTTGAACAGGTTTCAACCTCTTATGAAGAAACAAAGCGACCATTAATGACACCCGATGAGATTATGCGTTTGCCTGGTGCAAAAAAAGATAATGCAGGAAATATTGTTGAACCTGGTGAAATGCTTATTTTTGTAGCTGGAAACAGTGTCATTAGAGGTACACAGATCCTTTATTTTTTAGATCCTATTTTTTCCGAAAGGTCAAAAATATCTCCTCCTGTTACTGATCTCTTGCATCAGAGAAATGAAATCAAAAAAGATCAAGAAGGCTTTGTTCTCTCATGAAACGAGTTATGTCCATAATTACTTTATGTTCTCTTGCTATTGGTTGTTTGATTTTGTTTGCTCTCTCTCAAGGATTTAGAATTAATTATTCGCATTCTGCTCCTATAGGGATTTGGAAAGTAAATTACTTTCAAAAGGAGATGCGAACGGGAAAATTTATGGAGGTTTGTCCTCCAGATGTACCTATCGTCAAAGTGTTTGTTGAGAAAGGGTATCTTCAATCAGGAGCTTGTTCTAGTGGGGCTATACCTTTTTTGAAACCATTGGTAGCTGTTTCTGGTGATGTGGTTCAAGTAACTGAAAGAGGTATTAGTATTAATGGTCATTTATTAAAAAATAGCCAAAAAAATGGAGGTGTAGCTGGTGTGCCTAATGGAGAATATCACGTTGCAGAAGGATATGCTTGGTTTATTTCAAGTTTTGATCCTGTAAGTTTTGATAGCCGCTATTTTGGGGCTGTTCCTATTACGAATATAATGGGTTCTGCAAAACCCATTTTAACTTTTCAGAATTGAGATTTTAATAATGAAAAAAACAAGAGTAAAAGTAGTTCCTATACTTTCTTCAGCTGTAAATGATGCTTTTATACCCGGGGTACAAATTCCATTGAGTTTAGAAGAAGCAGAAAGTTATGGGGTTTTTTCAGAAACAGCACTTTCAGAAGAAGATGCTTGGGATTCGTGTGCTACAGATTTTTCTTAAATTGAAAATTCTAATAACTTATAATAGGGGGAGAGATGAGCTTTGAATATGCTAAAACCGTAACAGATTATTTCATCACACAACTTCAACAAGGAATAGCACCATGGCAACAAGCGTTGCCTCCTGGATGTGCGAGGTCTCCTTATAATCCACAAACAGGTAAAAAATATAGCGGTATTAATAGCCTTTGGCTTGCAAGCCAAAAATATACTGATCCACGTTGGCTTACATATCAGCAAGCGAATGAAATGGGTTGTAGAATTAAAAAAGGTATGAAAAGTACAAATATTATTTATTGGAAACAAGATGAGAAGACTTCTTTTTATGATGAAGATGGAAAAAAATACGAAACGTTAAAAAAGCTCTCTGAACCTCGTATTTTTTTAGCAAAAGTGTTTAATGCTAAACAAATTGATGGATTACCTCAATTGGAACCCCGTCCTATTTTATCAGAGGAAATAAGATATGCACGAGCAGAAGCACTTTTAGCTGCATCAGGTGCAAAAATTGATAGTGGTGATAGAAAGCACGCTTTTTATCGTGGTGGTGATATTGATACTCTTTTTTTACCAGAAACAAAACAATTTGATTCAAAAGACTCTTTTTATGCCACAGCATTACATGAACTTGGACATTGGACTGGACATATTTCAAGACTTAATCGTGATATGACTTATCCTATAGGTTCTTCAGGATATGCTAAAGAAAAGCTTAGAACAACTATTGCTTCTTTTCTGATTGGGGAAGAATTAAGTATAGGTTATGATCCGGTAAATAATGTTTCATATGTTTCTTCATGGATTGAAGTTATGCAAAATAATCCAAAAGAAATTTTTAGAGCCGCTTTTGAAGCAGAGAAAATCAAAAATTTTATCATGGGGTTAGAAAATATTAAAGTTATTGATGTTGAGAAAGAGTCATCTGTATCTGTTAATTATGATCATAAAGCAGATAACTCAGAAAAGATTTTTTTGAATGTTCCTTATTCCCAAAAAGAAGAAGCAAAAAAATTAGGGGCTAAGTGGGATAAAGACGTAAAATCTTGGTATGTTCCTGCTGGAACAAATTTAGTTAAAAAAGGCTTGGATCGTTTTTCTCATGACAATTCAAAATCAAACACAGTTTTATCAGTGGAACAACAATTTAAGGAAGCGCTTCACTCTGCTGGTTTAATTGTTGAAAATCCACTTATGGATGGAAAATTGCATCGTGTTTCTGTTGAAAATGACAAAAAAAATCAAAAAAGTGGTGCTTATATTGGTTATCCTTCGCTAGGAGGAGGCTATATTCAAAATTTTCGTCTTGGTGAAAAAATTTACTGGAAACCAGAAAAAGTTATTTCCTCTTTATCTTTAGAAGAAAAAAAAAGATTGGCCGCAGAAGTTAAAGAGCGGCAAGAAATTTTAGAAAAAGAGATTACTGAAAAACAAAATAATACAGCAATATTGGCTTCGCAAATATGGAAAGCTAGTAAAATAGCAACTCAAGATAATGAATATTGTAAGCTTAAAGGTATAAATCAAACGAGTGATTTAAGAGAGGTTCCAGATGATTTTCCAGAGGACATTAAAAAACAAGGTGTGAGAGTTGCAAAATCTGTTGAGCAAGCAAAAATAATAAAAAAAAACAATCCTAATATACGCACATTTTTGACAGGAGATTTAATTATTCCACTATGGGATAAAGATAATAATTTAAGTACGCTTCAGATGGTTAATCCTACCTTCAAATCTTTTATGAAAGATGGGAAAAAACATGAGTGTTTTACGATTGTCGGTTCTAATAATGTAGGAATATCCGCTCTTAATAATGATTTAGAAAACCCTATCCTTATTGCAGAAGGATATGCAACGGCTTCTGCTGTAGCACAAATTACTCATATGCCAGTAGTAGCGGCTTTTGATTCTGGAAATTTAAAAAATGTAGGTAGAGTAATACGTGATAAATATCCAGATCGAATAATTTTGTTTGTTGCAGATAATGATCATGCAACACAGGAAAAATTACTTTCTAATGGAAAAAAAGGTATCAATGTTGGAATTACGGCAGCTTATAATGCGGCAGTAGACGTTGGAGGAGGGGTAGTTTATCCGGAATTTAAAAAAGAGGTGAAAGACTTTTCTGATTGGGACGATTACAAAAGAATACATGGTAGCGATAAATCCAGAAAAGATTTTACATCTAAAATGAAAATTGCCGAAATAGAAGCGAGAGTGATGGCTGAGAGACTCCAAACACTTGCAAATATGCAAGACCAATTCGCTATTGATGACCCAACAACAGCACTTGATGATCAATATATTTATGAAGAGCGCGATGCCGCTAATCAGCTTCGTCAAAGAGCAGCTACCCTCAATGGTCGTAATATTAATTTAAGCGATAAAGCTATGATTTCTCGTGTAAGGTCTCATATCTTACAGGATAGGGAACAAAAACTTTCTCAAAATCCCAATACAGCTTCATATAGAGAAAGAAAAAACCAAGAAAACGAGATATAATAGCATATATTTTATTGCTCAAATTCAGCCTTTAAATTAGTATGTCAACATACACTAAAATAAGGAGTTTTCTATGGAAAAGAAATTACCAAAAAGTTATATGACTGATGCTGAACGTGAAGAATTGCGGGTAGGTGGTTTAGATCAAGACTGTATTTATATGGTTGAGGCGGAAGCAGCTTCTAAAGCAAATGATAGTAAAACAACATGGGAGTGGTTAGCAATGGCTGAATATCCAGCACATGCACTTCTACTTCTTAGACATCAACGTGGACCGCAATTTATTCGTGATATGGGGTTTTCTACAAAGAATGCTGATGAAGAATACGGTCCAGACTGGCTAGACAAAGGTGTTGTGATAGGAGGTCATCATTTCTGATACAGTACAATCGCTTTTCTTACAGCAAAATGTATACGTACAAAAACTTGAAAAAACATTAGTATCTCAAAAATTACGTGATGTAAGAAGCAATCTATATGATCATGTTCGTAATGTTGGAAAAAATGGTGATTTATCATCGCTTCTTGATACGGAGAATGATTTTATAAAAGACGATTTGCTAAGATATGCCAATAGTAAAGCTATGATTAGTAGCCTAAAAACAGCATTAACGGAAATGGATGTTGTTAAGAAGCATGTGGTGCTCGTTAGTGATCCTATACAATACAAGGTGATAAATGAGGCTTATAGTTTATCTAAAAATCGAAAAGGTGGTTTGCCTTATGATGAAGCACGACAAGCAATGGCATCTCACTATACACGACTAGGAAATCTCGACAAAGCTCGTTTAACATCAGTTGAAAAATCAATCATTGATGTGCGAAGAGATAATATGAAGGTAATGCGCAAAATCTACGAAAAAATGCAAGCTAAAGCTATAGATCTTTCGCGTGATAAAGGTCATTCTCTTTAATAAAAAATGTAGAATTTAAGTAACAGGAATGTGGATATTTTATACTACGGTAGATATTTTTGTTGTTCAAATTCAATCTTTAAATTAATATGCGGACATTCTTGAAAAGAAGCTTTAAGTTTTACATTCTTCTCATTATTTAGAGTGAATGGGGGTATATTCTGAAGAGCGGGGATGGGAGAATGGCTGTCACAGCATTTAAAGGCGGGCGAAGTTCAGAGCAAAATAGGCGTCTTATTGAGAAGATGCGTTTTGAATTTGGACAGCAGGTATGGGATTACCTAGATGATCCTACAATCATAGAAATTATGTTAAATCCCGATGGCACCTTATGGGTTGAACATTTAGGAGAACCTAAAAAAGCTGTCGGTGTGATGGATGCACATAGGGCAGAAGCTGTTATGGGAACAGTAGCTACAGCTCTTGGAACTCAAATTACCAAAGAAAATCCTATTCTTGAATGCGAATTACCAATGAATGGAAGCCGCTTCGAAGCGGTTATTCCACCTATCGTTTCCGCTCCAACATTTACAATTCGGAAAAAAGCAACAAAAATTTTTACTTTGGATGATTATGTTGCAAAAAATATCATCACTCCACATCAAAAGTCACTTTTAAGTGAAGCTGTGAAAAATCACAAAAATATTCTTGTTGTTGGTGGAACAGGGACAGGAAAAACCACCTTAACGAATGCAATCTTAAAAGAAATGACAGATACATGTCCAGAGGAACGCTTTGTAATTATTGAAGATACAGCTGAACTTCAATGTGCTGCACCTAATACTGTGACATTTCGAGCTGTTGAATATATTGATATGACGCGGTTGTTAAAGGTGACTATGCGTATGGCACCAGATCGCATTATTGTTGGCGAAGTAAGAGATGGCGCAGCTTTAGCTTTGTTAAAAAGCTGGAATACTGGACACCCAGGTGGAATAGCAACCGTTCACGCCAATGATGCAACAGCAGGATTGACAAGAATCCAACAGTTAATATCAGAAGCAACTATTGCTCCTATGCAATCACTGATAGCGGAAACAATTGATGTTGTCCTGAGTATTGAAAAGACCTCCTTAGGTCGCAAAGTCAAAGAAATTATTGAAGTTTGTGGATACGACCACGCAATCAACAAGTATATAACAAATCTCATTCATTAAAGGAACAAAAAATGCAATTATTTTCAATGCAAACAAGAAATAATTTATATAATCATATTGTGTTGTTTTTTCTTATTATAGGGGCGGTATTCTTTCTCTATATTATTTTGGGAGATATTGCATATGCTTCTGATGCAACATCGGGTGGCGGTGCTTCTCTTCCATGGGAAGCTCCTATGGAAAAGCTAAGAAAATCAATTGCTGGTCCTGTTGCTTTTGGTGTTTCTTTATTGGGGCTTGTTGCTGGTGGAGCTGCACTGATCTTTGGTGGTGAAATTAGCGAATTTACAAAGCGTATTATTTATCTTGTTTTGGTTATTAGTGTTATTGTTTTTGCAAACACTCTTCTCACAGGTGCTCTTTTTTCTGGGGCTGTTGTACCTTCTAATGTTTTGGTTGGAGGAGTTTAATGGGAGGAAAACGGTATACACAATTGTTTCGATCTCTTCATAGACCTCAACAAATTATGGGTGGAGAGCGAGAGCTTATGCTGCTATCAATGCTTTTAACTGGTATTCTTATTGTTTCGGCGATGAACATTATAGCAGCAATAATTGGAATTTGTATCTGGTTTGTTTCTCTTTATGTTCTACGGAGAATGGCAAAATTTGATCCTATTTTATCTCGAATTTACATTCGTCAATTGAAATATCGTAGTTATTATGCTCCCTTTTCACGTCCTTTTCGTGTTGCAAAATCAACAAGGACGTATTGATGCTTAAATTAAAACCTTTTCGTTCTACTATTGCGGGGCTTCCTGATCTTTTAAATTTTGCGGCTTTAATTGATGAGGGCATTATCTTGGGAAAAGACGGTTCTTTGTTGGCTGGTTTTTTCATTCGTGGTGATGATCCAATGTCAGCAACGGATACAGAACGAAATTATATAACCGGGTTAGTTAATACATATCTTTCTCGTTTTCATTCGGGATGGGCGATATGGGTAGATGCCATACGCATAGAGTCACCAAGTTATTCAGATCCAGAATTATCTCATTTTCCTGACCCTATTACAGCATTGATTGATGCAGAAAGACGGTTTTATTTTAAGCAAAGTGAAGTGCATTATGAGACGGAATATGCTTTGTTAATGCAATATCTACCACCTACTCGAAAATCATCAAAG
This sequence comes from Bartonella kosoyi, assembly GCF_003606325.2. NCBI lineage: Bacteria > Pseudomonadati > Pseudomonadota > Alphaproteobacteria > Hyphomicrobiales > Bartonellaceae > Bartonella > Bartonella kosoyi. The sequence goes on from NZ_CP042964.1 coordinate 38,048, forward strand.
TTAGGGGAAATTGTATATGAAGACGATACAGTTGAGTCAACCACACCCGCTGAACGTTTACTTGATGAATTTAAAAAGAAAATAGATGATTTTTATATTGGGATTGGTGATCTGCTTAAAATGCAGAGGATGAAAACAATCACTATTAAGAATGGTGATGATGTCTACGACAGTGACCAACTTGTTAATTATTTACATTATGCGATTAATGGTGAAGCGATTGCTCTTCGAATACCAGATTGTCCGATGTATTTAGATTCATGGCTTGGTTATACTGATTTATGGCCTGGAGATATTCCACGACTTGGGGATAAATTTATTTCCTGTATTTCAATTGATGGTTTTCCAACCGCTAGTTATCCTGGAATATTAGATATTCTTGATGGTTTTCCTTTACATTATAGATGGTCAAGTCGTTTTATATTTATGGACCAGCATGAAGCTGTTGCTGCATTAAATAAATATAGATTAAAATGGCAACAAAAAGTGAGAGGATTTTTTTCGCAGGTTTTTAAAACCAATAAAGGAACTATTAATACTGATGCTTTGTTGATGGCACAACAAGCTGAAACAGCAATGAACGAAGCTCGTTCGGGGATTGTTGCTTACGGTTATTATTCGCCAACAATTGTTTTAATGCATGAAGACCGTGAGATTTTAGCAGAAAATGCTAGGTTAATTAAACGCGAAATTGAACATAAAGGTTTTGCTGCTCGTATTGAAACAGTCAATACAATGGAAGCATGGTTAGGGACAATTGCTGGTCAAACTTATCCAAATATTAGACGGCCATTAATTAATACTCAAAATCTTGCCGATATGTTACCTCTTTCAAGTGTATGGCCAGGTTTACAATTTAATCCTTGTCCACTTTATCCTGATAATTCTCCTGCTTTATCTCAAGTAGTAACAACAGGTGCAACGCCATTTCGGGTTAACTTACATGTTGATGATGTTGGCCACACACTTGTATTTGGTCCAACCGGAGCTGGAAAATCGACACTTTTAGCGTTTCTATTAGCGCAAGCGCGTAGATATTGGTCAAGGGCAACAGATAAAGATGGTAAGCATTTACCTGCTAATATTACTGCTTTTGATAAAGGTCGTTCATTATATGCATTGTGTTATGCTATAGATGGACGTCATTATGATATTGGTGATAGTGATAGTGCTGTCGGTGCTCTTATGCCTCTTGCAGACATTGATACAGAAGCCGATAATCTTTGGGCGCAAGAATGGATTGCTGTTTGCTATGAATTGCAGACGGGGCAAGCGCCGTCTCCTCAGCAAAAAATGGAAATTCATCGTGCAATGCAGCAGATGAGTAAAACCCCTAAGAATATGCGTTCACTCAGTAATTTTGTTACGACGATTCAGAACCAAGAAATTCGTGATGCACTCGCACATTATACGATTTCTGGAGCTATGGGACATTTGTTAGATGGTCAAGAACAGTTTGAAGATCATAATGATTTTATTGTCTATGAAATTGATGAACTCATGAAGCTAGGTGATAAAAATGGTTTACCTGTTTTGTTATATCTGTTTAGACGTTTTGAAAGAAGCTTGAAAGGACAACCATCTATTCTTTCACTTGACGAAGCATGGATTATGCTTGGACATCCTGTTTTTCGTGAGAAAATTCGTGAATGGTTAAAAGAATTAAGAAAAAAAAATTGCCTTGTGATCATGGCAACACAAAGTCTGTCTGATGCAGTTCGTTCTGGTATTCTTGATGTTTTGTTGGAACAGTGTCCTACCAAGATATTACTTCCTAATGAAGAAGCAGAAACAAAGGGTGCTGAAGGAACTCCAGGAGCAGTTGATCTATATAGAATGATTGGTTTGAATGATAAAGAAATTCAAATTATCAAAACAGCAAAAAAGAAAAGGCAATATTATTATAAATCTATTCTTGGCCGCCGTCTTTTTGAGTTAGGATTAGGTGATGTAGCTCTTTCTTTTGTAGCGATTTCTAATAAAGAAGATCTTGTTGAAGTTAAAAAACTTATCAATGAAGATGCAAAAAACTGGCCTTTTAAATGGCTTCAAATGAGAGGAGTTAATTATGAAAAATATCTTGAAGAGACTTAAATTTTTTTCTGTAATAAGTACATTTATTATAATCAATTTTATTATTTTAATTACTCCAGTGAAAGCTCTTGTACCTGTTACCTGCACTAATTGTTCTAATCTTCTTACGCAGGCGTTAGAGTATGCAAAAGATGTGGAGATTGCATTAAACACTGCAGAACAGGTCGCAGTAGAGATTAAGCAATATAAAGACATGATAGAACAGGCTAAAACGCTTGATTCTATCAGCGTTGAAAGATTCGAGAATGATTTGAAACTATTGAACAGAACTTATCAAGATGCAAAAATCATTGCCTATAATATGCAGAATCTGCATAGTAAATTTAAAGAACGTTATCCTGGTTATGAAAATTTTTTAAAAAAGATTGGAAAAAAAAGTCCTATAGAAGATTTTAGAAAATGGGCAGAAAATGGTTTTTCTAATGCACGTATAGCTATTGAGGCAGCTGGAATTAACATAAGTAGTTTTGTTAAAGAGAATAATTTTATGCGGACGCTCATCAACCGTTCAGCAACTGCAAAGGGTCGTATGCAAGCCATTCAAGCTGGAAATGAAATTGCTACCCAACAAGTTAAGCAACTGCAAATGCTTCGTGAACTCGTGGCTAATAATATTACTTTGCAAGCAAATTACACAGCTGATGAAGTAGAACGTAAAGCAAAAGATGAAGCTAACGTTGAAAAATTTTTTGAAACAAAATCGCCAGATACAGATCGTGGACATGCATTTTAAAAAATGGAAAATTACCCAGTGCTAAGGAATAAAAAACGCGTTTTTTTAATATTTTTTTTGATTGTGTTGGGGTATATATTTTTTACAGATATTTCCTTTGCAAATGGCTTAGACAAAACTAAAGAATTTAATGGTTTATTAGATTTAATACAAAATCAATCTCATCGCTGGTACTCAAAACTGCATTATTATGGTTTTCGTCTTTTTTGGTTATTGGCTACGCTTCAATTTATTCTTAGTTTTATTCCTCTTTTGTTTAAACAATCTGATATTGCTGATTTTGTAGGAGAATTGGTTAAGTTCATTCTTGTGATAGGCTTTTTTGCTGCTCTTTTAGAATATTCTCAAGAATGGGGGACAGCTATTGTTGAGAGTTTTCGTACGGCAGCAGCTGATGCAAGTGGAAGAGGAAGAAATCTTTTTCCTTCAGATATTTTGGGTGAAGCTTCTGATATTATGGAAGCTATGGCAAATGTTAGTACTTGGAATCCTATAACCTCTGTATTGATTGCTATTCAGTCTGTTATTGTTTTTTTATGCTTTGGTTTTATAGCTGTTTTACTAGCTGTTACACTTATTGAATCGTATATTGTAATCAATGCATCTGTT